>CAYWHG010000270.1:0-4296 GCA_964457865.1 uncultured Steroidobacter sp.
ATCGTTGGTGGCGAAGACGGCCGACAGCACCAGGTTCATCTGGGTCGGCGCGGCACTTGCCGGATCGATCGGGGCGGCCGCTTCCTCCTGCCCGAAGAGATTGGCGTCGGCGATCTTCTGCACGTCGGTTCCGCGCGGCACGGTAACCAAGGTGTTGGTGGCAGGAGTCGGCAACGGAATGGCAACGGGTTCGCCCTGATCGAGGAGGATCCAGGTGAGTTGCACGAGCTGCCACGCAATCGCCACGACGAGAATGACAGTCAGCACCTGCGGCAACGTGCGCGACGCGCGATCCAGCCATTGCTGTGGCGTCAGGGTTTCGAGGGCGCGCAGGCTGGATGAAATCGGCATTCGAGTGTCGGTCGTCGTTCCGGCGTCGTTGTAATCATGGCCGCGTGCAGCACGCCGCAATGGCGCGCCATCATACGGAGTCGCACTAGGGTGTCACAAGAGATTGTTCCCATTGATGAAAACGCCTCGCGGACCGTATGCATCTGGCGTCACTGCGCGCGACGGCAGGTGAGGCTGGCAGGCATTTGTGACGGTGTCATGGTGCGCCGCAGATGCAGGCGCAGTGAAATGACAGACAGAACCTGAATTCGCGAGGTGGCGCCGCGCGCGATTCACGCCGATCGTCGCGGCTGCACTGCTGTTTTCGCTTTCAGGAACCGCAACTTAGTTGCGCGGGGTGCTGCCTTGTAATGTCCCACGTTCCCCCCTATAAAGAGTCGGAACCGGTTTTCGACAACGATCATTTCAGCAACTGCGGCGACGATGGCAGACGAGGGAACACAGCACGAACGAGGGTTGGTCACCGAAGAGGCCGAGCCCCGCCTCAAGCGGCCGCCGCTGTTCCGGGTCGTGCTGCTGAATGACGATTACACGCCGATGGAGTTCGTCGTCGACGTGCTCGAGAGCTTTTTCGGCATGGATCGCACGACGGCCACCCGGGTGATGCTCGAAGTGCACACCCGCGGCAAGGGTGTTTGTGGAGTGTTCACCTTCGAGATTGCTGAAACGAAGGTCGCACAGGTCACTACGTATTCCCAGCAGCACCAACATCCGTTGTTGTGCACGATGGAAGAGAACTGAGACGCCGAAGTGTTAAGCAGCGAACTTGAAATCTGTCTCAACGAGGCCTTCCAGGCAGCCCGCGAGTCGCGTCATGAATTCATGACGGTCGAGCACCTGCTGCTCGCCATCGTCGATACCCCGAAGGTGCGGGACATCCTGCGCGCCTGCGGCGCCGACGTCGTGCGGCTGCGCAAGGATCTGAAAGAGTTCATCGATCAGACCACCCCGCGCCTGAAGGACGACGACGACCGCGAAGTCCAGCCGACGCTCGGCTTCCAGCGCGTACTGCAGCGCGCCGTGTTCCATGTGCAGTCGAGCGGCAAGAAGGAAGTGACCACCGCCAACGTGCTGGTCGCGATCTTCAGCGAGAAGCACTCGCACGCGGCCTACCTGCTGTCGATGCAGGACGTGGCCCGCCTGGATGTCGTCAACTACATCGCCCACGGCCTGTCGAAGATCGCCGAGGATCGCCCCGAGAAGGACGAATCCGTGGCCGCCACCGAGACCGAGCGCGAAGGCGAGGGCGGTACGGCTCTAGAGAAGTACGCAACCAACCTGAACAAGCTGGCGCAGGAAGGCCGCATCGATCCGCTCATCGGCCGTCGCGTCGAGATCGAGCGCACGATCGAGATCCTGTGCCGCCGCCGCAAGAACAATCCGCTGTACGTCGGCGAAGCCGGCGTCGGCAAGACCGCCATCGTCGAGGGCCTGGCCCGCCTGATCGTGGAAGAGAAGGTTCCCGATGTGCTGGCTGACAGCACGGTGTTCTCGCTGGACATGGGCTCCCTGATCGCCGGCACCAAGTACCGTGGCGACTTCGAGAAGCGCCTGAAGAGTGTGCTGTCGGAGTTGAAGAAGACGCCGGGATCGATCCTGTTCATCGACGAGATTCATACGGTCATCGGCGCCGGTGCCGCTTCGGGCGGCGTCATGGACGCTTCCAACCTGATCAAGCCCGCGCTTGCCAATGGCGAGTTGCGTTGCATCGGGTCGACGACCTATGCCGAATACCGCGGCATCTTCGAAAAGGATCACGCGCTGGCGCGTCGTTTCCAGAAGATCGACATCGTCGAGCCGTCGGTGACCGAGACCATCGAGATCCTGCGCGGCCTGCGTTCGCGCTTCGAGGAGCATCACGGCGTGCAGTACGCCGACGACGCGCTGGTTGCGGCAGCCGAACTCGCGGCACGTCACATCAATGACCGGCAGTTGCCGGACAAGGCCATCGACGTGATCGACGAGGCGGGCGCGCGTCTGCGCCTGAAGCCCGAAGGCGAGCGCGAGACGACCGTGACGACGCAGATGATCGAAGACGTGGTCGCACGCATCGCGCGGATTCCCGCCAAGAATGTCTCGAAGTCCGACCGCGATGTGCTGCGCAATCTGGAACGCAACCTGAAGCTGGTCATCTACGGCCAGGATCCGGCGATCGAGACCCTGGCCGCGTCGATCAAGATGGCGCGCTCGGGACTGGGCGATCAGCACAAGCCGGTGGGCTCGTTCCTGTTCGCCGGTCCGACCGGCGTCGGCAAGACCGAAGTCACGCGGCAGCTGGCGATCGTGCTGGGTGTCGAGCTGATCCGTTTCGACATGTCCGAATACATGGAGCGCCACACGGTGTCGCGGCTGATCGGCGCACCGCCGGGATACGTGGGTTTCGACCAGGGCGGTCTGCTCACCGAAGCCATCAACAAGCATCCGCACTCGGTGCTGCTGCTCGATGAAATCGAGAAGGCGCATCCGGATGTGTTCAACCTGCTGCTGCAGGTGATGGACCACGGCACGCTCACCGACAACAACGGCCGCAAGGCGGATTTCCGCCACGTCGTGATCGTCATGACCACCAATGCCGGTGCGTTCGAAATGAACCGTCCGTCGATCGGCTTCACCCAGCAGGATCATGCAACGGACGGCATGGAAGCGATCCGCCGCCTGTTCTCGCCCGAGTTCCGCAACCGGCTGGACGCCATCATCCAGTTCAGCGCCCTCGACCCGCGCACCATCCAGCGCGTCGTCGACAAGCTGCTGGTCGAAGTCGAGGCGCAACTCGAACAGAAGGGCGTACAGCTCCATGTCGACGATGCGGCCCGCGAATGGCTGACCCGCAAGGGCTACGACCCGAAGATGGGTGCAAGGCCGATGGCCCGCGTGCTCCAGGAAGGCATCAAACGTCCGCTGGCCGAAGAACTGCTGTTCGGCAAGCTGGTGTCGGGCGGACACGCCTTCGTCACGCTGGGCGACGACGACAAGCTCAAGGTCGAAGTGCGTGCCGACAGCGAGCAGCCGCTGCTGGAGGGGAGTTGACGGTTGGCCGTTGACGGTTGACAGCCAGAATCTGAAAAGAAAAAGGCCGGCAATGCCGGCCTTTGCTTTTTCCGACCGTCAACGGTCAACCGCCAACGGTCAACTTTTCCATCAGCGTCCGCGGTAGACGATGCGGCCCTTGGTGAGATCGTAGGGCGTCAATTCCACAGTTACCTGGTCGCCGGTCAGGATGCGGATGTAGTTCTTGCGCATCTTTCCGGAGATGTGCGCCGTTACGGTGTGACCGTTGGTGAGCTGCACCCGGAAAGTGGTGTTCGGAAGCGTGTCAACGACACGACCTTCCATCTGAATTGCATCCTCTTTGGCCATGCGTTCTCTGTTTGGAATGATCCGGGGCGGGCCCGGAAGCGCGCGAATTGTGCATAAAGGCCGACCCCATTGCAATGAAACCACATCGGGTGCAGATGAGCGGCAGGCCGCTGGTCACGCGCGGCGAGGGAACTGTCTGACGCCGGATTCAGGTCGTTGCCACGCGGCAACGTCAATGCCAGCTGCCCACCTGATGGTCGCCTGTCGTGTGTTCGGCCAGTTGCTGGATGAATTCCGGCCGTGGGATCAGCTGCGCGCCCAGGCTCATCAGGTGCGGCGTGGCCATCTGACAGTCGATCATGTGGAAGTCGCGGGCGATGAGTTCGCTGCACAGACGGCTCATGGCCACCTTCGAGGCGTCGCGTTCGAGGCTGAACATGGATTCGCCGAAGAACATGCGACCGACAGCGACGCCATACAGCCCGCCGACCAGTTGCCCATCGCGCCAGGTTTCGACGGAGTGGCCATAACCCTGCTCGTGCAACGAGACGTAGGCCATCTGCATTTCCGGCGACAGCCAGGTGCCGCCGGGGCGCACGACTGCGCTGCCGCAGGCCTGGACGACCGTTGCAAAAGCCGTATCCAGCC
>CAYWHG010000271.1:0-4286 GCA_964457865.1 uncultured Steroidobacter sp.
GTCGAAACACGCTTCTTCCTGGTGTCGGGCGACTCGGCGCAGGCGGTGCTGGAAGCGGAAGAACAACTGACCCAGGCGCTCGACCGGCTCGTCGCAGGCCGCGCCGTCGCCTCCTATCAGGCGGTCAGCGCCAGCCTGCCATCGCTGGCACGACAGCAGCGCAATCACGCATTGCTGGCACGGAAGGTCTACGCGCCGGGCGCGCTGTTCGATCAGGCGATGAGTGCGCTGGGCTTCGCACCCGAGGCCATCGAACGGCGGCGCGCCGAATTCGCTGCGGCGACGGCACCGCTGGGGGTCGAGGAATGGCTCAAGAGCCCCGCATCGCAGGGACTGCGGCCGCTGTGGCTGGGGCAGGTGGGCTCGCGCTACGCCAGCATCGTGACGCTCGGCGGCATCGACGACGTGCCGGCGCTCACGGCATTGGAACTGCCGAACGTGCGACTGATCGACCGCGTCGCCGAGACCAGCGACATTCTCAGCCGCTATCGCCACACCATGACGCTGCTGCTCGCCGTCATCTACGCCGTCGCAGGTGTGGTGCTGCTGATCCGCTTCGGCTGGCGCGACGCGCCGCGCATGCTGCTGCCGTCGGTCGCCGCGACGCTGACCACGCTCGGCCTGTTTGGCTGGCTGGGCGTGCCCTTCAATCTGTTCACGCTGCTGGCGCTGTGGCTGGTGCTGGGCCTCGGCATCGACTATGGAATTTTCCTGCGGCACGGCCGCGACCATCGCCCGACGGCGATTCTCAGCGTCACGCTGTCGGCGTGTACGACGCTCATCGCCTTCGGCCTGCTGGCGCTGAGCGCGACCCCGTTCATCCGCACCATCGGCCTCACCCTGCTGTGCGCGATCACGCTGTCGTGGTCGTTCGTGCTGCTCAGCTGCCTGACGACATTTGCATCGCGCCACATCGAGCCTGGCGCAAGAAGAGAAAGCGATTCATGACTGACGTATTGATCATCGGTGCGGGCCCCGCGGGCTCGATGGCGGCGGCGCTGCTGGCGCAGAAGGGTTACGAAGTGCTGATGCTGGAGAAGCAGCGCTTTCCGCGCTTTTCCATCGGCGAGAGTCTGCTGGGCAATACCACCGAACTGCTGCAGGAAGCGGGCATGCTGGATGCCGTGATCGAGAACGGTTTCCAGTTCAAGAACGGCGCCGCCTTCGTGCACGACCAGCGCTACTCCGCGTTCAACTTCGCCGACAAGGCGGCGACCGGTCAGGCGATCGCGTTCCAGGTGCAGCGCGCGCGTTTCGATCAGGTGCTGGCCGACGAAGCGGTGCGCTTCGGTGCGCAGGTTCGCTACGAAACCGCGATCACCACCATCGATGTGTCGGGCGAGCGGCCCGTGGTCACGAGCGCGGCCGGGGATGAGGTCGTCACCCATCGGCCGCGCTTCGTGCTGGATGCCAGTGGTTTCGGCCGCACGCTGCCGCGTCTGCTCGATCTGGATCGGCCTTCGGATCTGGTCCAGCGCGCGGCGCTGTTCGTGCACGTGAAGGACAACATCCCGTCCGGTGCCTTCGACCGGCAGAAGATCCGCGTCGGCGTACATCCGACGAACAGGGATGTCTGGTCGTGGCTGATTCCGTTCTCGGATGGCACGGCGTCGATGGGCGTGGTCGCCACGCCTGAGCATCACGCGCAGTTCAAGGGCACGCTGGATGAGCGCATGTGGCAGCTCGTCGCCGACGAGCCCATGCTGGCAACGCTGCTCAAGGATGCGGTCGTGACGCGTCCGGCCGCGGAGATCAAGGGGTATTCCGCCAAGGTCAGTCGCATGCACGGTCCCGGCTTCGCGCTGCTGGGCAATGCGGCGGAGTTTCTCGATCCGGTGTTTTCCTCGGGCGTCACCCTTGCCATGCAATCGGCCAAGCTTGCCACGGGGCTGCTCGACCGCCAGTTTCGCGGCGAAACGACGGATTGGCAGACGCAGTTTGCCGAACCGCTGGCGTATGGGGTGGAAACCTTCCGCACCTTCGTCACGGGCTGGTACGGCGGCGCCCTGCAGGACGTGATTTTCGCCGAGCACAAGGATCCGGGCATCCGCCGCTGGATCTGTTCGGTGCTGGCGGGCTACGCCTGGGACACGCAGAACCCGTACACCGGACCGCAATCCAGTCGCCGGCTGCGTGCGCTGGCGGAGACGATACGGGCCGGGCGATGAGGATAGTCGCCATCCTTGCATCATTGCTGTTGACGGCCTGCGCCGGCACGCCGCCGTCGTCCGCGCCGTCGCGGCCGCTGGTATCGCCGGCCACGCTGGGCAGCGAACGTGCGGCGAACCAGATCGTGCGCGGCGCGCTCGGCGCGCGCGAGATGACGATCAACTGCGTGGTCACCGTGAAGGACAGCACGATGACGGTGGTCGGCCTGAGCGCCATGGGCGTGCGGCTGTTCACGATTCGGTACGACGGCCACGAAGTGCAGGCGGAGAAGGGACTGCCGACACCGCAACAACTGACGCCCGAACGTCTGCTCGCCGATCTGCAGCTGGTGTTCTGGCCGCTCGCGAGCCTGCAGCAACCGCTGCAGGAGGCGGGCTGGCAGGTCAGCGAGTCCACACCCGGCACGCGTCGCCTGCGTCACGGCGACCGCCTGATTGCTGAGGCGCACTACGCCGATCGCGATCCCTGGACCGGACGCAGCTGGCTGGTGAATTTCGAATACGGTTACTCGCTGCAGATCGACAGCAAGGCCCTGTAGCACCGATGTCTGCACCCGCTCTCACGATCGCCGCCCTCCTGCCGCACACCGGCCGGATGCTGCTGCTCGACGAACTGCTGGATCATGGTCCCGAACACGTGAGCTGTACCGTTACGATCCGCACCGACACGATGTTCTGCGACGGCGTCAACGGCGTACCGGCCTGGGTGGGAATCGAATACATGGCGCAGACCGTATGCGCGTATTCCGGCATCGACGAAGTGCGCGCCGGACTCAAACCGAGCATCGGTCTGCTGCTCGGCTCGCGCCGCTACCAGTCGCAGGTCGAATGGTTCGCGCTCGGCACGACGCTGCGCATCCGCGCCGACCTGCTGCTGCGCGACGAGAACGATCTCGTGGCTTTCCAGTGCACGATCCACGAAGGCGACCGCCTGCTCGCGCGCGGCGACGTGAAGGCCTATCGTCCAAAGGACGTCCTGGCGGTGGTGCGCGGTGAACGACTATGAAGAACCGGATTTCACACGGAGATCACGGAGGACACAGAGAGCGGGAAAAAGAGAAGAGATTCTCCACGGGGGACACGGGGAACACGGGGTTCGAAACAAAAAGAATTCTTCTTTCCGCCCCGTGTTCCCCGTGTCCTCCGTGGAGTCTTTCTTCTTGTCTCCGTGTGCTCCGTGATCTCCGTGTGAAACCTCCGATTTCCGACTCCAGCCCATGACCACAGAAACGACACGCAGCATCCTCGTCACCGGATCGAGCCGCGGCATCGGTCGCGCGATTGCCGAACGGCTGGCCGCGAGCGGATTCCAGGTAGTTGTGCATTGCCGCGGTAACGTCGCGGCGGCGGAGGAAGTGTGCGCTGCGATCAGTGCCGGCGGTGGGCTGCAGCCGCGCGTGCTGCAGTTCGACATCGCCGATCGCGCTGCCTGTGCTGCAGTGATTGCTGCAGACATGGACGCCCACGGTGCCTACTACGGGATCGTCTGCAATGCCGGAGTGGCGCGCGACGGCGCATTTCCCGCGCTCACCGACGAAGACTGGGACGCCGTGCTGAGAACCAATCTGGACGGCTTCTACAATGTGCTGCACCCCGCGATCATGCCCATGATCCGGCGGCGGGCGCCGGGGCGGATCGTGACGCTGTCTTCGGTGTCGGGCGTGATGGGCAACCGCGGGCAGGTCAATTACAGCGCCGCCAAGGCGGGTATCATCGGCGCCACCAAGGCACTGGCGGTCGAACTGGCGAGCCGCAGGATCACGGTCAACTGTGTCGCCCCCGGCCTCATCCGCACGGACATGATGAACGACGCGCCGGTGGAGGAAGTGCTCAAGGCGGTACCCCTGGGACGGGTCGGAGAACCCGGCGAAGTCGCGGCAGTGGTCAATTTTCTGATGTCGGACGATGCGGCGTACATCACGCGCCAGGTCATCGGCGTCAACGGCGGAATGATTTGAACAATTCCCTGAGCAATTCGATCCTGGGCAATTCGATGAGCGGATCAGCGAAACGAGTCGTCGTAACAGGCTTCGGTGGCATCACCGCGCTCGGTCACGACTGGCCGACGATCGAGAAGGCGCTGCATGCCAATGTCAGCGGCATTGCGCGCATGCACGA
>CAYWHG010000272.1:0-4249 GCA_964457865.1 uncultured Steroidobacter sp.
TCGAAGTCGGACTCGTAGTTGGTCCGCCTGGTCTTGCAGAGATAGTCCCAGATCGTCGTGTAGCCGCCGAAATTCCAGCGGAAGTACTTGTGGTGCTGGTCGTGGAAGGTTGCAGTGATGAACCACTTCGTCGCCCAGGTCTTGTTCCACCAGCGCGGCAGGAACTCGTAGCCCGAGTGCACGTACAGGCCCATGATGATGTTGGTCGGCGTGATCAGCAGCATCGTTTCACTGTGAACCGTGAACATCGCGGTGAACAGCGGCACGAAGCCGCCATTGATCAGCGACTCGAGCGGATTGACGGAAATCGTCGTCAGCAGGTTCGGCGATGTCGACCGGTGATGGATCTTGTGGACCCAGGTGTACACCGGCTCGTTGTGCATCCAGCGATGCAGCCAGTAGAACCACGTGTCGAACAGGAAGAAATAGAGCACGTATTCGAGCCCGATCACCCACCAGGCCGCCGGCTCATGGTTGAAGGCGATGACGCCCGATTCCGAGCCCACCTTGGTGATCCACACGAGGAATGTCGAAGACACCGCGACGTTGATGACGCCGAAGATGGCCTCGTTGCGAAAGATGTCCCAGCGGAAACCCTTGGGCTGGATCTTCCGGGCCTTGAACCAGCCGCGATAGATGGCGACCGCAAAGCCGGTCACGATGAAGGCGACCAGCCAATAAGAGAGGGGACTGTTCTGGATGATCAGATCCTTCATACCGCACCTGAGATCTTCAAAATCCGCCGCGACCGGCAAACTACTAAGGTTGCTCATTATGCTGAGGCCAATGCCGGAGAGCCATCCCATTCCTCTGCAAATGTGCAGTGCGTCCGGGATTGAGGGGTTTTCTGCTGCGCATCCGATTCGCGGCATTTCATTAGTCGTACCGCCGCGCGAAGCGCACGTTTCGCGACCGAAATGAGACGCCGACGCGGCCGTTAGCCGTTGACGCAAAGGGCCGGTGGAGACCTCACACCATTCCGGCGACAATGCGCGCCCTTTTTTTCCGGGCGCAGATGCATTGACCCACTTTCCGCCGCCGACCGCCGAACGATTGCGGACGATCCTCGGCGATCGGCTGGCCGACGCAGCTCAACAGCTCGTCGATGCCGGCAGCATCAGCAGACTGCGCGTGCTTCAGGACGGCGAAGTCGTGACCGGAGTCGCCGACGGCAGTGCACGCGTCTACGTGCGGTACAGCGCGCAGGCGCCGCACATGCAGGCCGAATGCAGCTGCGGCGCACACTCGCCTTGCGTGCATGCGGCGGCCGTCGCGCTCGCGGCAGCCCAATCCACTTCACAGCCGACGATTGCACTGTCGCCGGCATCGCAGCCATCCCGGTCGAGTACCGGAACCGCGGCGCAGCAGCTTTTCTATCTGTGCGACGCGGCCGCGGGCGCACTGCGCGTCTCCGTGTGGGTCGGGCAGCTTGCTGCCGGTTCACGACGACGGCCGGAAAATCTCTGCGTTTTCGCGCAGCGCATCGGCGCCGGCAGCGGCGATCTGCCCCGCTATGTGACTGCCGACGATGTGGACATCCTGCGCGCCCTTGCCGGGCAGACTGCAACGAGTGTGCCCGGTGACGCGACCGCAGCCCTGCGGCTGCGACAACTGGTCGCGACCGGACGCACCTGGTGGCGAACGTTTCAGGACCGGCCGCTGCGGGAAGGCAGCCGGCGCGCCGGACGCTTCGCATGGCAGACCACGTCGCGCGGCGATCAGCACCTCACGTGTGTCACCGACGCCTCGGTGAGTGTCTTCGCACAGATCGAGCCGCCGCTCTATGTCGATGCCGCGACCGCCGAGTGGGGAATGCTCGATCCCGACTGCGACGAACTGCTGTTGCGCCGGCACTGGAATCAGGCACCGGTGACACCGGAGCAGGTCGCGCGCATGGAGGAGGAGATCGCGGGGCGCGCATTTCCGGCGCCGCGTCGATTGCAGATCCGACAACACGCTTTCTCCCGTCTGCAGCCGCGATTGATCCTGTCCGCCGGTCCCGACGCTGCCCTGCACTTCCTCTACGACACGGCGGCGATCGCCGAAGGTGCGACCGATGACGGGGGCGGTCCTGCCCGGCTGCTCGACCCGCACGACGACAGCATCGTGCGCGAGTTCGAGCGCGACCGCCGTCGCGAACGCGAGCTGCGCGCGCGTCTCGACCGCGTGCTGCCCAATGCACTGCAGGGCGCGCGCGAGTGGCTCGGCTTCATGCTCGACGCCGTCCCCGCGCTCGCCGCCGACGGCTGGGACATTCGCTGCGACGAGTCCTTTCCCTGGCGCATCGTGCAGGCCGACCAGTGGTATGCCGACCTCGGCGTACCGGACGACGATCGCTGGTTCGACCTGCGCCTGGGCATTGCCGTGGAGGGCACGTCGGTCAACCTGCTGCCGGCGCTGGTGGCCTATCTGCAGGCGAACGCCGCGAACGGCGATGCCTATTGCGTCGTCGGCGACTTCCTCATGGTGCGCCTCGACGACGCTCGCTACCTGCCGCTCGAACTGGAACGCGTGCGACGCATCAGCGACACGCTGGTGGAACTGTTCGATGGCGACAGTCTCAACAAGCGCAATGCCCTGTCGCTGTCGCTCGGACACGCCAGCCGGCTGGCCGCGCTCGCGCAGGCGCTGCAGTTGCCGCCGCTGCAGGCGGACAACGAGACGCTGCAGCAGCGGCTGCGCGAACTGGAGGCATTCAAGGGAATCCAGCCGCTGCCCGCGCCCGCCAGCTTCAGGGCAACGTTGCGCAGCTATCAGGAAGAAGGACTCGGATGGCTGCAGTTCCTGCGACGCTTCGCCTGGGGCGGCATCCTCGCGGACGACATGGGCCTCGGCAAAACCGTGCAGGCGCTGGCGCATCTGTCGATCGAAAAGGAACAGGGACGCCTGCGCGGCCCGTCGCTGATCGTCGCGCCCGTCAGCGTCATCGGCAACTGGCAGCACGAGCTGCGCACCTTCGCGCCGTCGCTTGAAGTACTGACGTTGCATGGCGCGCGGCGCCGCGAACTGTTCCACCGGATCCGCAGTGTCGACGTCGTGGTCGTCGGCTATCCGTCGCTGCAGTTCGACAGCGACGTGCTGCTGGCGCACGAATTCGACTTCGTGATCCTCGACGAGGCGCAGGCCATCAAGAGTCCGCGGGCACGGGTGTCGCAGATGGCGCGCGAGCTGCGGGCCCGTCACCGCATCTGTCTCACCGGCACGCCGATGGAAAATCATCTCGGCGAACTGTGGTCGCTGTTCGATTTCATCCAGCCCGGCCTGCTCGGCAGCGAGAAGGCGTTCCAGCGTCACTATCGGATTCCCATCGAACGCAACGGCGACCGCCGGCGCGCCGCCGCACTTTCCGAACGCATCGCGCCCTTCGTGCTGCGTCGTACCAAGGACGCCGTGGCGCGCGACCTGCCGTCGAAGACGCAGATCGTCGAATCGATCCTGCTCGACGAACGGCAGCGCGACTTCTACGACGGCATTCGCCTCGCGATGCATGCGCGCGTGCGTGAAGCCATCGAACAGCAGGGACTGGCCCGCAGCCACATCACGCTGCTGGACGCCCTGCTGAAACTGCGTCAGGTGTGCTGCGATCCGCGGCTCGTCGGCGCGGATGCGGAAACCCGCCAGATTCCCTCGGCGAAGATGGACTGGCTGACGAATGTGCTGCCGGAACTGGTGGCCGAAGGCCGGCGCATCCTGCTGTTTTCGCAGTTCACGACGATGCTGGTACTCATCGAGAACACGGTGCGTGAACTCGGGATTGCCTATTGCCTGCTGACGGGCGCGACGAAGAACCGCACCGAGGTGGTCGAGCGCTTCCAGTCCGGCAAGGTGCCGCTGTTCCTGATCAGTCTCAAGGCCGGCGGCACCGGCCTGAATCTCACCGCCGCGGATACGGTGATCCACTACGATCCCTGGTGGAATCCCGCCGTCGAAGCGCAGGCCACCGATCGCGCCCATCGCATCGGCCAGCAGCAACCGGTGTTCGTGTACCGGCTCATCGCGCAGGGCACGGTGGAAGAAAAGATCCTGCAACTGCAGGACGACAAGCGCGCGCTGGCCAGCCAGATGTACTCGGATGCCAATGCCTCGCCCACGCAGCTCAGCGCTGCAGACCTGGAGAAACTGCTGCTGTCATGACCCGAATCGACCCGGCCCTGCAGGCGCAGGTGGATGCGCAACTCATGGAACAGGGCGGCTTTGCGCCGCTGGAACTGCTGATCAACTGCGGCCGGCTGACCTACGCCGACTACGA
>CAYWHG010000273.1:0-4214 GCA_964457865.1 uncultured Steroidobacter sp.
CGTTAGACCGGTAGCTTTGCGTCCTCGCCTTTCAGCGAGTTTGCCCTTGGCACGACTTGATTCTTCGGCAGCGCGACGGGATAAGTCAAGCGAGCCGGTCGGTTTCAGGAGACATGTAATACAGCGACAGTGGGTCGGCTGCTGCGGTTGTGAGGTTATGTCTCACACTGCCATTCGCGTCCACGCTTCCTTGCTGGCGCTGGCCGGTTCGCCGGCCATGATCCGCGGTGCGAGCTGCGAGACGATGTGGACCTGCGCCGCGTCGGACAGGCCGAGTGCCCGCAGCGCGCCTTCCAGTCCGTCGATCAACTGACGCCGGTCCGTCTCGTGCGGGCAGGCGTCGCGCGCCAGCGCGGCGAGCTCATCGCCGACGCTCTGCAGGGTCTCGGCGATCGACGGCGCGAACTCACTCAGGTCGCCGCGCAGTCGGGCTGCGAAGCGGAACGAGTTATAGGCGCAGACGTACGCCCGGTTTCGCAGCTTCAGATTTCGGAGCAGCCCCATATCGCTCAAGCCCGTCCATTCGAGGTGGTCGGCGGAAAGTCTGCGGAAGCCGGCTCGCCGCGTGGTGTGAGCCGCATCACAAAAGACAGCCGCTTCCGGCTGTTGCGCCGCCGCCGCATTGCCAATCAAGTACCTGCGCGAAAAGAAAAAATTCAGCTTGCGCCGGAGTCAAAAACGGATTGACTTGTGTGCCCGGTCGTGACCGGTCAGGCACGGCCGACGTTGCGATCGGTTGGGGAGTGGAAGTACTCGCTCTCGGCGGCGAACTGCTTCATGAGCTTGCGCAGTTCTTCCAATCGGCCTTCTGCGGTGCTGATCGGCATGCACTCCTCGCATTCCGGGTCGGAGCACGGCTGACGCGAATACAGCCAGTACTGCACCGCGCCGGCCAGCAGGCCGTCGGCGATGTCCCAGATGTCCGCCTTCTGGTCCGTGTCGGCGATCCGGTTGCCGAGATCCACGGCCCTGCCGAAGGCCTCGGAGAAGGGAGTGTCGTTTTCCTGCATGGGGAGTCGGGGGACGAACAGAGAGGGCCGGCATTGTAACCAGCTGGGCCTGTCTTCACTAAGAGAAGCACCTGCCTTGATGTGAAAGCCTGCTTGATGTGAAGAAAGGGGGCTGGTTTACTCCCGCCCGCTGACATAACCGCCGAGGACCCCATGGCCGACGAACGCGAAGCCGAAGCGCAGATGGATGCCGATGCGCTGTACCAGGAAGAGATGTTTACCGATCGCCGTGTGGGTGCACTGCGTCGTCTGACGCCGGTCAAGCGCGATGGCTCGAAGGACACGGCACGGCCGACCCTGTTCGTGGGACAGGCGGAGATCATGACCAACATGGGCCCGGTGCCCCTGAGCTTCGAGATCCCGGGCGAGAGCCTCGATCAGGCCGTGGAGGGTTTTGCGGCCGCTGCCCAGGTCGCCATCGAACGCACCGTGCAGCAGATCCAGGAAATGCGCCGGCAGCAGGCGTCGCAGCTGGTCGTGCCCCAGGGCGGCCTCCCGCCGAACATGGGCGGCGGCAAGATCCAGATACCCTGACCTTTCCGGGTCAGCAGCCGCACCACGATATTTTCTGCGTTGCCCCGTTTCGGGGCAGCCGCTGCCGTCAATGCCGGCTTTTACCGCGGAATGCACTGATTCCGCACTGGCACGGTTTTCGCTCCCTCGGCTCCTGTCGCCACGAGAACAGGACCGCGGATGCCCAGGGAGAAGCCTTACGATGAAATGCACGCGCTGGACGGCAGTGTTCGCGAACACTACCGGACCTTCGCGTCATGGCTCGCCAGAATGCCCAGGGACCGGGTGGCGCAGAAGCGCACCGAAGCGGATTCGCTCTTTCATCGCGTGGGCATCACCTTTGCCGTCTATGGCGAAGAGGCCGGCACGGAACGCCTGATTCCTTTCGATATCGTCCCCCGGATCATTCCGGCACCCGAATGGCAGCACCTCGCTGCGGGATTGCGCCAGCGCGTGCGCGCGCTCAATGCCTTCATCGCCGACATCTATCACGACCAGGAAATCCTCGCCGCCGGCCGCATTCCGGCCGAGCAGGTGTTGTGCAACGGCCAGTACCGGCCCGAGATGCAGGGTATCGATGTGCCCGGGTCGATCTACGCGCACATCGCCGGCGTCGATGTCGTGCGTGCGGGCGCCGGCGAGTTCTATGTGCTCGAGGACAACCTGCGCGTGCCTTCGGGCGTCTCCTACATGCTCGAAGACCGCCGCATGATGATGCGGCTGTTCCCCGAGCTGTTCGCACAGCACTCCATCGCGCCGGTCGAGCACTATCCCGACCTGTTGCTGGAAAACCTGCGCAGCGTGGCGCCGCCGGGCGTGAACGATCCGACCGTCGTGCTGCTCACGCCGGGTGCCTACAACAGCGCCTATTTCGAACATGCCTTCCTCGCGCAGCAGATGGGCATCGAACTGGTGGAGGGCCAGGATCTCTACGTCGATGAGGAATTCCTCTACATGCGCACCACGCGCGGCCCGCGCCGCGTCGACGTGATCTACCGGCGCCTCGACGACGACTTCATGGATCCGCTGGTGTTTCGTCCCGACTCCATGCTCGGCATTCCCGGACTGCTTGCGGCGTATCGCTCGGGTCGCGTCACGATCGCCAATGCCATCGGCACCGGCGTCGCCGACGACAAATCCATCTATCCGTACGTGCCCGACATGATCCGCTTCTACCTGGGCGAGGAGCCGCTGCTGTCGAACGTGCCGACGTACGTGCTGCGGCGAAAGGAGGATCTCGACTACACGCTGGCGCATCTGCCCGAACTGGTGGTCAAGGAAGTCCACGGCGCCGGCGGCTACGGCATGCTGATCGGTCCGGCATCGACGAAGGAACAGATCGAGGACTTCCGCCAGCGCATCCTGCGCAGCCCGGAGAAATACATTGCGCAGCCGACGCTGTCGCTGTCGGCCTGTCCGACCTTCGTCGAGCAGGGCATCGCGCCGCGCCACCTGGATCTGCGGCCCTTCGTGCTGTCGGGCAAGGAAGTGACGCTGGTGCCGGGCGGCCTGACGCGCGTGGCGCTGCGCGAAGGTTCGCTGGTGGTGAACTCCTCGCAGGGCGGCGGCACGAAAGACACCTGGGTGCTGGAGCGATGAAGCAGAGCTTCATCGCTGGGCTATGGGCTATGGGCTATGGGCTGTCGGCCAGAAGGCTGCGTTGCCTCGCCTCTCCTTCCGGTCTGACCTACAGCCTAGAGCCTAGGGCCTACAGCCTCGCGCTCGCGCAATGCGCGAGGAGCCGACCATGCTGAGCCGTACCGCCGACCATCTCTACTGGATGGCCCGCTACACCGAGCGCGCCGAGAACCTCGCGCGCCTGCTCGAAGTGAACTACCGCATGTCGCTGCTGCCGCAGGGACCGGAGATCGTCGAACAGGGCTGGGTCGCGACCCTGACCATCATCGGCCTGATGGACGCGTTCAAGCAGCGCCACGATGCCGTCACGCCGGCCAACGCCATCGCCTTCCTGGTGTTCGATCGCGACAATCCGATGAGCATCTACAGCTGCGTTCGCGCCGCCCGCGAGAACGCACGCGCCGTGCGCGGCACGCTGACGTCGGAAATCTGGGAAAGCGTCAATGCGACCTGGCTGGAAATGCGCGTCGCCGGCATGCGCTCGTCGTCCGAGGCCGAAGTCGGCAACTTCTTCGAATGGGTCAAGTATCGCTCGCACCTGATTCGCGGCGTGATCCAGGGCACGATGCTGCGCGACGAAGCCTGGCACTTCACCTGGCTCGGCACCTATCTCGAACGCTCCGACAGCACGGCGCGCATCCTCGATGTGAAGTACCACCTGCTGCTGCCGCGCGGCGAAAAGGTGGGCGGTGCCGCCGACTACTATCAATGGAGCGCGCTGCTCAATTCAGTGTCGGCCTTCGAAGTGTATCGCCGCGTCTATCGCGACCTGATCACGCCGCGCCGCGTCGCCGAACTGCTGGTGCTGCGCTCCGACATGCCGCGCTCGCTGCACCGCTGCGTCGAGCAGGTCTACACGCACCTCATCGCCGTGCGCAACGGCCAGTCCGCCGAAACCGAGCGACGCGCCGGCGAACTGCATGCGTCACTGCGTTTTGGCGGCATCGAAGACATTTTCGAACTGGGACTGCACGAATACCTCGTGCAGTTCATGGGCCGCACGCGCGACCTGGGCGAGCGCGTCTCGCGCGACTTCCTGGTGTCGGCGGCGGA
>CAYWHG010000274.1:0-4206 GCA_964457865.1 uncultured Steroidobacter sp.
GCAGCACCGCCGAAGATGTCCTGGAGGAACTCGGCTGCGATGCGCTGATCGTCAAACCGTTGGATTTTTCCGAGGCATTGCAGGGACTGTGTCCGTAACTGCCCTTGCCGGCGCGAGTCCCGCGGTCGGGCGGGACTCCAGCCGGCAATGCATCCTCTGTTTCACAGCTCCTTCGTCGTCACGACGGGCTTCGCGGCATCCTGAATCAGCACCACGCCGTCGTCGTTGACGACGCAGCGACCCGCAGCCAGCACTTCGCCGCTGCGCACGCCGCGGGCACTCACTTCGATCAGGTAGCTGCTCGGCTTCCAGTAATCAAGGGTCGACGATCCGTAGGAGAGGCTCACGCGGGTCTTCTGCACCGGGTGATCGGCAATCTGCGCCGTGGAGAATGCCTTGATGCAGGCGTCGAATGCCTCGTTCGCGCTGAGGTCGCCGGCATTGGTGGCGAGCGGTGCAGCGGCAACGGCGAACAATGCAACGATGGACGATGTCTTGAGGGTCATGGCGGCTCTTCCTTTGTGGTTTGTACGATCTCAGCGTAGGCCGTGGAGCAGTGCCGCTTCTTGATCTGGATCAGTCCGGATGACTGTTTCTGGTCAAGATCGGTCAAGCGATTGATGTCTACTGCAGTGCCGTGATCAGGGCCGCGTCGGCCTTGCCGAGCATGCTGCTGCGGACAACGATCTCTCCACCCGGCGACAACAGCGTCACGATGCTGGCATGGTTGTAGCCGCCGTTCGGCAGCGCCCGGTACTGGATGTCCAGCAGGGCGGCGATCTTGCGTACGGTCTTCTCGTCCGTGCGTGCCAGCGTCCAGCGCGAGGTGTCGATGTGTCGTTCCTGCGCCAGTTTCTGCAGCGCCTGCGGCGTGTCGTGCTGCGGGTCGATCGAGATCATCAATACTCGAAGATCCTGACGTTGTGGCGCGGGAACGCTGCGCTCGACCGACTTCAGTGTGTCGATGAGCAGGGGACAGGCCATCGGGCAGCTGCCGTAGAACATCGTGATCAGCACGGGATGGCCGCGGTGCAGGTCGATGTCGTGTTCGGCGCCGGCCTGATCCGTGAGACTGACGTCGAGGTTGTAGATCGACTCCGGCGTGTCGGCCGGGCTGGCGTGTGCGCAGCTCAGCGCCAGCAGGGCAAGAAGCGCATATCCAAACGATTTCATCGTGACTCTCCCGAATCGACGACGCAGCGGAAGCCCATCGTCGCGCTGGTGTAACTGGCCTGCATGCTGGACAGCATCGCGATGCGCATGAGCGTCGCGTAGTTTTCCTTCTGTTCCATGGTGAGCGCGCCGGGACCGCAGTAGCGCAGCGCGTCCGGTTCGCTCTGCTGGCGGTTGTCGCCGGCGACCAGCATCGAACTGAGATCGTCGACCCATTCCCACACGACGCCGTGCAGGTCATGCACGCCGTAGTAGTTGGCGGGTGTCTGTCCGACGACCGGCAGCGCGCCGCGTGCGGACTTCGAATACCAGGTAAGGATCGCCTGTCGCCAGGCCTCGTCGTTGCGCGCGTCCGGCTGATCCGTGCTGGCCGCGGCGACGTATTCCCATTCGTACCAGGTCGGCAGACGCGTGCCGCGTGATTCGCAGTACGCGCTGGCGGCAAACCAGCTGATCCGTACGACGGGCTGGTCGCGCTGTTGCGGATCGATCGCTGTGGCACTGCGCCAGTGCTTCAGATACTCGCCGTCGGCGAAGACGCGGGCGACGCGATCGCGCTGCCATTCGGGGTGACTCGCGACGAAGCGCACGAACTGTGCGTTGGTGACCGGCGTGCGATCCATATGGAAGCGCGCGACGTCGACCTGCTTGATGCCGGGTGCCGGCGGCAGGACGGATTCGAACCTGCCGGCGGGAACCGTCGCCTGCGATGCCGGTGCATCGACGGCACCGGCCATTGCCGATGCCATCATCACGAACCACACCACTGAAAGAAGAGGAAACCTGCTCATGGCATGTACCTCAGTGGGCCGCTCCCTCGGCGCGCTTGGTCGTCGCGCGGACTTTCATGACTTCGTCGGCCTTGATCGCCGGACCCTTGTTGCCCCAGCTGTTGAGCGTGTAGGTCAGGATGTTGGCGACCTCGTCGTCGTTGAGCTGGCTCATCGGCGGCATGACCGAGTTGAAGCTGGCGCCGTTCACCGTGACCGGACCCGACAGGCCGTTGAGCACGACCTCGATCGCACGTTGCGGATTGCCGAGCAGGTAGTCGGATTTCGCGAGCGGCGGGAACACATTCGGCAGGCCGCGGCCGTCGTCCTGGTGACACACCGAGCAGGTGCCCGTGTACAGGGCGCGGCCCGCTTCGATCTGCTGCTCGACGGTGAGCGTGCCCTGGGCGCTGGATTTCTGCGCAGCCGCGACCGGCGCCAGGCTCGCGACCTTGTCGCCGATGTAGACCGAATCGAGCTGCTTGCCGGAGTAGATGTCCGGCCGCGCTTCGCCCTCGACTTCCATGATCGCCAGCGCGCCCTTGTTGAAGGCACGGAAGATCGAGTGATCGACGAGCACGTAGCTGCCCGGCACCTCGGTGTGGAATTCCACCGTCGCGGCGCCGCCGGCCGGGATCAACGTCGTCTGCACGTTCTCCTGGAAGCGGGTGCCGCCTTCGTACTGCACCTTGTCGAAGATCTCGCCGATGACATGGAAGCTCGAGATCAGGTTCGGTCCGCCGTTGCCGACGAACATGCGCACGTTCTCGCCCGTCTTGACCTTGAGCGCGCGCGGCCCGGTGAGCGCGGTTTCCGCGCCGTTGAACAGCACGTACGTCGGATGCTCGTCGATCGCCTTCTGCATGTCGAAGGCCTGGTAGCCCTTCTCGCGATACTTGCCGACGGTATAGAAGTCGCCCTGCATCACATAGAACTCGTGATCCACCGGCGACAGTCCCTCCGGCGGTTCGACGAGGATCAGGCCATACATGCCGTTCGCCACGTGCATGCCGACGGGTGCGGTGGCGCAGTGATAGACATACAGCCCCTGGTTCAGCGCCTTGAACGTGAACTGGGTGCGATGGCCCGGCGCCGTGAAACTCGATGCCGCGCCGCCGCCGGGGCCGGTCACGCCGTGCAGGTCGATGTTGTGCGGCATCTTGCTGTCGGGGTGGTTCTTGAGATGGAACTCGACGGTGTCGCCCTGGCGCACGCGGATGAAGCTGCCGGGCACCGTGCCGCCGAAGGTCCAGAACGTGTAGGTCACGCCCTCGGCGATTTCCATGTCGACCTCGGTGACTTCCAGTTCGACGATCACCTTCGCCGGCTGCGTGCGGTTCGTCGGCGGCGGCACATGCGGCGGGCTGGTGAGCACGGCGTGGATCGGTTCGCCGACCGGCGGACCGAAATCGCCGCGTCGCGAGCCGCCGGTATCGGCGGCAGCCTGCGCGGCGGGCGCAGGACTTTGCTGGCTGCAGGCGCCGAGCGCGAGGGAGGCGGCGCAGGCGAGAAGAATCAGGGGACGTTTCATGGCGAACTCACTTCATCGAAGGTTTCTTGATGTGAGTTCATGCTAGGCGCGCGCATGAAGCGGCGATCTGATCCAGATCAGTCGGTGGTCGCAGCTACGCGGAAGTACGAGGTCGACGGCGGCGAGCCGCGGACGGAGCGCTCAGCGAAGTGTGATGCGCGTCGCGGTCAGCGCAGCCAGAGCAGGGCACCGAGCGGATGATGAGCGCGTGCGACAGTGATGATGAAGACGTAAACGAGCACGGCGGCGGCGCCGCAGGCGAGACGCATCTGCCGCGTTCGTCCGCGCTTGAGGGCAAAGGTGCCCAGCACGATGTAGATCACCAGCAGCAGCACCTTCACGGTGAGCCAGCCGTGCACGAACGGATACTGGTGCAGGACTGTCGCGAGCATCAGCGCCGCGGTCAGCAGCACCGTATCGATCGTGTAGCTCAGGTAGCGCACCGGCGCCGCCATCGGCCAGCGGGCGTCGATGTTCAGGGCAATCCAGCGGAGTGCGAACAGGCTGCCGCTCAGTACGACGGCGACGATGTGGACGAGACGGATCTGCGGATAGAACTCGATCATCGAGAAGGGGCCTTTCATCATATTGTGAGGCCGGCTTCAGCCGGCCTGGTTCGGTGGATGCAATCGACTGTCGCGGCCGGCTAAAGCCGGCCCCACAGGCAGAGCGAATCCTCATCCCTCCCGCCCATCCGCCCGCGGCGTCAGATAGATCCATGTCGATCGCAGC
>CAYWHG010000275.1:0-4182 GCA_964457865.1 uncultured Steroidobacter sp.
ATCTGGTCGTACGCCTTGAACTCGCCACCGTGCTTCTCGGCCATCACCTTCGTCAACGCCGCCGTCAACGTCGTCTTGCCGTGGTCAACGTGACCAATCGTGCCTACGTTCACATGCGGCTTCGTGCGTTCAAACTTCTCTTTGGCCACAGCGGCAGTCCTCTAGTAAATCGAGATCAACAACAATGGTTAGGTTCACTTCACCGTGACGAGTGACCGATGATCAGTGACGGGTATCTCCGCGTCACACATCATTCGTCACTCGTCACTTCAATCAAAAACTCTTCGTAATCACAGTCGCAACGTTCGACGGCACTTCCATGTACTTCGCGAACTCCATCGTGTACGTCGCGCGACCCTGGCTCATCGAGCGCATCGAGGTCGAGTACTGGAACATTTCCGCCAGCGGCACCTCGGCCGTAACGACCTTGCCTGAAATCGAATCTTCCATGCCGACGATCTGACCACGACGGCGATTCAGGTCGCCGACGATGTCACCGTAGTAATCCTCCGGCGTCACCACTTCGACTTTCATGATGGGTTCGAGAATGACCGGCTTGGCTTTCGACATGGCTTCCTTGAAAGCCATGGAGCCCGCGATCTTGAACGCCATTTCGTTCGAATCGACATCGTGGTACGAGCCATCGAACAACGTCACTTTCACATCGACGACCGGATAGCCGGCAAGCACGCCGTTCTCCGTCGCTTCCTTGATGCCCTTGTCAACCGCCGGGATGTACTCCCTCGGCACGGTGCCGCCAACGATCGCGTTGACGAACTCATAGCCCTTGCCTGGCTCGGACGGTTCGAGCGTGATCCACACATGGCCATACTGGCCACGCCCGCCCGACTGGCGCACGAATTTGCCTTCCTGCTCGACCTTGGCGCGGATCGTCTCGCGGTACGCCACCATCGGCTTGCCGACGTTGGCATCGACCTTGAACTCGCGCTTCATGCGGTCGACGATAATTTCCAGGTGCAGTTCGCCCATGCCGGCGATGATGGTCTGACCGGATTCGGCATCGCTCGACAAACGGAACGACGGATCTTCCTTCGCCAGACGCTGCAGGGCCAGCCCCATTTTTTCCTGATCGACCTTGGTCTTCGGCTCGACCGCAACGGAAATGACGGGCTCGGGAAAGTCCATCTTTTCCAGCTGGATCACATGCGTGGGGTCGCACAGGGTATCGCCGGTGGTGACGTCCTTGAGACCCACCGCCGCTGCGATATCGCCGGCGCGCACTTCCTTGATCTCGTTGCGATCGTTCGCGTG
This sequence comes from uncultured Steroidobacter sp., assembly GCA_964457865.1. Taxonomy (GTDB): domain Bacteria; phylum Pseudomonadota; class Gammaproteobacteria; order Steroidobacterales; family Steroidobacteraceae; genus Steroidobacter. Next base: position 1,273 of record CAYWHG010000275.1, read on the forward strand.
CATCTGCAGCAACCGACCGATGCGTTCCTTCTTGTCCTTGCCCGGATTCGAAATGGTATCGCCCGAGTTCAGCACGCCCGAGTAGACGCGGAAGAACGTCAGGTTGCCGACGAACGGATCGTTGAGGATCTTGAACGCCAACGCGGAGAACTTTTCGTCATCGCTCGCCCGGCGGGTACCTTCGGTGCCATCAGGCAACAGGCCCATCACCGGCGGCATCTCGACGGGCGACGGCATGTAATCGATGACTGCATCGAGCATGGCCTGGACGCCCTTGTTCTTGAACGCCGAGCCGCACATGCAGACGACGATCTCGTTGCGGATCGATCGCTCGCGCAGGCCCTGCTTGATCTCGGCTTCGCTCAGGTCGCCTGCTTCCAGGTACTTGTTGAGCAGCGTCTCGTTGCCTTCCGCGGCAGCCTCGATCATTTTCGCGCGCCATTCCTGACACTCTTCGACCATATCCGCCGGAACGTCGCGATACTCGAACTTCGTGCCCTGCGTCGCGTCATCCCACCAGATTTCCTTCATGCGGATGAGATCGACCACACCGACGAACTTGTCCTCGGCACCGATCGGCAGCTGAACCGGAACGGCCACGCCCCGCAGACGCGTCTTGATCTGGTCGACGCAGCGCAGGAAGTTGGCACCCGCGCGGTCCATCTTGTTGACGAACGCGATGCGCGGCACCTTGTACTTGTTCATCTGGCGCCAGACCGTTTCCGACTGCGGCTGGACGCCAGCCACGGCACAGAAGACGGCTACAGCGCTGTCGAGTACGCGCAAGCTGCGTTCGACCTCGATGGTGAAGTCGACGTGTCCTGGCGTATCGATGATGTTGATGCGGTGCTCGGGGAAGTTGTTCTCCATCCCCTTCCAGAAACAGGTGGTCGCTGCGGCCGTGATGGTGATGCCGCGCTCCTGTTCCTGCTCCATGTAGTCCATGACGGCTGCACCGTCATGCACTTCGCCGATCTTGTGGGAAACGCCCGTGTAAAAAAGGATGCGCTCAGTCGTGGTCGTCTTTCCGGCATCAATATGCGCGGAAATACCGATATTCCGATACCGCTCGATGGGAGTTGTACGTGCCACGATGATTTCTGCAGGACGCTCGCCGCAAGGGCAAAGCCTCTCGCTTACCAGCGGTAATGCGCGAAGGCTTTGTTCGCGTCGGCCATGCGATGCACGTCTTCGCGCTTGCGCACGGCGGACCCGCGATTCTCTGCGGCATCCAGCAACTCCGCTGCGAGGCGCTGCGACATGGACTTCTCGCTGCGCGCGAGCGCAGCTTCGATGACCCAGCGCATTGCCAGTGTCTGGCGGCGGGCAGCACGTACTTCGACCGGAACCTGGTAAGTGGCACCGCCGACGCGGCGGCTCTTCACTTCGACCGTCGGCTTCACGTTGTCGAGCGCCTGCGCGAGCAGTTCGATCGACTTGTCGGCGTCCCGACCGGTCTTCTCGGTAATGCGGTCGACCGCGTCATAGACGATGTTTTCGGCAACGGACTTCTTGCCCGAATCCATGACCATGTTGACGAACTTCGCCAACAGCAGGCTGTTGAAACGCGGATCCGGGAGGATGGTGCGGGTGGGGGCCGAGGCTCTGCGCGACATAGGAAATACCGGCTCTAAATTAGTGACGAGTGATGAGCGACACGGAGGTCACTTCTTGGGGCGCTTTGCGCCGTACTTCGAACGGCCCTGGCGGCGCTCATTGACACCGGCACAGTCCAGCGTGCCGCGCACGGTGTGATAACGCACACCCGGCAGATCCTTCACACGGCCGCCGCGGATCAGCACGACTGAGTGTTCCTGCAGGTTGTGGCCTTCGCCACCGATGTAGCTGATGACTTCGAAGCCATTGGTCAGACGCACCTTCGCAACCTTGCGCAGCGCCGAGTTCGGCTTCTTCGGCGTGGTGGTGTACACGCGGGTGCAGACGCCACGCTTCTGCGGGCAGGCTGCCAGCGCGGGCACCTTGGTCTTGTAATTCGCCGAGGTCCGCGGCTTGCGAACGAGCTGACTGACAGTGGCCATATAACTTGATGATCCTTAGAGAAACACGAGGCCGCCATTCGGCGGCCTGGGTGAAATTTGCGCGATTAGCGGCGAGGTTACGGGGACGCCAGCTAATCAAAGGCGCGCGATTGTAGGAACGAGCCCTCCGGGTGTCAACCGCATCGCAGCGCTCCCCGGCCTGGAATTTACCGTCAGGGGTCAGATGGTTACCGAAAGGTCCGGCATCCCGGACCTGAACCCTGGCCCCTGACGGATTCCCTGGTCTATTGCGCCGCGGTATCGGCCTCATCGGACACGGACTCGTCGGCATCGCCGCCGCCACCGCCCATATCCATGAAACCCCGACCCGTGCTGGTATCGGCACGGCGACGGCGCCGCTGGTGATAGAAGGAGCCCGTGCCCGCCGGGATGAGCCGGCCGACAATGACGTTCTCCTTCAGGCCACGCAGGTCGTCCTTCAGGCCACGAACCGCCGCTTCGGTCAACACGCGGGTCGTTTCCTGGAACGATGCCGCCGAGATGAACGACTCGGTCGCCAGCGAAGCCTTGGTGATACCCAGCAGCACCGGCTCGATGCGCGCTTCGATCTTGCCCTGCTCGGTCATCCGCTCGTTGACGTCCGACACGCGCGAGCGATCGAGCTGCTCACCACGCAGCAACGCCGTATCACCCGTGTGTGCGACCTCGACCTTGCGGAGCATCTGGCGAATGATCACCTCGATGTGCTTGTCGTTGATCTTCACGCCCTGCAGGCGATAGACGTCCTGAATTTCGCGGACCAGGTAATTCGCGAGATTCTCCACGCCCTGCAGACGCAGGATGTCATGCGGGTTCGGCTCGCCGTCGGCGATCACTTCGCCACGCTCGACGCCTTCACCTTCGAACACGT
>CAYWHG010000276.1:0-4095 GCA_964457865.1 uncultured Steroidobacter sp.
TCTACCTCTCGATGTCCGGCGCCAAGGAAACCTTGCGCGCGCAGACCGTCAACAACCACAACCTCGCGAATGCGAGCACGACGGGTTTTCGCGCCAGCCTCGAAGCGTTTCAGACGCGGGAGGTGGCGGGTTCCGGGTACGCATCGCGTGCATATGCGACCGATGCCACGACGGGTTGGGATTCGACGCAGGGTGCATTGCAGAGCACGGGTCGCGATCTGGATGTCGGCGTGCAGGGCGAAGGATGGATTGCGGTGCAGGGTGCCGACGGCCGCGAGGCGTACACGCGTGCCGGCGATCTGCGCATCGATCCGAGTGGCTTGTTGATGAATGGCGCGGGTCATCTCGTGCTCGGCGATGGCGGTCCCATCAGCATTCCGCAGAATTCGTCGCTGCTGATCGGCGACGACGGCACGGTGTCCATCGTGCCGATCGGTTCGGGTCCGGAAACGATGGCGCAGGTCGGCCGCATCAAGCTCGTGAATCCGCCGGCGGAGTCGCTGGTGCGCGGCGAGGATGGCCTGTTCCGCCAGGCCGACGGTACCGATGCGCTGCCGGATGCCAACGTCCGCGTCGTTTCCGGCGTGCTCGAGTCGAGCAACGTCAATGTGGCGAACGCGATGGTGAAGATGATCGAACTGTCGCGGCAGTTCGATCTGCAGGTGAAGGCGATGCGGACCGCGGAAGAGAACGCGGCGACGAGTGCGCAGCTGTTGAGAAGCACCTAGGCACTAGATGCCAGGCCCTGGCAGGAACATGAATATGAATCGGACATCGCACACCAGGTTTCAGTTGCTATCGACGGCCGCGTTCAGATCTCAGTTTTTTTGCTAGCGCCTAGAGCCTAGCGCCTAGTTACTTTCGTACGGAGTACTTCTATGAACCCCGCTCTCTGGGCCGCAAAAACCGGCCTCGATGCTCAACAGACGCGCATGGCCGTCACGTCGAACAACCTGGCGAACGTCGGTACGACCGGCTTCAAGAAAGGCCGTGCTGTGTTCGAAGACCTGCTGTACCAGAACCATCGGCAGGTCGGTGCATCGACGTCGCAGGACACGCTGGCACCGACCGGTCTGTCGCTGGGTACCGGTGTGCGCGTCGTCGCCACGGAGAAGACGTTCACGCAGGGCAACCTCGCACAGACCGGCAATGCACTGGACGTGGCCATCAGCGGCCGCGGCTTTTTCCAGGTGTTGCTGCCGGACGGCACGATGGGCTACACGCGCGATGGCAGCTTCAAGGTCAGCGCGCAGGGCGAACTCGTGACGGCGAGCGGCTATGCCGTGCAGCCCGGCATCACGCTTCCCGAGGGTTCGCAGAGCATCACGATCGGCAAGGACGGTGTGATCACCGCGCAGATCGCAGGCCAGGCCGAACCGACGCAGATCGGTTCGCTGCAGCTGTTCGACTTCATCAACCCGGCCGGCCTGCAGCCGCGCGGCGAGAACATGTACGTGGAATCTGCCGCGAGCGGCACCGCGCAATCCGGTACACCCGGTCTCAACGGTCTCGGCATGACCGAGCAGGGCTCGCTCGAAGCCTCGAACGTCAATGTGGTCGAAGAGCTGGTGAACATGATCGAAACCCAGCGTGCCTATGAAATGAATTCGAAGGCGATCTCGACGACGGACCAGATGCTGGAATACATCACGAATCAGCTTTGATGAAAGTGATGACGTGATGAAGTGATGAGGTGATGAAATGAAGAAAAGAATGGACGGAAACAGTGAAGCTGGAGCGGCGGGCCTTCTTGCGCCATCACTCCATCACTTCATCACCTCATCACTGATCGCGTTCTGCGCGATCCTCTCCGGCTGCGTCATGGCGCCTCCGGAACCCGACTACACCGCGACGGCGCCCGCGCCGATGCCGGCGGCATCGACCAGCAACGGTTCGATCTATCAGGCCGGTCACGACATCGCGCTGTTCGAGAACTCGGTGGCGCGACGTGTGGGCGACACGCTCACGATCCGGCTCGCCGAGCGCACCAATGCCTCGAAGAGTTCCAGCACCACGACCAAGAAATCGACCTCGGCATCGCTGCCGGGTCCGACGGTTGCGGGACGCCCCGTGACCGTGAACGGCGTCGAAGTGCTGTCGATGGGCATCGACAACGAAGCCGAGTTCGGCGGGCAGGGCGGCAGCAGCCAGAGCAATCGCCTCGAGGGCGACATCTCGGTGACGGTCGCCGAACGCCTGCCGAACGGCAACCTGGTGATACGCGGTCAGAAGTGGATCGCGATCAACCAGGGCCAGGAGTACGTGCGTATCCAGGGCATCGTGCGGCCGATCGATATCGATCCGGACAATTCGATTTCCTCCCTGAAAGTGGCGGACGCGCAGATTTCCTACGGCGCGAAGGGCGCGCTCGCCGATGCGAACAAGCCGGGACTGCTGGCGCGGTTTTTCAATGCGCCGTGGATGCCATTTTGAGAAGGCCAACTGGTCAACTGGCTGCTGGCTACTGGCCAGAGCATGAAACCGAGAGCACAGCATCATCATGAGTTCGAGTAACGCAACAGTGACGGACGAGAAGCGAACCTTCGCTCCGTCTCTGGCCAGTCGCCAGTCGCCAGTGGCCAGTCGTTCAGTCTCTCGCGTGCTGCAGGGATTCCTGCTCGCAGTTGCCTTCATCGCGGCGACGCCGGCCTCTGCCGAGCGCATCAAGGATCTCGCGTCCGTCTCCGGCGTGCGCGGCAACCAGCTCGTCGGCTACGGCCTCGTTGTCGGTCTCGACGGCACGGGCGACCAGACCAGCCAGGCGCCGTTCACGATCCAGAGCATCCGCAACATGCTGGCGAAGTTCGGCGTCACCATTCCGGCGAACGTGAATCCGCAGCTCAAGAACGTGGCGGCCGTGACGGTCTATGCCGACCTGCCGGCGTTCTCGAAGCCCGGCCAGACCATCGACGTGACGGTGAACTCGATCGGCAATGCCACCAGCCTGCGCGGCGGCAGCCTGCTGATGACACCGCTGCGCGGTATCGATGGCGAGGTGTACGGCATCGCGCAGGGCAGTCTCGTCGTCAGCGGCTTCGGTGCTTCGGGCAGGGATGGATCGCGCATCGCGGTGAACACGCCGAGTTCCGGCCGCGTGCCGAACGGCGCCTCGGTCGAGCGCGCCGTGCCGAGCAACTTCGCTACCGAACCCTACATCACCCTCAATCTGCACACGCCGGACTTCACGACCGCAACGCGTCTGACCGACAGCATCAACAATCTGTTCGGGCCGGATACGGCGCGCGCGATCGATGCCGTGTCGATCCGCATCCAGGCGCCGGCCGATTCGACGCAGCGCATCTCGTATCTGTCGGCGCTCGAAGCGATGGAGATCGAACCCGGCGATGCGCCGGCGCGCGTCATCGTGAACTCGCGTACCGGCACGGTCGTGATCGGCTCGGCGGTCCGCGTGAAGGCGGCGGCCGTCGCACACGGCTCGCTGTCCGTGACCATCACCGAGCGACTGGACGTGAGCCAGCCCAATGCGCTGGCGCAGGGCGACACCGTCGTCACGCCGCGTTCCGACATCAAGGTCGACCAGGGTGCGGCGCGCATGTTCGTGTTCAACGCCGGCGTCAATCTCGACGAGATCGTGCGTGCGGTGAACCAGGTCGGTGCCGCGCCGGGAGATCTGGTGGCGATTCTGGAAGCCCTCAAGGAAGCCGGGGCGTTGCGGGCGGAGTTGATTGTTATCTAGGGAGCAGTGATCAGGGGATAGGGGATGGTCAGAGCAAGACACCCGACTTCTCCACATCGCGCGAATTCACTCAGAACTGGACCGACTACCTCCGACTATCCCCCATCCCCTGATCACCGTCCCCTATGACATCCCCCACCAACGTTTCCTTCTTCGCCGATCCGACGGCGCTCGCGCCGTTGAAGAACGAGGCGAAGACGAACAGTCCGGCGGCGCTCAAGGAAGTCGCCAGACAGTTCGAAAGCCTGTTCACGCAGATGTTGCTGAAGAGCATGCGCGAAGCGAACAAGAGCCTGTCGAACGGCGACTCGCTGTTCGGCAGCGATCAGGCGGATTTCTACCAGGACATGTTCGATCAGCAGATGGCGGTGCATCTGTCGCAGGGACAAGGGCTGGGG
>CAYWHG010000277.1:0-3978 GCA_964457865.1 uncultured Steroidobacter sp.
TCTGATCCAGCGGCAGCCGCACCAGCGCCTGGTTGGAATTGATGAAGACACGTCCAGCCGCCTGGATGTACTTGTCGTCGAGGGTGATGGACTGGGTCATCGGAATCGGAGAGGGAATAACCGCAAAGAACGCATAGAACGCATAGACGGAGGAAGAGAAGGAATGGCCGCAAAAAGCGCAAAAGGCGCAAAGTCAGAAAGGAGAATTCTTTGTCTTGCTCTTGTGCCTTTTTGCGCCTTTTGTCCCGCGGGATTCCCTTTCGGTCACGCCTCTTGCGGCCATTCTCTCTCTGTCTATGCGTTCTATGCGTTCTTTGCGGTTATTCCGATTTCTTCTCCGTCAGCCGTGGACCGGCGGCAACTTGTCCATCCGGAAATCGCAGTGCTCCGCGGTCTGCTGGATCTCGATCAGGTTGCCTTCGGGATCGCGCCCGTAGATCGTCTTCACATGACCGACGTCGATGGGGGCCGGTTGGCCGAACGTCATGCCCAATCCCTTCAGGCGCTCGAACTCCGACTCGATATCGGTGCAATCGACGCAGAAGTGCGTGTAGCCCTTGTCGTACGGGTTCAGCCCGCGAGTTACCGTCGGTTTCGGCTCTTCGTACTGGAACAGCTCCATGTAGCAGGTGCCGGCGCGCAGCATGGCGCCCCGGGCGGCGGACTTCGGCACGTCGACGATGCGGTCGATGAAGTCGCTGTCGCGCCAGCTGAACGCCTCGCCGACCAGTTCGAAGCCGAAGGCGTCCTTGTAGAACTTCATCATCCGGTCCAGGTCGTGGACGTGCACGGCGACGTGATGGATTCCCCTGATCATGGCTGTCCCGATGGTGTGTTAGGAGCAAGGCTTTCTTTCTGCCTGTGGGGCCGGCTTTAGCCGGCCTCGGAATGTCAGGCTGAAGCCTGACCTACAGGAAGAACGACAAACGCCTGATGGCAGGATGCGGGAGTCGTCAGCGTCAGACAACAGCGCGGAGACCAGTCAACGGGACCATAGCAGACGCAGGCAAGTGGGCCTGCGCATCCGGTCATTCCGACGGATAAGGGAAAACGTAGTATGGCCGCCACTGCAAACCCACAGCCGGGTGAGCCCCGGGAGGCGCAGCTTCATGGCCAACACGTTGATTACAGGCGCGAGAATTTTCGACGCCAGCGGTACTGCGCCCTTCGAGGGCGATGTCCTGATCGAAGGCAACCGGATCCGCGCCGTGTCGCGTGTGCCGGGGCAGATTGCCCAAGTGTCCTCCAATGTGGCGGGGTGCCAAGTCATCGACGGCAAGGGCCTGTTCCTGATGCCGGGCATGACCGAGGGCCATGCGCACCTGTCGTTCGAAACGGTGGCCGCCACCGAAGACTTGATCACGCCGCCGCCCGAAGAACACACGCTGCTCACCGCGCGTGTCGCGAAGGTGCTGCTCGATCATGGCTTCACCAGCGCGTGGGGCGCATCGGAAGCGAAATTGCGGCTCGGTGTCGCGGTGCGCAACGAAGTCGACGCCGGCCGGCTGCCCGGTCCGCGCATCCGCGCCGGCTCGCTGGAAATCACCGTGACCGGCGGCATGGGCGACGAGAGCAAGAATCACAATCCGCGCGTCGGTCCCTCGATCATCGTCGACGGCCCCGAAGAAATGCGCAAAGCCGTGCGCCTGTGCTGCCGCGAGGGCTGCGACAATATCAAGCTGGATGTCTCCGGCGATCCGTTCTATCCCAACACGCCGGCGCACTCGACGCCGATGTCGTTCGACGAGATCAAAATGGCCGTCGAGACCGCGCACGACTACGGCCGCAAGGTCAACGCGCACACGCGCTCGATCGTCGGCACCCAGAACTGCCTGCGCGCCGGCGTCGATGTGCTCTTTCACTGCGAGTACTCGGACCCGAAGACACTCGACATGTTCGAGGCAGCGAAGGACCGCGTCTTCGTGGCGCCGACGGTGAGCCTGTTTCATTCCATCGTGAACAACGAAGCCGCGCCGAATGGTCTGACGGCGGAAGTCGGCGGCTACATGGGCATTCCCGGATTGCTCGAAGCCTCGGTGAAGACGCACACCGAACTGCGCAAGCGCGGCATCCGCCACGTCATCGGCGGCGACTATGGTTTCGCCTGGAGCCGGCATGGGACCAACTCGCGCGACATCGGTTTCTTCGTCCAGTACTACGGTTACACGCCGGCGGAAGCGCTGCGCTGTGCGACCAGCAACGGCGGACTGCTCATGACCTCGGTCTCGGGCGACAAGCTCGGCGAGATCAGGGAAGGTTATCTCGCCGATCTCGTGCTGGTGAACGGCGATCCGCTCGCGGACTCAGCCGTGCTGCTCGATGCCGAACGGCTCGTCGTGATCATGAAAGACGGGCAGGTGTACAAGAACACTGCGAGCGCCGTGCAGCGGCGCGCGGCGGCGTGATCGGAACAAAGAATCTCCACGGAGAACACGGGGTGCACGGGGCAAGACAAGGAATTCCGAGGTCATTGCGGATCTCTCTTGCCCCGCGTTCCCCGTGTCCCCCGTGGAGATCTTCTTCTTTCTCGGAGTAGACCCATGTCAGCGGAAATCAAAGAACGCACCCCGAAAGGCGCAGCCCGTTGCCCGGGCGCGCCCACCACCCAGGAAATCATCGCGTCCGACAAGGTCGGCGCGCCGCGCTGGGTCCGCTCGGAGTCCTATGCCTTCATGGGCGACGAGGACATTCCGAAGGATCGCTACATCGATCCGGCCTACGCGAAGCAGGAACTGGAGAAGCTGTGGACGCGGACGTGGCAGTTTGCCTGCCGCGAGGAACACATCCCTGAAGTCGGCGACTACCACGTCTACGATCTCGCGCATCACTCGTTCATCGTCACCCGTGTCGCGAAGAACGAGATCCGTGCCTACTACAACGCCTGCCTGCATCGCGGCACCAAGCTGCGGGCCTCGGGCACCGAAGGCAATGCGCGCGAGTTCAAGTGCAGCTTCCATGGCTGGAGCTGGAACATCGACGGCTCGCACAAGGAGGCCGTCTGCGACTGGGACTTCCCGCATGTCGATTCGAAGAAGTTCTCGCTGCCGCAGGCGAAGGTCGAGACGCTGGGCGGCTTCGTGTTCATCAACATGGACCCGAATGCGCCGACGCTCGCCGAGTACCTCGGTCCGGAAGCCACCGCCCACTTCGAAGCCTGGAAGCTGGAAGACCGCTACATCTACCTGCACGTGTCGAAGCGGCTGCCGGCCAACTGGAAGCTGGCGATCGAGGCCTTCATGGAGGCGTATCACGTCATCGTCACGCATCCGCAGGTGGCGGTGTCGAACGGCGATGCAAACTCGCAGTACGACGTCTACGGCGAGCACGTGAACCGCTTCATCTCGCCGCTCGGCGTGCTGAGCCCGCACCTCTACGGCAAGCACACCGAGGAAGACATCCTCAAGCAGTTCACGATCGGCGACAGCAGTGCACTCGGCGGCACCGAACGCTCGCTGGGAGAGAATGGCACTGCACGCCAGGTCATGGCCGACATGTTCCGCGGCATGTTCGAGAAGGCGACCAACACCGATCTGAGCGCCGTGTCCGACTCCGAATTGCTGGATTGCTATTCGTACACCGTGTTCCCGAACACGTTCGTATTCCCGGGCATCTCGCTGCCGATGGTGTATCGCTTCCGGCCCGATCCGAAGGATCACCGCAGGTGCATCTACGAGGTGCTGTTCATGCGTCCCGTGCCCGTCGACGGCAGTCGTCCGATGCCGGCCGAGCCGATTCATCTCGGCGACACGCAGTCCTTCTGCGAAGCGCAGGGCATGGATCCCGGCTTCGGCGCCATCCTCGATCAGGACACGGACAACCTGATCCTGCAGCAGGAAGGTCTCGAAGCGAGCGCGAAGCCGGGCATCACGCTGGGTAATTACCAGGAGATCCGCATCCGGCATTTCGAGAACACTGTCGACAAGTACATGAAGTAGTCCTCGCAAGGCATAGTGACGAAAGTCACGAGGGTCACGAAAG
>CAYWHG010000278.1:0-3944 GCA_964457865.1 uncultured Steroidobacter sp.
GACGAAGTCGACAAGATGGCCATGGACTTCCGCGGCGATCCGTCGTCGGCACTGCTGGAAGTGCTGGATCCGGAGCAGAACGCGACGTTCAACGATCACTATCTCGAGGTCGATTTCGACCTGTCGCAGGTCATGTTCGTCTGCACGGCCAACAGCCTGAACATTCCTGCGCCCTTGCTGGATCGCATGGAAGTGATTCGTCTGCCTGGCTATACCGAGGACGAGAAGAGCGCGATCGCGCGCCGCTACCTCGTACCGAAGCAGATGAAGCAGAACGGACTCAAGACATCGGAGCTGAAGCTTGCCGACACGGCGGTGATGGATGTCATCCGCTACTACACGCGCGAGGCCGGCGTGCGCAATCTCGAACGCGAAGTGTCGAAGATCTGTCGCAAGTCGGTGAAGCAGTTGCTGACCGAGAAGGACACCAAGGTCATCAGTGTCACACCGAAGAATCTCAGCAAGTTCCTCGGCGTACGCCGGTTCCGTTACGGGCTCGCCGAAGAACAGAACCAGGTGGGTCAGGTCACGGGTCTTGCCTGGACTGAAGTCGGCGGTGAACTGCTGACCATCGAAGCGGCCGTCGTTTCCGGCAAGGGCAAGCTGACGCACACCGGCCAGCTCGGCGCAGTGATGCAGGAATCGATTCAGGCGGCAATGACGGTCGTGCGCAGTCGCGCCGGTATCCTCGGCCTCGATCCTGATTTCTATCAGAAGGCCGATGTACACATTCACGTGCCCGAAGGCGCGACGCCGAAGGATGGTCCGAGTGCGGGTGTCGGCATGTGCACGGCGCTGGTGTCGGCGCTGACGAAGATGCCCGTGCGCTCGGACGTCGCGATGACCGGCGAGATCACGCTGCGCGGTCAGGTGCTGCCGATCGGCGGACTCAAGGAGAAACTGCTGGCTGCGCATCGTGGCGGCATCCGCACGGTTCTCATTCCGGATGAGAACACGAAGGATCTCGCCGACATTCCGCAGAACATCAAGGACAGCCTCGAGATCAAGCCGGTGAAGTGGATCGACGAAGTGTTGCAGCTGGCACTCACAGCGATGCCGGCGCCGCTCGGTGCAGCCACTGAGCCGTCGCGCGGGAACGACAAGGGTCGTACGCGTCGTACCGGCAAGCGCAATTCGAAGCAGGTCAGGGCGCACTGATCCGTCGATTTCCTCTGTCGAACAGGCAGGGCCCGCGCATTTGCGGATTCCTGTCGGTGTCCTTCAGGTTGATTCTTTCTTCCCCTCGCTGCTATAACGCCGCCCCGCCTGAGATAGCAGGCGCGGTTCTCTTACAAAGAAGGAAAGCGCAATGAACAAGGCCGAATTGATCGATGCGGTAAGTGGGCAGACGGGCCTGCAGAAGGCGGATGCCACTCGTGCAGTCGATGCCGTCTTCGATTCCATCTCCTCGGCCCTGAAATCCGGCGACACGGTTTCGCTGCTGGGTTTCGGCACGTTTGTCGTGAAGGCCCGTGCGGCGCGTGCCGGACGCAATCCGCGCACCGGCGAGACGATCGAGATCGCCGCCAGCAAAGTGCCCGGATTCAAGGCTGGCAAGGGCCTCAAGGATGCTGTAAATTAGCGCGCCTTCGAAGGGGCCCTCGGGACGCAAGTCCACGGTTTCTTCAAAGATTTCCTGGAAATAATCCGTCGGATATCCGATCGGGTGTCGGGCGGCAAGAGTAGGGTGCTTAGCTCAGCTGGTAGAGCGTCGCCCTTACAAGGCGAATGTCGGGGGTTCGATCCCCTCAGCACCCACCACGCCTTCCAACAAGTCCGGACGTCTTCAGGTTTAGCGCGGAGCGGTAGTTCAGCTGGTTAGAATATCGGCCTGTCACGCCGAGGGTCGCGGGTTCGAGTCCCGTCCGCTCCGCCATTTTCTCAGGTGACGAGTGATCGAGACGGGCAAGACAACAACATGAACACAGTCTTGCCTGTATCCGGATCATTCGTGTTTGCCCCTCTCTTCCCCTGTCAGATGACGCGTGCCCTGTCGGGCGCGTCGTTCGTTAGTCGTCAACTTTTCTGACTCTCGACCATGCTGCAATCAATTCGCGACAAGGCCAGCGGCTGGGTTGCCTCGATCTTCCTCGGGGCGATCGCCGTGGTGTTCATCTTCTGGGGTGTCGATTTTCAATCGGGCGCGAAGAGCTTTGCCGCGAAGGTCGACGGCACCGAGATTTCCGGCGAAACGGTGCGCAATGCCTGGCAGCGTCGTCAGTCGCAGCTGCAGCAGATGATGCGCGGCGAGTTGCCGCCGGAGATGGTGAAGGCGCAGCAGCGGGCGATTCTCGATGAGCAGGTGCGCACGACGTTGCTCACACAGCGCGCCGACAAGCTCGGTTATCGCGTCAGCGATGAGGAACTCGCCCGGCGCATTCTCGAATTTCCCGAACTGCAGGTCGATGGCAAGTTCTCGCGCGATCGCTACGCAATGCTGTTGCGGCAGCAGGGCCGCACCGAACCGCAGTTCGAAGCGGAACTGCGCAACAATCTCGCGATCGTCCAGTTGCAGAGCGGCGTGGTGCAATCGGCATTCGTTGCACCGTACGAACTGGAGCGGCGCTTCATTCTGGAGAAGCAGGAACGCGAGATCGACTATGCCTTGATTGCGACCAGCGATTTTTCCGCACAGATCAATGTCACCGACGAGCATATCCAGTCCTGGTACGACTCCCACCAGGACGACTACCTGTTGCCGGAAACCGTCGATGTGCAGTACGTCGAACTCACGCGCGCGAAGTCCGAGGCAGCTGTCACGGTGAGCGAGGCGGAACTCAAGGATTTCTACGAGCAGGTCAAGGAAAAGTACGAGTCGCCGGAACGCCGGCATGCGCGTCACATCCTCGTCACGGCAAGCGACGGTCTCGACGACACAGCCGCCGGCAAGAAGGCGGAAGAACTCGCAACGCAGGCGAAGTCCGGCGTCGATTTCGCTGAACTCGCGCAACAGAATTCGAAGGATCCGGGCTCGGCGCAGCAGGGCGGCGATCTCGGCTGGGCGCAGCGCGGCATGTTCGTGGGGCCGTTCGAGGATGCGCTGTTCAGCATGAAGCCCGGCGACATCGTCGGGCCGGTGAAGTCCCAGTTCGGCTATCACATCATCAAGCTGGAAGGCGTGGAGACGGGTCAGTTGCGGTCGTTCGACGATGTGCGGCCGGAACTCGAAGCCGAGTATCGCCAGGATCGTTCACAGAGCATTTTCTACGACGAGTCCCAGAAGCTCGCGGACCTGGCCTTCGCCAGCCTCACTGAACTCGACTCGGTCGCCCGGCAGCTCGATCTCGAGGTGAAGACGATTCCAGGATTCACCCGCGAAGGCGGTGGCGAACTGGGCAATGATCCCGGCGCGATCGACGCGGCATTCAGCGACGAGGTGCTGGGACAGGGACAAAACAGTCCGCTGGTGGCCATCGGTGAGGATCGTGCGGTCGTGCTGCGCGTTGCGAACCACAAGCCGGCGGAACCTCGACCACTCGCGGACGTGCGCGCCCAGATCGATGCCCAGTTGCGCATTCAGGCCGCACGCGATGCGGCGAATGCGAAGGCGGCCAGTGCGCTGGCGAAACTGGAGCAGGGCGCCTCATGGAGCAGCGTTGCGAGCGAACTGTCGCTCGTGCCCGTCGGCAATCGCTTCGTCACGCGGCAGGACACGATTGCGCCGGCGGCCGTGGTGCGCGCCGCCTTCGCTGCCTCATCGACCGCTGCATCGACGGAGAAGCCGTACTACGGTACGACGACGACCGATGACGGCAATGTCGCAGTCTTCTCGCTCAGTGCCGTTCGCCCGGGCAATCCGGCCAGCGAATCGGCCAACGACAGAAACGTACGTCAGCGCCGCGCCGAGCAGCAGTCCGGCGGCGCCGAATTCGCCGCCTACGTGGCCGAGGCGGAGCGGCGGGCGAAGATTGTCCGCAACGACAAGGTATTTGATTGAGGAAGAG
>CAYWHG010000279.1:0-3895 GCA_964457865.1 uncultured Steroidobacter sp.
CGAGGGCAGGCACTACACCCTGAAGGATGCGCCCAGCCCGCTGCGGCCGGTGCAACGCCCGTATCCGCGCATCACGATCGGCGGCGGCGGCGAAAAATTCACGCTGCCCCTGGTGGCGCGGCACGCCGACATGTGGAACTGTCCGACGTATTCGCTGGCGGAATTCCAGCAGAAGTTCGACGTGCTGCAGCGGGAGTGCGAGAAGATCGGCCGCGATCCCGCGACGCTGCGCATCAGCGAGGAGGCGGTGCTCGTCATCGCCGAGTCCGAGGCAACGCTGCCCGCCACGATGGAATTCGCGAAGCGGCGTTACGGCTTCGAAGGCTGGGGCCTGGAAGCGGGAGGGTATATCGGCACTCCCGAGCGGCTCGTCGAACACATCCTCGGCAAGGTCGCGCGGGGAATCACGCACTTCTCCTTCTTTTTTCACGATCGGGCGACGCCGGAATCGCTGGAGCTGTTCGCGACGCGCGTGATGCCCGTCGTGAAACGTGAGCTGGCGAAGTAGTGGAGATGACGGTGAATCAGAAGCTGACGTTCGGATATCTCTACGACTTCAGAAATCCCGAGCAGTGGCACCGGCCATGGGCCGGGCTTTACGCGGAGACGCTGGATTTCATCGAGTGGAGTGAGGGCAGGGGATTCTCGGGGGCGTGGGTTCCTGAGCATCACGCCGCAGACGATGGCTACATGCCGTCGCCGCTGATCGCCCTTGCGGCCATCGCCGCCCGCACGAAGACACTGCGTCTCGGTTCGGCGATCGCACTGGCGCCGCTCTATCATCCGGTGCGATTCGCGGAGGAGTGCGCCGTTCTCGACATCCTCTGCGATGGCCGACTCGACATGGCGATTGCCGTCGGCTATCGCCGCGCCGAAGCGCAGGGCTATGGTGTCGACTTCTCGACCCGGGGTCGCCGCACGGATGAGTTCCTCGAGATCGTGCGCCGGCTCTGGGCGGGAGAGAAGTTCTCTTACGACGGCAAATACTTTCAGCTGCAGAACGCATCGATCGTGCCGCAGCCGCTGCGAGGTCAGATCCCGCTGTATCTCGGCGGCTTCACTGACAAGGCGATCGAGCGCACAGCGAAATTCGGTGACGGCTACTTCGGCAACATGGAGATCTGCGATCTCTATGCGGAAAAGCTGCGCGCGGCCGGCAAGGACCCCGCGAGTGCGCGCATCCGCATCCAGGGCCTGTTCATGGTGGTCGCGAAAGACCCGCAGCAGGCCATGGAGGAACTGGCTCCGTACTTCCATTACGTGAACAACGCCTACGGGAAATGGCTCAACGAAGACAAGGCGGCGACCGGCTTCGACGAAGGACTGCTCAAGCCGATGTCGCTCGAAGCCTTCAAGGCCAGCGGCATCCTGCAGATCCTGAGCCCCGGCCAGGCCATCGACATGTTCAACCGCATGCTGGAGAAAGCCCCCGTCGAACACTTCATGATGATGGCCCCGGCGGGTCTGCCGAAAGCGCGACTCAAGGAGTATGCGCAGGTGTTCGCCGACGAGGTGATGCCGGCATTTCGCTGATCGGCCATTCCTTCCCCCTCGTTGCATTTGCTTTGTACGCCGAGCGTCCCTGTAGTCTAATTTCACGATGCTCAACGACGATCGCCGCTTCAGTTCGCCGCAGTCGGTCACGCGGGTCATCCAGATCCTCGATGCCTTGTGTGCGAGTCCCGGGCCCATGGGCCTGGCGCAGATCAGTCGCGCATTGAATGCGCCCAAGAGCAGCATTGCTGCGCTCCTGCGCGGTCTGACCGAGGCGGATTTCGTCATTCCCTCCGAAGGCACCTATCGACTGGGGCCCAGCGCCTTCGGCCTGGGCAGTGCACTGCTGGAAGCGCGGCGGCGTCTGCATTCGTCGGATCTCGTCCGCGAAGGCATGCGGCGACTGGCCGAGCGATCGGGCGAGACCGTGCTGTTTGCCGTGCGCGATGCCGATACGCTGACCTATGTCGACGTGATCGAAAGCCGCAACACCGTGCGCTTTGCCGTGTCGATGGGCGATCGCCGTCCGCTGTATTGCACGTCCGGCGGACGGGTGCTGCTGGCGTCGATGCCGGAAGCGGACCTGACGAGCTACTTCGAGCGACTCGAACCCACGCAGCTCACGGCGCGCACCGAGATCAGCAAGGAACGACTTGCCGCGATGGTTGCGGAGGTGCGCGAGCGCGGGGTTGCACAAACCATGGATCAGGCAGCGGACGGTGTCGCAGGCACGGCCGCGGCGATTCGCGATGCGGCGGGTGCGGCGATCGGCGCCCTGATCGTCGCGGCGCCCAGTTCGCGTTTCAAGGATCGGGCAGCGGAGCTGCTGCAGATGGTGCGCGACGAGGCCACGATCATTTCACGCAGCCTCGGTCATCGCGCGCCGGCTCCCTCCGGCTCAAGCCCCTGACGCAGATCCCTCAGGTCTTCGCGGCCTCCGGTGCGGGGTCCTGCACCCCAAATCGTCCATGGCCGAGCGTGAGAAGCGCAATGCTGCTGATCCCCATCAGCACCATGTTCAGCACGAGGAAGGGGCCGTAGCTGTCGTAGCTATCGTAGGTCCGTCCGGCCACGAGTGGACCGAAGGCCACGCCGAGCGCCAGCGCCGTCACGATCCCGCCGAACAGACTGCCGAAGCTCTTCAGGCCGAACTGGCGCGTGGCGAGATAGGCGATCACGTCGATCTCCGCACCGACGGTCAGGCCGAAAATTGCGGCGGCCGCGGACTGGCTCAGCGGATTCGCGCCGTCGACCAGCAGCAGCGCCGCCGCGATGATCGGCAGCACGAAGCAGCTTGCGCCGACGATGTGCGCGGGGAATCGATCCAGCAGGAAGCCCGTGCCGAGCCGGCCGACGATGGAAAAGATGCCGATGAGTCCGGCGATTCCAGCGGCAGCCATCCGCTGTGCCCCCGCGTCGGTGAGGATCGGCACGAAATGCACGGTGATGCCGATGGCGGTGAAGGCGAAGAAGCCGCCGGCCAGCAGCAGCTTGTAGTAAGCGGGCGAACGCAGGCCCTCGGCGAAAGTCACGCCCGGCAGGATGCCGGCGGCGTGCGCCGCCGCGGCGCGCTGCTGTCGCGTGCCATCGCTCGCGCCTCTGAAAAAGAACAGCAGCAGCGGCAGGACGATAGCCACCCAGATGCCGGGCAACACGGCGAACGCGGTGCGCCAGCCATAGTGGCCGATCAGCCAGGTGGCGAGCAGCGGGAATGCCGTTGCACCTATCGAAGCGCCCGAGAGCGTGACGGCGAAGGCCATGCCGCGCGAGGCTTCGAAGCGCGTCGCGACCGCGGCCGTCCAGACCGTGGCATGAACGCAGACCGATCCGAGTGCAACGACGCACCACAACAATATCCAGTTTGCCTTGTCACCGGTTGCCGTGCTGAGGAGTGCCACCGCGGCCGACATGGTGATCGCGCCGATGAGGCCGACGATGCGCGGCCCCAGCCGATCGATCAGCATGCCGATGGGCACGCCGAAGAGGGCCGTGCCGACGCCGGCAATGGTGATGCCCATGGAAATCTGCCCGCGGCTCCAGCCGAACTCCTGCTGCAACGGTTCCATGAATGGACCGATCGAGTAGGTGTGCAGCACGCCGATCGAATAACCGAGCGCTGCCGCCACGGGCAGAAACCAGAAGTTGCGCCACTCGGTGGCGGCCTTGCTTCCCACGGTGCCCATCGTCATCCCCTCCCAAAGCGATTGCGTGCCGGTTGTCGCATGACACCGGTTCTTGTTCACGGAGCCTCGACGTGGGGAGTCTAGACGAAGTGATGAAGTGATGAGGTGATGAGGTGATGAGGTGACGGGGGGAGAGAAGACGTCGCCGCGGCTTTCTTGCTCTCGTCACTTTCGTGACCCTCGTGACCTGCGTCACTTTCTTCCGAGTTCCTCAAGCA
>CAYWHG010000280.1:0-3884 GCA_964457865.1 uncultured Steroidobacter sp.
AGGCGCTGTCGGGCAGGAACGTTGCCGTCGAGCTGAATGAAATCCAGCGCGGCGTGCACGGCTTCGATCTGCTGGCTGCGGACAGCAGCGTTGCGAAGGAGGCGATGCAGCGACGGGTGCAGTTCCTTCGTCGCATCTTTGCCTGATCGCCCGTCCTGTGTTCCCTTCGGTGCTTGTCCATCGGAATGCCGGTTTTCGCCCTGACTTTGCCCGATTGTTCTGCGAGGCTGCGCGGATGCAGGTTGCGGGAGATCGGGCATGTCTGAACGGATCGATCGACGTTCGTTGTTGCTGGGACTGCTGGCTGCGGGCTTCGCGCCTGTCGCCGGGTCGGCAGTCGCGGATGACGAACTGACGAAGCTGCTGTCGCAGCTGGAAGCCGGGACCGGCGGACGTCTCGGTATCTGCGCACTGGATCCGGCGTCCGGCCGCTCGATCGGCTTGCGCGAGCACGAGCGGTTCGCGATGTGTTCGACATTCAAACTGTTGCTGGCCGCGGCGGTGCTGCGTCGGGCAGATCGGTCGCAGCTCTACCTCTACAGGAAGGTGACATTCGATGCCGGCGACATGCTCAGTCATGCGCCGGTCACTGCGGCGAAACTTTCCGTCGGCTGGATGTCGATTGGCGAGTTGTGCGCGGCTGCCGTCAAGCTGAGCGACAACCCCGCCGCGAACCTGCTGTTGAAGCAGATCGGCGGCCCCACCGGCTTCACGTCCGATCTGCGCAGCATGGGCGATATGATCACGCGCCTGGATCGCAACGAACCCGCGCTGAATTCCAACCTGCGCGGCGACGAACGCGACACGACGACACCGCACGCGATGGCTCACATCGTGGCCCGGATCCTGACTGGCAATGTGCTGAGTGCAGGTTCGCGGCAGATGCTCATCGGGTGGGCGAAGGACTCGCCGACAGGTGTCCGCCGCATTCGCGCCGGCCTGCCGGCGGGCTGGATCGCGGGCGACAAGACCGGGACGGGCGCCAACGGCGCGGTCAACGATGTCGCCATCCTCTGGCCACCCGGGCGGGGGCCTGTGATCCTGGCCATATATATGAGTGAGTCCCGTCGGCCGATCGCGGAGCTGGAGCCGATACATGCGCGTGCGGCGGGTCTGGTGGCCGGGACAGTGACGGCGGGGCGTCTCTAGTTCATGTCCCGGGTGCGAGCCGTGACCTGGAGCGATCTGCTGAAGCCGGGAAACGCGCCGATCACTATGTCGATGGCGTGTGAATGCGCATCGGTTGACGGCGTCCATAGGTCAGCGAACGCCACAACCATTCGGCGGGGCCGAACTGGAAGCGGTTCAGCCACCATGGACTCCATGCCAGTTGGAGAATCCAGATGGCGACGACGATGTAGTAGAGCTCGTAGCGCTGGAACTGCCCGAAGAGGCCGAGCCCCGCACCGGTGAACAACAATCCGCAGAGAATGCTCTGCGTCAGGTAGTTCGTCAGCGCCATCTGGCCGACGCGCGCCAGTATGCGTTTTGCCGTCATCAGTACCGGTGTCTGCCACAGCCAGCCGATGAGTCCCACGTGCGCGATCGTCATGGGCACACGCCCCAGGTCGTAGGTAACGTGGGTATCCATGATGGCGTTCACCGAGAACGCCGAATTCTCCAGTGTTCTCGTTTCCCACAGATTGATGGCGAGTCCGATCGTGTAGCCCGCCAGCAGCATCGTCGCGTAGACCGATGACTTCGCGCTGCCGGACAGGATGCCGAGCTTCAGCAGGGCCATGCCGAGCAGCATCATGCCCAGGCATTCGGCGAAACCGTACCGGATGAAGAAGCTCGTCTCCCAGTAGAACGTGCGGCTCTTCAGATAGCGGAACGCACTGAGATAGCTCGCCTGGATGCTCGCGACGGCGATTTCGAGCCTTTCCTGCGCGGGCTTGTGCTCTGCGTGAGCTTTGTCGAGTTCGTCGATGGCGTTGCGCTGTTCGTCGGTCAGTGTCGCGCCGGACTGTTGCAGGGTCGCCGCCGCTTCCCCGCGCATGCGCACCGCCTCGTACTCGGTGCGATCCATGTAGTTCATGAAGGTCGGGACGGTCAGGACGGCGAGGCCGATGACGATCAGCGCCGGCGTGCGCAGGCGGCGGAAGAAGTAGAGGAACAGTCCGGTGACGCCGTAGTAGAAAAGAATGTCGCCTTCCCAGAGGAGCACGTAGGCGTTGATCAGTCCGAACAGGATCAACAGTCCCGTGCGACGGAAATACAGCGCGGTGCCGCCCAGGTCGCGCGAGCCCTGCGCATCGCGATCGGCCTGGCGCTGCAGGAACAGCAGGGCGCCCGCGCCGAACAGCAGCGTGAACAGGCCGCGCATCGTGCCTTCGAAGAACAGCGCGTTGATGCGCCAGACCCAGAGATTCGCGCCGTCGTGGCCGCCCCAGTTGGTCGGATCTTCGTACGCTTCGGGCAGACCGAAGCCGACGATGTTCATCAACAGGATGCCGAGCACGGCGATGCCGCGAGTGGTGTCGAGCATCCCGATGCGTTCGGCGCGCTGCGTGGGTGCGGTGCTCATGGGGAACGTGGGGGCGACGTGGGAGACGTCATGTCCTGAGGCGAGTGTGCATGGCGGTCGCATGACTGTCACTCGCGCAGCCAGGCATTTCTGGACGGATGCGCAGAAATTCATCGCTGCAGCCGAATGCGCCCTGCGCACACTGACCGGCGTCCTCCCGCAATGGAACTCGCATGGAACGCGTGGCCTGTTCGACGCGACGGCTCTTCAAGGCATGTCCACAACGTGGCGGTTCGCGTAACCGTCTCGGCAGGCGATCGGGCGGTGCAGCGATGGTCGAGGCCGTCATCGCGCTACCGATCCTGCTGGCCGTGATTCTCGGTGCGATCCAGTTCGGACTCATCTATGAGGCCAAGGCGACACTCAACTTCGCCGCCTTGCAGGCGGCCCGTGCCGGCGCGGTCGGCAACGCGCAGCCGCAGGCGATACGCGGCGGACTCGCGCGCGGGCTGGCGCCGCTGTATTCACCGGATTCCTCGGTCGAGGGCGTGGCGAGCACCATCGCAAGAATCAACGCGTCGCTCGTGCAGGACGCCCGCATCCGGATCCTGAATCCCACCCGCGAAGCCTTCGAGGATTTCAGCGAGGACGTCGACGGCGTGCGCGAGATCCCGAACGATCGCCTGCATACGCGCAGCACGAGTGTCGGCGCACTCAGCGGCCTGAACATCCAGGATGCCAATCTGCTGCGCGTCGAGATCACCTACGGCTACGAGCTGAAGGTGCCGCTGATCAACTGGTTCATCTCGCGTCTGTTGCTGACGGCCCGTCGAGTGGGCGAGATGGATGCCTTCGAACAGCAGTTGCTGCGTCGCGGCCTGCTGCCCATCGTCGCGACATCGACCGTGCGGATGCAGAGTCCCGCGCGGATGAGCGATGCAGTGGTGGCGCGGGACGATCTGCCGGAGGTCGACCGCATTCCCGCGGATGCGCGACCGCCGGACGATGCGGAGGATGAAGACGCCGAGAATGAAGAAGGGGGTGGAAACAGCGAATCCGGAAACGACGAGGGCAGCAGCCTTGCGGATGGATTCTTCGGGTTTGGTGAGGGATCGGGTGATGGCAGCGGCGGCGGATCGTCGCCGGGGGGCGGAAGCGGCGGGGGCGGTGGTTCAGGCACTGGCGGCGGGGCAGGTGGAGGCGGTGGCAATAGCGGATCGCCTGCGCAGTGTTCCGGAGGCGGCGGCGACAGCAGTCCCTTTCCTTCGAATCCCACTCCGCCAGGCGATTCCTCGCCGGTGACGCCGGGTCCAAGTCCGTTTCCGTCGCTGCAGGGCGGCGGTGCCGACGGAGCCACATTGCCGAGTGTCGAGCTGCCTTCGTTGGCAGTTGGCAATCCGATCCATGTCGTTACAGG
>CAYWHG010000281.1:0-3878 GCA_964457865.1 uncultured Steroidobacter sp.
GTCAGGCTTTAGCCTGACACCCGGACATCAGGTCCATCCCGCCAGCCGCGTCTCCATCGTGATCTCGGCCTTGAGCACGCGCGACACCGGGCAGCCGGCCTTGGCCGCCTCCGCGAATTTCTGGAACTCCGGCGGCGTCAGGTTGGGAATCTTGGCGCGTACTTTCAGATGCACGGCCGTGATCGTGAAGCCGGCATCGGTCTTGAGCAGTGTCACCGCCGCTTCGGTCTCGATCGATTCCGGTGTCTTGTTCTCGCTGCCAAGTTGCGCCGCCAGCGCCATCGAAAAGCATCCGGCGTGTGCCGCCGCAATCAACTCTTCGGGATTCGTTCCCTTGCCGTCCTCGAAGCGTGTGCTGAACGAGTACTGCGTGCTCTCCAGCACGCCGCTCTCGGTGGAGATCACGCCCTTGCCGTCTTTCAGACCGCCATTCCAGACTGCTGTCGCTGTGCGTTTCATGGTCACCTCGCGGTTTAAGAACAGATTCGGATTTCACACGGAGTTCACGGAGAGCACGGAGAGCACGGAGATAAGAGAATCCGATTCCATGATCGATCCCTGATACCTCCGTGTCCTCCGTGAACTCCGTGTGAAATCTTCACTCCGTCTTCAGTTGGCTGCATTTCGAATCTCGATCGTGTGCGTCAAAGTCGCCGTCTTGCCGAACATCGCCGACGCCGAGCAATACTTTTCTTCCGACAGCTTCACGGCGCGTTCGACCTTCTTCGCATCGAGATTGCGTCCCGTGACGATGTAGTGCATGCGCACGTTCGTGAAGACTTTCGGGTCGGTGTCGGCGCGGTCGCCGTCCACGTCGACGACGCAGTCGGTGATGTCTTCGCGGCTGCGCTTCAGGATCAGCACGACATCGAAGGCCGAGCAGCCGGCGAGTCCCATCAGCATCATTTCCATCGGCCGGAAGCCCACGTTGCGGCCGCCCGCATCGGGGGCGCCGTCCATGACGACGCTGTGGCCGGAACCGGATTCGCCCAGGAACATGACGTCCTGGACCCACTTCACTCTTGCTTTCATTCAGTCGCCTTGAGGAATTCAGGAGAATGGCCGCAAAAGGCGCAAAGGGCGCAAAAAAGATCAGAATCTTCTTTATCCGACTTTGTGCTTTTTGCGCCTTTTGCGGCCATTGTCTCCCTTCGCCAGCTCACCGCGACGGCGCCATCGCCGCCACATGATCCGCGATCGCCAGCGAAGCGGTGATGCCCGGCGATTCGATGCCGAACAGATTGATGACGGTGTTCACGCCGTGCAACGACGGACCGTCGATACGGAAGTCCGCAGCAGGTTCGCCCGGGCCGCTGATCTTGGGACGGATGCCCGCATACGCCGGCACCAGCTTGCCGTCTTCGAGGCCCGGCCAGAAACGGCGGATGGCGCTGTAGAAACGCTCGGCGCGTTCCAGGCTCACGCTGTAATCGAGCTGATCGATCCATTCGACATCGGGACCGAAGCGCGCCTGGCCGGCAAGATCGAGCGTGAGGTGCACGCCGAGGCCGCCGGGTTCGGGTACCGGATAGATCAGATGACGAAACGGTGCGCGGCCTGCCGTAGAAAAGTAGTGACCGCGGGCGTAGTGCGTGCGCGGGATGTGTTCCGACGGAAAACCTTCGATACTGCTGGCGACCTGGGTCGCATGCAGGCCGGCGCAATTGACGACGAGATTGGCGCGCAGATCGGGGCGCTCGTTCTGGTTCACCGCCAGCAGGATCGTCGAGGTCTCCGGCCACAGGCGCTGGACGCTGTTGCGAACGGCCAGGAGGGCACCGGCGCTTTCGGCTTCGCCCAGCAGTGCCTGCATGTAGCCATGCGTGTCGATGATGCCCGTCAGCGGCGAGAACAGCGCGGCGCGACAGTTCAGCTCGGGTTCCAGCTCGCGGACCGTCGCCTCGCTCATCCATTCGAGCATCACACCGTTGCCGCGTGCGGCGGCATGGATAAGCCGCAGGTCTTCGACCTGTTCGTCGGAGGTCGCGACGATCAGCTTGCCGCAGCAGCGATGCTCGACGCCCGTGCGTGCGCAGAACGGATACAGCAGTTCGCGACCGGCGACGCACAGCTGTGCCTTGAGCGAGCCGCGCGGATAGTAGATGCCGGCGTGGATGACTTCGCTGCTGCGCGAACTGACGCCGGTGCCGAAGGCATCGGCGGCTTCGAGAATGATGACCTCGCGGCCCTTGAGCGCCAGCGCGCGCGCGACCGCGAGACCGATGACCCCGGCGCCGATGACTATGCAGTCGACTGAATCCATCGGCGCGCCTGCTCCAGGTTCAGATACCGCCGAAGCAGAGGTACTTGATCTCCATGTAGTCCTCGAGCCCGTACCTGGAGCCCTCGCGACCGATGCCGCTTTCCTTCACGCCGCCGAACGGTGCGACCTCGGTGGAGATGATGCCTTCGTTGATGCCGACGATGCCGCACTCCAGGGCTTCGGCGACGCGCCAGATGCGACCGATGTCGCGGCTGTAGAAGTAGCTTGCCAGGCCGAACTCGGTGTCGTTGGCGAGACGGATCACTTCTTCTTCCGTATCGAACTTCACCAGCGGCGCCAGCGGGCCGAACGTTTCCTCGCGCATCACCAGCATGTCGGCGGTCACGCCCGTGAGCACTGTCGGAACGTAGAAGCTGCCGGCCGCGTCGCCGCGCTTGCCGCCGTAGACGACTTTCGCGCCCTTGCCCACGGCATCGGCGACATGCTCTTCAACTTTCTGCACCGCCTTGTCGTCGATCAGCGGTCCGATCTTCGTGTCCTTGTCGAGGCCGTCGCCGACCTTCATCGCCTTCACGGTCGCGGCGAGCTTCTCGGCAAAGCGGTCGTAGACGCCGCTCTGCACGAACAGGCGGTTGGCGCAGACGCAGGTCTGGCCGGCATTGCGATACTTCGACGCGATGGCGCCTGCCACCGCGGCATCGAGATCCGCATCGTCGAAGACGATGAACGGCGCGTTGCCGCCGAGTTCGAGCGATACCTTCGTCACGTTGGTCGCACATTGCGACATGAGCACCTTGCCGACGGCCGTCGAGCCCGTGAAGCTCAGCTTGCGCACGATGGGATTGCTGGTGAACTCGGCGCCGATCGGCCGCGAGTCGCCGGTGATGACGGAGATGACGCCGGGCGGCATGCCGGCCTGCTCCGCGAGTACGCACATGGCGAGCGCCGAGTAGGGCGTGAGTTCGGCGGGCTTGATCACCATCGTGCAGCCGGCGGCGAGCGCCGGGCCGGCCTTGCGCGTGATCATCGCGGCGGGGAAATTCCAGGGCGTGATCGCGGCGGTGACACCGATCGGCTGCTTCAGCACGACGATGCGCTTGTCGCGGCCATGCGAGGGAATGACATCGCCATAGGCACGCTTGCCTTCCTCGGCGAACCATTCGATGAACGAGGCGGCATAGGCAATCTCGCCGCGGCTTTCCGCGAGCGGCTTGCCCTGCTCGACCGTCATCAGGATGGCGAGGTCTTCCTGGTTCGCCATCATCAGGTCGAACCACTTGCGCAGGATCTGCGCGCGTTCCTTCGCCGTGCGCGCACGCCAGTCGGGCAGCGCCTTGTTCGCCGCATCGATGGCACGCTTCGCGGCGTCCACGCCGAGGTTCGGAATCGTGCCGATCAGCTTGCCGTTCGCGGGATTGAACACCTGCTTGACCTTGCCGTCCGGCGCATCTTCCCAGCGTCCGCCGATGAACGCCTGCTGGCGGAAGAGGGACATGTCGCGCAGCATCGGCTGCTGCGATTGCGGGACGGCGGCCATAACGATTCTCCGCGAACGGAAGCAAGGGGGACGAGAGTCTAGGAAGCGCGGCGAGGCGCGTCCAGCCGTCTGAAGAAGAGAAGAAAGATCTCCACGGGGGACACGGGGAGCACGGGG
>CAYWHG010000282.1:0-3808 GCA_964457865.1 uncultured Steroidobacter sp.
TGTTCCCCGTGTCCTCCGTGGAAATTCTCTCTTCTCCGAACCGCCTACTTCTTCAGGTAAGCCTTCGACTGCTGGTCGACGACCGCGAGCAGATCGCCCATGGTCAGGTTGGCGTCGATCAGGTGGAGGCCCCAGTCGGCCTGGACCTGGCCGCCGGCGATGACGTCGCCGACGATGTCGTCGGTGCGCGCATCGTCGGGATTGCTGCGAACGGTGATTTCGAGATACGAGCCGTGTTCGTTGGCGACGCATTCGGCGCTCAGCAGACCCGGCACGCTGACGAATGGTGTGGCGATGTTCTGCGGCGGTGTGACCCAGGGCGACGGCTCGGCGGAGGAATTCGCGGCACGCGCGGAGCTGAGATAGGCATGCAGATCGGCGCGGCCGCCCTTCAATGCCGCCGGGTTCGTGCACGCCGACATCATGCTGTCGCCCGGCACCTTGCCGAAGCGGGTGTTGGCGGGCGGCGGCACGGTGGAGCGGAACGAGGCGAATGAAATCACGCAGCCGGTCTGCGAGGCCGAGTGACACAGCGGCATGTGCTTGAACGATCCGCCCACGTCCTTGCCGACGGGGACGGCGACATTCCAGCCGAGCAGCAGCGCCGACACGATCTGCGATTCGACCGGCTTGCCTTCGATCTCGCGTGCGATGAGCTGCGTGAGCATGCTCGAGCCCTGCGAGTGGCCGATCAGCACGACGCCGCGGCCCTTGTTGTCGTGCTTGAGGTAGTAGTTCCAGGCATCGACGACATCGTTGTAACCGAGGTTGCGGTCCATCGGCATCATCTTGCCGGCGATCATGGCCTGCAGCGCCGTCAGGGTGATCTGCCGGTAGAGCGGTGCGTACGGACGGCACTGGGAACCGAAGCGCGCGAACTGCGCGCGGATCACGGCCTGTTCTTCGGGGCCCGCGATCATGTCGCTGTTGCCGGTGATGTCGCGCGAGACCGTCGGATAGACATAGAAGCAGTCGATGGGCGCCTGCGGATTCGGCGTGAAGGTTTCCTTCGTCAGCGTGCCGTCGGCGGCGACGATGGTCGTCGTCAGGTCGGCGGCGCAGGCGTCCTGGCGGTCCGGACGGCACAGCCAGGTATCGCCGTTGGCGTAGTCATTGGCCGCCGGTGTTGTCTGGACCGGCCTGGTCTCGGGAGCCTGCGCGAACGAGCTCGAGGCGAGCAGGGAGTACGCGGCGACGATGGCGATCAGGTCGAATCGGGACATGCGGAATGCTCTGGCTTACTGCAATGCGGGCGGAGGGAATGATCGGCAGTGTGCCAGAAGCCTTGCTGAGGAACCCCGACGTAAAAGTGATGTCGCGTAAGGAATTGTGAAGGTTTGCCGCGGGGTGGGCGGTGTCAACTTTGTGTCGCGTGAGAGCTCGCGCGCGGATGTCCGGCTAGCGATTTCCCTGAATGCTCAGCCGGATCCGTGCGAGAGATTTGTGCGAGGTCATGTACAGCGTGCGGCCGTCGTCGCCGAACGCGCAGTTGGCGATGGCCGTGCCGGTGCGGATCCGGCCCAGGCGTCGTCCGGTGCTGTCCATGACGAGGACGCCGCCCGGCGCGGTGGCGAATACGGTGCCGTCCCGGGTGACGCGCATGCCATCGGGCAGGCCCGGCGAGTTGGCGCCCATCAGGTCGCTCGCATCGGCGAAGACGCGCTTGTCGAGTACTTCGCCGCGTTCATTCAATGAGAACGCCATCCAGATCGGACGCTGCGGATCCGAGTTCGCGACATAGAGCGTGCGTTCGTCGGGCGACAGGGCGAGGCCGTTCGGGAATGTCATGTCGCGATCGAGCAGGTGCACGCTGCCGTCGGTGTCGATGCGATACACGCCATTGAACGGCAGCTCCTTGTGCTTCGAGTCGTTCAATCCTTCCAGTCCGTACGGCGGGTCGGTGAAGAAGACGACGCCGTCGCTGCGGCGCGTGACATCGTTCGGGCTGTTGAAGCGCTTGCCTTCGAAGTGCGTCGCCAGCGGCGTCTTCTGTTTCGTCGCGATCTCGAAGCGTGCGACCTGGCGGTTGCCGTGATCGGCCATGAGGATCCAGCCCTCGCGATCCGGGAACAGGCCATTGGCGCCCGGCTCGCGAAAAATTCCGCTCTCGCTGCCCGCGTAGCCGGACGGCTTGAGGAACACGCTCAGTCCTTCGGTCTGCGACCACCGGTACATCGCGTTGCCCGGCACGTCCGTGAACAGCAGGTAGCTGCCCGAGGCAATCCACACCGGCCCCTCCGACCAGATGAAGCCTTCGGCCAGCCTTTCGAGCGTCCACACGCGCGGGACGATGGCATCGATGGCGGGATCGAAGCGGTCGACCCCGGCCCGTGTATCGGCCTGAGCATTCATGGCGATGAGGGCGAACAGCAGCGACGCAACGATTGGCGCGAGGCAACGGATTCGCATCGGATTCCTGGTGAGTGAGAGAAGAGCCGGAGTTTCACACAGAGAGCACGGAGAGCACAGAGGGCGGGAGAAGGAAGAAGTCTCCACGGGGTAACACGGGGACAAGAGATTTTCTGTTCGACCCCCGTGTTGCCCCGTGTCCCCCGTGGAGACTCTTTGCTTCCTTGCCTTGGACTCCGTGTCCTCCGTGATCTCCGTGTGAAATTCTTCTCTTACCGCGACAACGCCTGCGAACTGCCGCCCGGCGAAGACACGGCAGCTTCGCGCGTGAGGATGGTGACGCGCTGGCCGTCCTGCAGGCGTTCGACGCCGCGTACCACCACGGTGTCTCCGGCAGCGATGTTGCCGCGGATCATCACGACCTCGCCGTCGCTTGCGACCGAGGCGACCGCGACGCGTTCGGCCGTGCCGTCGGCGCGCACGCGCATGAGGTACTTGCCGTCCTGGCGTTCGGCGATGGCATCGCGCGGCACCACCAGCGCGTCGGTCGCTTCGCGTTCCGGCAGGCCGATCTCGATCGGCGTGCCGACGCTGAGCGCGCCATTGGCCAGTGTCAACCGCAACTCGAATTGACGCGAGCGGTCTTCGCCGACGGGAACGACGGTGCGAACGCTGGCGGAGAACTGCCTGCCCGCGGCACGCACCGGCAGTTCCATGTCGGGCTGCACGAGTCCGGCCAGCGACAGCGGCCCCTGCGCCCGGACTTCGAGGTGCACGGTATCGACCAGGTGCACGATCGCCGAGCCGGTCGTCACGTATTCGCCGCGCTGCGCGAGCCGCTCGGTGACGATGCCGGGGAACGGTGCGCGCACTTCGGTCTGATCGAGATCGTGCTGCGCCGCGCGCTGCCGGACCTGCACCTGCTGCAGTTGCGCCGTGAGCACGGCGAGCTGCGAACGGACTTCGTCGAGCTGGGTCTGCGAAATCGAACTGTTGGCCAGGCTTTCGATGCGCCGCAGCTGCCGCTCCGACATCGAACGCTGCGCCTCGATACGCGCGACATCGGCTTTCGCATCCTCGACCTGCAGCCGCAATGCCCGGTCCTCCAGCTTCGCGATGCGCTCGCCAGCCCGCACGCGCGTGCCGACTTCAGCGACATACTCGAGCCGTCCCGCCGCGCTCGTCGCCAGCCTCGCATCGTTGCGACTCACGACCCCGCCAGGCACCCACCGTCGCGGCGCTACGCGCGCCACATTCGCCTTCGCGACCTCGACCACGACGGCGGGCATTTCAGGCGTCTGAGCCCAGGTTGCCGACGCCACAAGCATCGTCAGCGCTGCTCCATATCTCGTGCTCATCGGGCAAGTCCTCTTCGAAGATTCGGATTTCACACAGAGATCACTGAGATCGAGACAAAGAATCGGAGAATTTTCCACGGAGGACACGGGGAACACGGGGA
>CAYWHG010000283.1:0-3774 GCA_964457865.1 uncultured Steroidobacter sp.
CGCTGCGTGCGCAGCGCGGCGCGCCGATCTGGTCGCCGGTGTGAGGAAGCTTTCATTCTTTCCTGAATTCGCGCGTACCCGGAAGAAAGAACTCATGAGCAACCAGCAAGCGCGCCTCGCCCAGCTTCTCGATCGCCAGGACATTCTCGACTGCCTGATACGCTTCAGTCGCGGCATGGACCGGTTCGATCGCGAGGTGTTTCTCTCGGCGTTTCATCACGACGCGGTGATTGCGGCGGGGCCGTTCGTCGGCGGGCCGATCGAGCTGTATGACTGGGCGTCGAAGCTGCACGACCAGGGACAGCACGCGACCCATCACAACCTGCTGAACCACACCTGCGACATCGAGGGCGATGTCGCACACACCGAGACCTACTATCTTTTTGTCGGCCGCAATCGCGACGACTCCAACTGGATTGCCGGTGGCCGCTACATCGACCGGCTGGAACGTCGCAATGGCGAATGGAAGATCGCGCTGCGCACCAATGCCATCGAATGGTCGGGGCTGGTGCCGACGCTGCCGATTCCCTTCAGCGACGTTCCGGATATTTTCGGCAACGGTGTGCCTGCGCGCAGCAAGGACGATCCGTCCTATCGACGGCCGCTGACGAACACACGCAAGCCGAACCTGCCCTGAGCGTCGAAAGAGCCTGATCGAGCCTGATCGGCCGGCGTTTGGAACAACGCTGCCATTCCTTGTCTTGTTCTGCTGCTAAGGTCTGCGGCCTGCCCACTCGTTGACGAAGGGAGCCGCCATGACCGACGAAAACCCCAGCATCCTGTCGCACGTCTCGATCGGCACAAATGATTTCGAGCGGGCGTGCGCCTTCTACGATCGCGTGCTGACCACGCTCGGCTGCAGGCGACTCATGCAGCATCCGGGCGCGGTGGCTTATGGCAGGCAGTATCCCGAGTTCTGGGTAGGCGCGCCGTTCGACGGCAAGCCTGCCGCGGTCGGCAATGGCACGCATTTCGGATTCGTCGCCGCCAGCAAGCAGCAGGTGCATGCGTTTTACGATGCGGCGATGGGCGTGGGTGCGGCGTCGGACGGCGCGCCCGGGCCGCGCGAAGAATATGGCGCGCCTTACTACGGTTGCTTCGTGCGCGATCCGGATGGACACAAGATCGAAGCGGCGTTCTGGGATCTGTCGCTGCAGGCGTGAATGAGTGACGGAAGTCGCGCAAGTCACGCCTGCCGTTCTTCCTGTGGGTCAGGCTAGCGAAGCTCTGATTTACTCAGTCATTCCCGCGAAGGCGGGGATCCATCTTGTTGAGGCCAGATGGATTCCCGCCTTCGCGGGAATGACGGAGAGAAGGTAAATCAGAGCCTCCCTAGAACATCACTTCCCGCACTCGCTCCTGTGGCGGCATTTCCGCGAATTGCGGCAAGCTGTCATTCAGCGCCATCCACGGCGCGCGCGATCCCACCCAGATATTGATGCCCACCTTGATCGGCAGCGGCGTGTCGAGGCTGCCGGCCGGCACGATATAGCGTTTGATCGGCGTGAAGGCGGACGGCAGCGTGCTGCCGCAGTCGGTGCAGAAGCTGGTCGAGAACAGCTGCGCTTCCGGCACCTGGTAGGTGCGGACCTTGTCGGTGCCGCGCGTCCAGCGAAGTTTTTCCAGCCGCGAGAAGAAGTTCGTGCCGTGCGCCGCGCCGCGGCTCATGCGACAGCGCGAACAGTGACAGTTCACGAGGTTGCGCGGCTGCTCATCGATTTCGAAGGCCACGGCGCCGCACAGACAACTGCCGTGAATCGTGTCGCCGCCGTCGGCAGCGACCGCTGGATTCTGCGGTGCCGTCACGGGCGTGCCGTAACCGGGCGGATACTCCTCGAAGCGCGGCAGGTCATCGCGGATTTCGTGCAGCGGCGACCTGGTGGCGACGAAAATGTGCGTGCGCGGGGTGGCGTCCAGATCGTCGCCGAGTCCGCCGGCGGGACAGTTCACGACCGGGCCCGACGTATCCGGAACGGGCGATCCGCATCGACCGCAGAAGGGTCGCTCGAAAGTGGGCGAAGAACGATAGTGAACGACGGCGTCCTCGCCCTGCAGCCAGCGGAAGTTTTCCGGCGCCGCGCCCACGAACGTGCCGAACAGCGCGCCGGAATGCTTGCGACACATCGAGCAGTGGCAATAGGTCATCCATTGATACGGGCCGTGGACTTCGTAGCTGACTGCGCCGCAGAGACAGGAACCGGTGGTCATGATGCGTCCTCGCAGGAACCAGTGATGCTGCAATACCGATCGCGATCATGCACCATCGCGCGCGAAATTCGGATCGGCAGTTGGCGGCAGTTTCTGTCAAGGAGACGGATAGGGAATGGAACAGGGCTCGTCTCTGATCTGGGCGAGCGACCCGTACGCGCCTGAGGGGAATCGTGACCGGGGTGTCGCTGACTGCCCACGGCGGCGATCTCTTGTACCCTGCGCCCATGTCCGCGCACTTCGCCTCATGAGTCTCGATTCCCGACCTAATCGCATTCCCGGCTGGTTGCTGCTCGTCGGCGCCATGAGCGGCGTCGGCCCGTTCTCGATCGACATGTACCTGCCGGGTTTTCCAATGATCGAGCGCGAGTTCGCCGAGGAGGGTGTCGAGCGCACGATGGCCGCGTACCTCGTCGGCATCACCATCGGACAGTTGCTGTACGGGCCGATCAGCGATCGGTTCGGCCGCAAGCCGCCGCTGTACGTCGGCTTCGTGCTCTATGTGATCGGTGCCATCGGCTGCGCGCTCGCGAACGACATGACGACGTTGACCGTCATGCGCGTCGTCCAGGCATTGGGGGCGTGCGGCGGCCTGGTGATCGGGCGCGCCATCATCCGGGATCGCTGCCAGCCGCACGAGGCGGCCCGCGCCTTTGCCATTCTCATGTCGATCGTGTCGCTCGGACCGATCGTGGCGCCGACGCTCGGCGGCTGGGTGATCACGCTCGTCGGCTGGCGCGGTACGTTCTATTTCCAGGCGGCACTCGGCGTGGGGCTGCTGATCGCCATGCACGGCCTGCTGCAGGAATCGCGCAGTGCGTTGAACATCGTGCCGTTCAGTACGCCGCACATCATGCGCACCTACGCGCGGCTGCTGCTCGATCCCACGCTGGTGTCGTACTCGCTGCTGGGCGGCTTCGCGGTGGGCTCGCTGTTCTGCTACGTCACCGGCTCCGCCACGGTGATGCAGGAACTCTATGGGCTCACGCCGCAGCAGTACGGCTGGCTGCTCGGGCTCAACGGTGTCGCGTTCCTGGCGGCGAGCCGGCTCAATGTTCGCGCGCTGCGAAAATCGGGCCCGGCCGAATCGCTGTCGCGCGTGATCTGGTGGCCGCCGCTGGTGGGCGCGCTGCTCGCCGGCGCTGCCGCACTCGTGCTCATGCCGCTGTGGCTGGTGATCGTGCTGCAGTTCGCTTTCTTTCTCACGACGGCGCGCCTCAGTCCGAACGTGACCGCGCTCGGGCTCGCACCGCATGGAAAAACCGCCGGTGCGGCTGCAGCGCTGATGGGCTCACTGCAATCGCTGGTGGCGACGCTGGCGGGCATGGCGGTTGCCATCCTCAATGACGGCACACTCGAAACGCTGGCCCTGATCATGACGGCCGGCGTCGTGCTGGCGGTCGTGTGCTATCTCTGGGCGCGCCGGTATGCAACCGCGGCAGCACCTGAGCATCCGGAAGCGGGGATGGATCTCTAGCCAGGGAGATGGGCTGCACCTACCGGCTCTTCTTGTCAGGCTTTAGCCTGACACCCGGACATCAGGTCCATCCCGCCAGCCGCGTCTCC
>CAYWHG010000284.1:0-3765 GCA_964457865.1 uncultured Steroidobacter sp.
CGATGCTCATGCCGATCGAGATTGCGCGGGCTTTGGTCGGGTGAAGTGACCTGTCCTCCGTCACGCCAGCAACAGCTCTCCCCCGAATCGAAGCGCAATCCCTGCATCGACCGCCCCTGGTTCAAGGCGGTGTCAGTTCATGACTGAACCCGACCTGCCAGGCGAGGCCATTGGCCGAGCGCCAGATGTCATGATGACGGTCGGTGGCGAGACCGCCAATCACATGCAATTTGTCAGCGTGCGGGATGAGCAGATGAGCCTTGCGCGGCGCGAACGGGGCCGCAGCCACGTCGCGTCGCCATTGCACGCCATCGGCGCTGGACCAGATGTCATTGAAATACGTCACGCCGAAATAACCGGTATCGGTCGCGCCGCCGACCACGTACAGGCGGCCCGCCAAGACCGCTGCGGCATGGTCATTGCGAGCAGAGAAATGCGCACCGGCGGCCACCGGTGTCCAGGTCCGTCCATCCGTGGAGGTCCAGATTTCGTCGCTGCCTGTCGCCGTGGCGGCGCCACCCAACAACCAGAGCGCGCCGTTGAAGGCGATGACCTGATGACCGAGGCGTGGCGAGAATGCCGCACTGGACGTTTCCTGTACCCAGGCGGCGCCGTCGGCGGTCGACCAGACATCGTTGAAGAAGTTCGATGCATTCGCGCCGCCGATGACCCACAGCCGGTTGTTGAACGCCACGGCTTCGTGAGCAGAACGGGCCGCGAATCCCGGAGCGGGATGCTGCGTCCACGTTACGCCATCCGCGCTCGACCACACTTCATTGGTGTGAGTGCGCGTGCCGCCGTCGTCCTCGAAATAGTCGAATCCGCCGATGACCCACAGACGGTCGTTGAACACGACTACGCGGTGGCTGTCGCGCGGCGAGAAGAGGTTGCCGCTCGTCGCAACCTTGCTCCAGTTGAGACCATCCGCACTGCGCCAGACGTCGTTGGTATCCAGGCCATCCTGCTGGCCGCCGCCGATGACCCACAGGTAACCGCCGAAAGCGACGCCATCGGCAAAACGATGCGGCGAGAACGTTGCCGGCAGCAGCTGTGACCATTGCCCACCGTCCTGCGATTGCCAGACCTTGCTGGAGTAACCGCGCAGGATGCCGCCGATCAGCGTGACCCGATCGGGCTGCCCGACGACCGCCGCCAGATAGCTGCGATCGATTTCGGTATCCAGAGCCTCGGGCGTCCAGGTTTGACCGTCCGTCGTCGAGTAGGCGTCGGCGGTAACGGCGCCATTGACACCCGCGGTGCGAAGCCGCCCGCCCAATACCCACAGACGATTGTCGAGCACGAATGCAGCGTGCTGGAAACGCGCGGTGAGCGGCGCTGCTCCCTGTGCGACCTGCGTCCAGGCGGCGCCATCGTAGCGCCAGACTTCATTGACGGTCGTGCCCGCGGGCGGCGCGGTGTCCGCATGGCCGTCGGAACCGCCGATATACCAGAGATTGCCGCCATACGAAGTCAACGAGGCATGGGCGCGTCGATTGGTGCTGACAGGCAGTGCGGGCCGCGACGTCCAGTCGAGGCCGTTGTTCGACGAATGCGTCGCACCGCGATCGACGATCCACATCTCGTCGTCGTGCACGGTTGCCGTCACGAAAACCGGCGACGGGTCGGTGCCGAACAGCGTTGGAGCAGTGGTGGTTACGGGAACCCAGGTCACGCCATCGCTGGAACTGTAGACCTCGCCGACCCCCTGAAAGGGCCGCAGCGGCGCCGCGCCGCCGATCACCCACAGCTTGTCGTCGTACACGAGCGTCTGGTGCAGCCAGCGCGCGCCGAAGCCGGCGAGGTCGGTTTCGAGTTTCCAGCTGCGGCCATCGGTCGATGACCACACGTCCGCCATTTGCCGGAACTGCGTCGGTGTTGCGAGCGGTTCGATGGGCTCGGCGCCGCCGATTACCCAGTACCTGCCCTTGAAGTACGCCGCACCGTGGCCGATGCGCGCGGAGAAACGCTGATGATTGACCACGACGGGCTGGCCCAGCGAGCCGCCGTCGACGAGCGCGTAGTACGCGGGCGTCGTCAGTGTGGCGCGCGTATCGGTGACCGGCGCGACGCTGGCCGCGCTCAGTTCGCCGCACGTGGCCACGGATTCTGCGATACCGCAGTCAGCGATCCGGGCGCGTCCGAATTGCAGGCCATTCGCGCTGGCCGGCAGGTTCACTTCGGTGGAGTCCTCTCCGATCCATGCGCTGATGCGATCGGCAGTCTGGACATTGATGGTGTAGGTCGCCTGTGCCTGGCCATAGTTCGCATCGGCTGCCTTCGTCGCCGTGATGATCGCCGAGCCGATGCCGACAGCACTGGCCGCCGCCGTACCCGCATCGACACGGATCACGCTGGCGTTGGAACTGACGTAGGAAATCGCGCCGCTGCCTGCCCCGCCGCTCGCCGCATTCGTCGTCGTTGACCCGAGCAGTGCATTGAGCGGCCCGGCCGGCGTGAAGGCGATGACCTGAGCGCCCTGCGTCACGTTCAAGGTATAGGTCGCAGTGGCTGCGTTGTAACCGCTGCTCGCTGCCTTCGTCGCCGTGATCGTGGCAGTGCCGACGGCAAGCAGGGTCGCCGTGCCGGAAGAAGCACCGACGGTCGCGATCGCGGTGTTGCTGCTGGAATAAGAGATCGCACCCGTTCCCGCGCCACCGGAGGCGAGGTTGGTAACGGTCGTACCGGCGGCACCACTGACATTGCCCGTCGTTGCAAAGGCAATGGTCTGATTCTGCGGTGGCGGTGGCTCCGGAGGAGATCCGCTGCCACCGCTGCACGCTCCGAGCAGCGGCAACAGGACCATCATCCAGCGCCAGTTACAAGAGCAAGCCTGCATTGCTATTCCCCCCATCCGTGTCTTCTTGTTGCGCGCGCCTGTGCGGCGTTATGTTGTTTCTGCATCGCGGATTCGGGCGCCCGCGTCTGCTGCAATTAGATTAGCGAGTTGTTTTTCTTCTCGCGACCGAATTTTTGTGAGACGGCACGCAAAAGAATCTGCGGGCATGCATCACAGAGAACACCCGAACTGAAGAACTCCCCGCGTCAGCTCTTCAGTCGACGCCGCCTGCGCTTCTCCAGTCTCTGGAATGCATCCTTCAATGCCGGGTCACGAGTCGCGGCCAGCTCTTCGATCGCTGCACGAGCGAGCGGATCATCGAACCGATCGAGCGCATCGATGAACATCGATCGATGGGCACCGTGGTGCCTGTCAGCCGCGAGCCGAATGAGTTCGGCTACTCGCGTCTCGTCGGCAGCCGCCGCGAGTGCGAGGTGCAAGGCCCACTTGACCTGATTGGCTCCGGTCCCATCGACCGGGCCATCTGCCTTCAGGTATGCACTGCGGAGTTCGTCCCAGTACGGACGCGCTTCCCTGACTGCCAGTGCACGCGCGATCCCGTCGCGTATTTCATCCGGATAGTCCTCGCCAAGCTGTGCGATCAGTATCGGGACCAGCCCGGGATATCTGCGTTTGCTGTTGACGAGGTCCCAGACCGAGGTGACCTCCGCGCCGGCCGCCTGCAATGCTTCGACGAGCGGCCGCTCCGCAATCCTCAGCCTTTCAGCCTTTTGCTGGATAGCCTCGTCCCGGATCCGTACACGCTCCTGGTAAGCGGGATCGTTGGCCAGCTCGGCAGCGAGTTCGGCGGCCGTTTTGCGTGTTCGTTTGGCGGTCATTTGAGAATTGCGGAATGGTGCGGAATGGGGACATTCCTTGTTTCTTCATTCGAATGCCATGCCCGTTAGCCCGTGGCGGCGGGAAATAAG
>CAYWHG010000285.1:0-3728 GCA_964457865.1 uncultured Steroidobacter sp.
CCGGCGGGCATGCCGGGCACCGTCAGGCCCTTGCCCTTGCGGCGTTCGCGCAGCAGGCGCTTGATGTCGTCGGCGGGAACGTGCCCTTCGATGAAATAGCCGCCGACCTCGGCGGTGTGACATGAACTCAGGGACGCCGGCACGCCGAGTCGTTGCTTGATGGGCGTGAGATCGTCGAAATCCTGCACCTCGGTCTTGAAGCCGGCCTTTTCCAAGTGCGTCACCCAGACGCCGCAGCAGCCGCAGGTCGGGGTCTTGCTCACGCGAATGATCGTCGGCGATTTCTCTCCGGCGTGCGCCAGCAGGGGAATGGCGCCCAGCGCCAGCAAGGCTTCTCTGCGGTTCATTGCGATCTCCGTCAGCGATGTCGATACGACTGGTGTCGGAGCATAACCGCGAAGCGCGCGCGATGGGACGAGGGCGAAGCCTTGCTGCCAAGGGGGGCGCGATCCTGTTCCCCTGCTGCTCCGCGACGCAACTAACGTTCACCCGCTCGCTGCGGTGCGACGACGTTGCGCTACTATCGGATGACACCGTGATCATCGAGGTTGTTCATCATGTTCACTCGTCGTGTAGCCAGGATGAGTTCTTCCGTCGTCGTCGCTGCCCTGTTCGGGCTCGCGGCCTGCAACGAAGCGCCGCCGCCCGCCGGGCCGGCCACTACGGTCGATGCGACCGGCAAGCAGGCGGTGGCGCTCGACTCGATTCCCGCCGAGGTCCTCGCTGCCGTGAACGCGGCCCGGCCGGGCATACAGATCGGCGAGGCGGAACACGAACAGCGCAACGGCAACGACTACTACGACGTCGAAGGCATGCTGAACGGGGCGGAGATCGAACTGGATCTGACGCGGATCGACGGCGTCTGGAAGGTGGTCGAGATTCAGCGCGACATCGCGGCCACCGAGGCACCGGCCGCCGTCACGACCGCGCTGGCCGGCGCCCATCCGCAGTTCGTGCCCAGTCGCATCATCGAAAGCGACCAGGACAACGGCATCGTCATCTATGAATTCTTCGGCCGCGGTGCCGACGGCAAGGACACCAAGATCGAAGTGAAATTCGAGAACGGCGCTGCGGAAGTGCTGACGTCCGAATGGCTCCACTGAACGATGCGAGCCGCCGGCCGCCGCCGATGAAAGCGTCGCTTCCATGATCGCCCTGCTCGAAGCCCGGCGCGCCGGATTTCTGGCGCGCGAACACTGGATGCGCAATGTCGCCGCCGGTGCGGTGGTCGGCGTCGTGGCACTGCCGCTGGCGATGGCCTTCGCGATCGCGTCGGGCGCCAAGCCCGAACAGGGGCTGTACACGGCCATCATCGCGGGCGTGCTGGTGTCGCTCTTCGGCGGCAGCCGCATCCAGATCGCGGGGCCGACGGGCGCGTTCGTCGTGATCCTCTCCGGCATCACGGCGCAATACGGCATCGCCGGCCTGCAGGTCGCCACGCTGATGGCGGGCGTGATCCTGCTGCTGTTCGGCATCGCCCGCATGGGCACGGTCATCAAGTTCATTCCGGCCCCGGTAATCATCGGCTTCACCGCCGGTATCGCCGTCATCATCTGGACGGGCCAGTGGCCGAGCTTCTTCGGATTGCCGGAGGTGAGCGGCGCGCACTTCCACGAAAAGTTCTGGCACACGCTGCAGGCACTGCCGCAGCTGAACCTGACGACGACGATCCTGGCCTGCGCCACGCTCGCGGTGATCGTGCTGCTGCCGCGCGTACCGAAGCTCGGCCGCGTACCGGGTCCGCTCGTCGGCGTCGTGTTCGCCGCGGCGATCCAGATGGTGTTCCGCTTCGAGGATGTCGCGACCATCGGCTCGGCCTTCGGCGGCATTCCGTCCACGCTGCCGTTGCCGCAGCTGCCGGTGCTCTCCATCTCCACCATGATCGAACTGATCGGCCCGGCATTTGCGATCGCGATGCTGGGCGCGATCGAATCGCTGCTGTCCGCGGTGGTCGCCGATGGCATGGCGGGCACGCGCCACGATTCCAACCAGGAACTCATCGGCCAGGGCATCGCCAACGTGGTCGCGCCGCTGTTCGGCGGTTTCGCCGCCACCGGCGCCATCGCCCGCACGGCGACCAATGTGCGCAACGGCGGCAATTCGCCGCTCGCCGGCCTCGTGCACTCGGCGACGCTGGTGATCATCGTGCTGTTGCTGGCGCCGCTCGCGACCGACATTCCGCTGGCGGCACTGGCAGCCATCCTGTTCGTGGTGGCCTGGAACATGAGCGAGGCGAGTCACTTTCTGAAGATGATCCGCCGCGCGCCGCGCGCCGACGTGGTGGTGCTGCTGGTGACGTTCGGACTCACCGTGTTCGTCGACCTGGTCGTCGCGGTGAACATCGGCGTGATCCTGGCCATCCTGCAGTTCCTGCGCCGCATGGCCAGCAGCGTCGAAGTGTCGCAGCAGACCGTGCAGCAACTGCACGCGGAGTTCGGTCCGGAAACGCTGAACCTGCCGGCGGACGTGCTGGTGTATCGCGTCGAAGGACCGTTCTTCTTCGGTGCCGCCGAGACCTTCGAGCGCGCGTTGGCGACGACGCACACCGATCCGAAGACGCTCATCATCCGGCTGCGCTGGGTGCCGTTCATCGATGCCACCGGCCTCGACACGCTGGAGGAAGTCATCACCAACCTGCGCCGTCGCGGCGTGCGCGTGATGGTGACCGGCGCCAACGAGCGCGTGCGCGGCAAGCTGGAAAAGGCCGGCATCGTCGAGCTGATCGGCACCGAAAATTTGTGCAGCGATCTCAAGACGGCGCTGGCCACGCTGCAGCAGCACGACTCGCCCGTGCCGGCGTGACCGGCCGCGACGCACGGAACTTTACCCCCGCCCTTCCCTGATTTTTCCCGTTCCGGGAATCAGCGCACTCCACGCGTTCCTGCCATATCGCCGAGCACGTTCGCGAGGGCAGGCGATCCGCAGAAATCCTTGACGCGCGACGCATCGCCCGGCGCGGCGGGAGCGGATGATTCGTCGCATTTGCTGCAACCACTGCCGGATCAGCTTGTGAAGACGGCCGCCCCCGAAGCCGACAACTGGCGCAAGAAATACTTCGACAGCCTCGGCTCGCTCGAAGACGAACACCGTCGGTTCCGCGCCATGGAGACGACGCTGAAGCGGCTCGCCGGGCGCCTGTGCAGCGCGTCGCTGGGACAGTCGCCGCGACTGGATGAGCAGATCAAGCAACTGCAGTCCGCGATCCGGCGCGAGGCCTCGCACGAGGAACTCGAAAGGATCACGCCGGCGCTGACCGAGGCGATCCAGGCGCTGGATCACGTACCGTCGTTCATCGCCACGCAACCGGTCGCCGTGCAGCCAGCGGCCGCCGCACTCTCCCCGCGCATCGACGAGCGCGTGCGTCTCGTGCTGGTCGCGCTGCTGGTCGAGCTGCGACGCGACAGCACGTTGGCGAGTCAGCTCGATGCCATCGATGCAAAGCTCGGCGCGGCACTGCCCCCGGAGCAATTGCCCGATGTACTGTCGTCGCTGATCGAACTGGTCGGGCAGCGCATCAAGCGCATCGAAAGCGCGCGCCAGGAACTCGAAGCGCTGCTCACGCACCTCGCCGGCAAGCTGGACGAAATCGGCCGCTTCGTCGCCGAGCAGAGCCAGACTCACAGCCAGTCGCGCGCCAGCAGCGAAACGCTGAGCATGCAACTCACCGGCGAAATGAAGGCCATGGGCGAGAGCGTCGAAGCCGCCGACGATCTGCAGCAGATGCGCGG
>CAYWHG010000286.1:0-1981 GCA_964457865.1 uncultured Steroidobacter sp.
GCCTTGACCGGCGGCGCCGAACCGTTGAAGCCGCCGCTGCGGAAACTGCCGCGCGTCTTCAGGTACGTGAACACGCTGTCGGTGGCCTGCCAGTCCACGCCCAGTTCCCAACTCGGATCCTTGAAAGTTTCCGATTCGCCGGGTGCACCGTATGTGTAGGTCGCCGCGGGCAATTGCTCGATCTCCACATCTTCCCACGTGTAACGCACACCGGCGGTGAGACGCACCGCATCGGTCAGGCCGTAAGTGCCCTGTGTGTAGAGAGCATTCGTCTCGTTGCGGATACGGAAGTTGTTGGTGACGCTCGACGGCGGAATGATCGGGCTCACGTCGAAGTACGTCTGCGGCCAGAGCGTGTCGATCTTCGATTTCTGGAAATAGTAGCCGGCGATGTATTCGAACCGGCCGTCCAGCGCCTCGCCCTGCAACTGTATTTCATCCGAGATGGAATCCACGTTGTTCTCGTTGCCGGATTCGCCGGTATCGAGATTCGCCGTGAGGATCGTGACGAACGGTGCGCCGAGCTGCGGCTGCTCCGAATCCGTTTCCGACTTCGATGCGCCGAGAATGTTCTTGAGTGTCAGGTTGTCGTTGATCTCGAAGGTCGTGGTGTTCGAGAGACTCACATCCTTGCCTTCGTGACGCGCACCCGCCGGATGGCGCGTCTTGTACGGTCCGATGCGGCGTTGCTCGTTGACGTAGTCCACCAGTCCCGGCGCGTAGGCCTCGGGATGGGCGGCGAGATAGGCGTCCCAGGCGCCCGGGCCGCCCACCAGATCCAGCCCCGGGCCGAACAGGAAGCCGGCGCTGCTGTTCAACGTTCGACCGTTGTTGGTCGCGCCCGGCTCGTAGACGCTGTAAGTGTAGGAAGCGCCGGTGTTGGTGCCACCGACATCCGTGTACTGGAAGACCGTGGTGTTCTCGAAGGCATCGTTCGGCTTGATCGACAACGACACGCGACCGCTCTTGCGATCGAGCGTGCCCATATCGTCGCCCGTGACGAGATTCTCGATGTAGCCATCACGCCTGATGGCATCGAAGGCGACGCGCAAGGAGACGGCATCGTTGACAACGAGATTCGCCATGCCTTCGACTTCCTGCAGGTCGAAGTTG
Organism: uncultured Steroidobacter sp.; assembly: GCA_964457865.1. GTDB lineage: Bacteria > Pseudomonadota > Gammaproteobacteria > Steroidobacterales > Steroidobacteraceae > Steroidobacter. The sequence goes on from CAYWHG010000286.1 coordinate 1,114, forward strand.
CCGAAGCGCGTGCGCAGGAAGCCTTCGTTCTTGTCGCTTGGCCTGGCGGTCGTGTAGAGCACGGCACCGCCAGTGGTGTTGCGACCGAACAGCGTGCCCTGCGGACCTTTCAGTACCTGCACCGATTCGAGATCGTAGAACGACGATGCGCTGCCGATGGTCAGCGGCACTTCATTCAGATACGCGATCACCGCCGAGGGCGAACCGCTGAACGTATCGGCCGACTGGCCGCGGATCGAGTACGTGAGCGAGTTGTTGCCCTGGGTCTGTCGGATGGTGAGACCGGGGGCGGCGAGCTGCAGATCGGAGTCCGTGCGGATCGAACGATCTTCAAGCTGGACGGCACCGATGGCAGTGATGGCGATCGGCACTTTCGACAGGCTTTCGTCGCGACGCCGGGCCGTGACGATGACTTCCTCCGGTCCGCCACTCTCGTTCTCAGCGCTCACCTGCTGTGCCACGGCACCCGACGCCGGGATCAGGGATAGCGCCAACAGCGCTGATGACGACAACCCTGCCGACAGGACCAGACGACGAGCCGGACCCGCTGAGAACTTGCGCACTGCATACCCCCTTGACCGCGCGCGGTGGCCGCGTCACGGATATCTCTATGGCAACTCTTGTTTCGGCACAGCGTCCGACCGGCCCTGGCGAGGCTATGCACCGTCGCCGACACGTTAACGTCAGGACGATGACCAACAGCGAAGACTGCATTGCCCGGGGCGGCAATGGCCTCTCACTCCGGGTCTTCGCCTCTCCCTAGAGGGAGAGGCCGCGCGCAAGCGCGGGTGAGGGTCCGTGATGTCGGAGCAAGGGTGACACTGATCCGCGGTGGAGATATCGTCGACCCTCACCCTGCCCTCTCCCT
>CAYWHG010000286.1:2081-3707 GCA_964457865.1 uncultured Steroidobacter sp.
GGGTGACACTGATCCGCGGTGGAGATATCGTCGACCCTCACCCTGCCCTCTCCCTAAGGGAGAGGGAAAGAAGTAAGGAGCGGTCGCGCAGCGCGGCCGAGGGTCTGCAATGTCGGAGCAAGGAAAGCGTGCAAGGAAGCAACCGGGCCCGCGCCCTGCGCGGCGCACTCACCGATGCCGAGCAACGTCTCTGGTATCACCTTCGCAATCGCCGTCTCGGCGGCCACAAGTTCCGGCGTCAGGTTCCTTTCGGACCCTATGTCGCCGACTTCGTCTGTATGGCCGCACGATTGATCGTCGAAGTGGATGGCGGTCAGCATGCACAGCGTGCTGTTGAGGATGCCAGACGTACGCGATACCTCGAAGATCAGGGATATCGCGTCGTGAGGTTCTGGAACAACGAGGTGTTGGGGAACCTTGAGGGCGTGTTGCAGCGGTTGAGTGTGGTGATTGCCGAAAGGCTGTCGACCCTCACCCTGCCCTCTCCCTGATGGAGAGGGCAAGAAGTTCAGGCGTGCAGCAACTGCGGCACTACATCCGTCTGGACCGACGCATCCACGCTCTGATTCGCTCGAAACTCCTTCGGCGAACAGCCGTAGGCCGACTTGAACGTCCGGCTGAAATGCGCCGCGCTCTTGAAGCCGGCCATGCAGGCGATCTTGTGGATCGGATAACGACGGAAGGCATCGGATACCAGCCATTCCTTTGCTTTCGGCAGACGCTGACTCCAGAGCAGGTCCGAGAAGGACGTGTTCCTGGCGCTCAGCACGTAGCACAGGTAACGCGGCGAAATGCCGCAGTAGGCAGCCACGCGATCACAGGTGAGGTCTGTCGCGGTCAGGTATTTGCGGATGCACGCCTGGATGTCCGCGAAGCGCTTGTCGAGCACGCTGTCGGGACGCGCGAGGCTGGCGATCTGATCGCTCACGCTCTCCGTAACCGACTGCAGGAAAGCCTCGGCGAGCGGCGTCGCCGTCTGGCTGCCGAGATGAGAGCCTTCGAAGCACAGCAGATCGAGCAGACCTGTCACCACCTGTCGATGCGACGGATCGATATCGAAAGCCATGTTGCAATCCCTTGCCCATGGCAGGCACGACAACACCAGGTGCTCGGGCACGACGGCCAGCGCGCACTCGAAGCTGCCGCGATCGCCGACCACCGCATTCGAATAGAACGGTTCATCGGCGTTGATGATGGCGAGCTGTCCGGGCGTGGCCGTGTACGAGCCGGCAGAGTTCACGACACGCAGTTCGCCCTGGATGACGAAATACAGCAGGTGAACCGCGGCCCGCCGCGAACGGATGTGGTGCCACGCACGCCGGAACGAAATCCCGGTGGCGTTCAGCGACCGCATCGTCATGATCGGCTGGTTCAGACCCTTGCGGATGAACGAGCGGACTTCGCCGGCAGGCTGTTCGATCTCGACGTCGCCCTCGGTGAATTCAGTGCGCACCATGGTGGCCAGTGCGCGGCGCGACTCGGCGACATCGCGCCCCGAATATGCGTAGACGGTCTGCATTTCCCCCTCCGCCTCGACGACCGCGTGCGCGGCCTGTATGTGCGGATTCTTGTACGTTCGGCAGGCTCGGCTTGTCAACGATTCTGAGAATGGTCATTCACAATCCG
>CAYWHG010000287.1:0-2509 GCA_964457865.1 uncultured Steroidobacter sp.
GAACGGCGGGAAAACTTCCTTCCAACTCGAACGGCACGGTCCTGGCTCACAGCAACTGCAAGGATGACAACTCTGGTCCGGACTGCGCAGGGCTACCAGAAAGAGCTGACTTGGATGCGATCTGTCCTGCAATGGAACAGGACCGGTCGATATCACTACAGAGCCGACTCCCCTGCTCTCGTCATCCCCGCGCAGGCGGGGATCCATCCTCGCCCGCAGGGAACGACGAGAGGTTTGCTTACTCCTTCGCAGGCTTACAGTCGCGATCCTTGCCGTGACCGCGGTCGTCGCGCCGGTCGCGATCGGCGTGACGATCGTCCTTGTCGCACCCCCGAAGCAGCGACGCCGTGTGGATCACGATGAACTCGTTGTTGTCCGGTACGCCGAACTCGCGACCGGCCGACCCGGGATAGTTGTTGTCGTTGATGACGAGCAGCCGGTTGTTGTCGAGTACCAGCACGTCTTCGATCGTCACGAACGGGAACGTGAGGACGTTCTTCGCGAGACCGTCGCCGGCGACGTCGCGCGGGTCGTAGATGTTCATCAGATCCGCGACTTCTTCCTTGATCAGGTTGCCGTCGACATCGGTCTCGTCGAGATGGATCCTGAAGATCTTCTTGAAGCGCGCCGGCGAGGTGAAGCGCGGATCGAAGGCCTCGCCCTGGCCGCTGTCGCGTTCGATGATGATGAATTCGCGATCGGTGAGTGCCGTGAAGTCGCCGATGGCATTGCTCGGGCTGTCCAGCAGGTAGCCGAAAGTTTTGCCTGTGTACTTGCGCGTTCCGAGATGGAACTCGCTGATGATCAGGCGATTGCGCACCGGGTCACCGTTTATCGCTTTTTCCAGCAGCGTGAACAGGCGCGTGCGGCTGGCGTTCAATGCCATGCCTTCGAAGCCGCCCGAGTCGAGCAGGTTCGGTGCCAGCGTGCGCTGCGGATTGCTGATCGCCTGCACCAGCGGATTCACGTCGCTGCCGCCGGGCGTGCTGGGAAAGCCGCGGAAATTGGGCAGCGGGATCGGTGCTTCGAGTACCCGGCCATTCGAGTCGGTGTGAATCAGGTACGGACCGAACTCGTCGCCGAACCAGAGCGTGCCGTCGGGCACGCGACGGATGGATTCGATGTCGAAGTCCCAACCGGTCAGCAGGCGGCCGGCGCGAATCGAGGGATCGACGGGGATGCTGCCGCCGCCGACCGGCGTGCCGGGATACGTTGCGCCGTCGGCGACGATCGCAAACGGAACCTTGCGCCACGGATCGCTCAGGGTAATGAAGCTCTGGGGCGTGAAGTCCTGCAGGGTCTGGCCGTTCACGCGATTCACCGGCGACACCGTGCCCGCTTCGAAGTCCGGGCGAACCGTGTACACGCGCAGCAAGGCGTCCGGCGAATTCGCCTTGTTGCCGAAGCCATTGTCGGACATCACGTTGTAGGTGCCTTTGAAAGGGCCCGGCAGCACGGCCGAGAAACCCTGCACGGGCTGCTTGTTGATGAACGGTGTCACGACGCCGTTGCCGCCCGTCGCAAACTGGCCGGACGTCGGACCGGTTGAGAAGGTGGCGCTCGGCAGGACGGCGCGTTCCAGCAACTCGGCCGCGTGGGATTCGTGGGCCATCGACAATGAACAGGCACAGAGGGCGAGGGCAGCCCGCAGGCGGGGGTTCAGGTGCTTCATGCTTGATCCGCTCCGACGCAGGCCGTACCCCGAGGATCGAGGCATCTGAACAGCTGCGCTCGATGCATCGTCACGGCGCAATGTTGCGATGATGTGAAGGAACGTTTGTGTGTGCGTGTCAGCGACAGGTGCGCCACGAGCCACGGTCGAAATGAAAGTGATCGCGATGCGCTTCGTTGTAGTCCGGGCTCAGCACGGCATCGAAGAACTGGCACGCGTCAGACCGGATCTCATGAAGGAAGGCGGAGCGGGTGTCTGCGTCCTGCCAATCGTTCAGAACCCGGATCCGTGTGCCGTCTTCGAGTACGAAGCCGGCGATGTCGAATGCTTCTGCAGTCGCGTGCTGGCTGCGTCGCCTGTCGGATCGTCCATTGATATTGCGACAGGCGTAACTGCCGAAGTGTTCGATGCGCGCGACCCGCTGTCCGAAGTGTCGCTGTGCTGCCGACTGCAGCGAATGCCGCTCCCACAGCGCGAGCGAGACCGCGCTGCGACAGGTCAGGGAGAACGCCTTGCCGACCTCGACTGAAGTTCTTTCGATGCGGACTGCGTCATAGAGGCCGCAAGCCGCGCCGGTGGTGCGGTCCTCCAGCGGCACGAACTTGAAAGGGCTGGTCGCGAGGGTCGCGCGACACAGCGCCGGGTCCGACGAGAGCCGCGCAAGTTTATGGCGTGTCAGAAAGTTTGGAGCTTCATCGAGCCGCAGGTCCGCCCAGGGATTCCAGCGGTCTGGAATACGCGGATACAGCCACAGTGCCGTTGCCGCAATGCATGCTGTTGCGGCAGCGGCGATCGCAATGCCCTTGATGCTCATTACGCACGGAACGCGCGGAGCAC
>CAYWHG010000287.1:2609-3692 GCA_964457865.1 uncultured Steroidobacter sp.
CCTTGCGAACTTGATGTGGGTGACCCCAGGCGCCGCGACGGTACGCACCGCCTTGAGTCCGTGCAGATCGTCGCTCAACCCTTCGAACAGCCGCTCGCCGCTGCCGAGCAGGGTCGGTACCAGGCTGATTTCCATTTCATCGACCAGTCCTGCCGCGAGATATTGCTGCGCGGCCTTTGCGCCGCCGGCCAGCGTCACATCCTTGCCCTCTGCGGCATCGCGTGCCTGTCTGAGCGCCGACTCGATACCGTCGGTCACAAACGTAAACGTCGTGCCTTCGAGAACCAGCGGTTGGCGCGCATGATGCGTGAGCACGAACACTGGATGTCCGAACGGTGGCTTGTCGCCCCACCATCCCGCCCACGGATTGCCGGCATCCCATCCGCCAGGATGTCCGCCGAACATGTTGCGCCCCATGATCGTCGCACCGATGTTCTGCAGCGACTCGTCGACCACCGCCGAACTGGCATTGGTTTCGCCACCCTCCAGCCCGTGCACGGCACGCCAGGCCTTGAGCGGAAAGACCCACTCGTGCAAACGCTCACCGCCGACCCCGAGCGGATTGTCGACACTTTGCCGGGGACCCGCGACGAAGCCATCGAGGGACATCGAGATCTTGAAGCGGAGTTTCGACATGGGTGATCCAGATGTGCAGGGGTGACGCTACAAGGACGTGGCCGGTCCGCGAAATCCGACATCGGTCGCAGTCTATGGAACTCATGGGCGGGATTGCGAGTCATCCACCGATCGGAGTGAACCAGAGGGCACTCGCATGCAGATCATTTCCCGACTCACGGTTCTGGTCGCGGCCATCATATCCGTAGCCGCGCTGACCAGCGCGCACGCGACCGAGTCCGCTCCTGTGCACCAGTTGCGCATCTATGAAATCTTCGACGGCAACAAGCAGGCGTTTCACGATCGCTTTCGCGACCATGCAGCGCGAATCATGGCGAAGTACGATTTCAACATCGTGGCGATGTGGGAATCGAAGCACGAGAACCGGACCGAGTTCGTCTACCTGCTGGAGTGGCCCGACGAAGCGACCATGAAGGCGCGCTGGTCGGACTTCATGGCGGACGAAGA
>CAYWHG010000288.1:0-3649 GCA_964457865.1 uncultured Steroidobacter sp.
CCACGTGCCTTCCCGATCCGCGATCCTTCCTGTTCCTTTCCGACCTACAGCCTACGGCCTACGGCCTACGGCCCTCCCTTGCTCTTCCGGCTTCACGCTGGTCGAAGTCATCGCCGCGCTGCTCGTCGTCGGCATCGGCCTCATCGGCGTGGCCGCGCTGTATGGCGAAGCCATGCACACCGAGATCGACACGCATCCCCAGGCGCAGGCCGCCCGGCTTGCGCAGGTCATGGCGGAAAAGGTGGATGCGAATGTGGCCGGGCGGACCGGTTACGCCAACGTGATCGGCGTGTTATGCACGGAAACGCGTGATCCGCGTCCCGTCAACGCGGCGGCCCAGGAAGCCGCCTGCTGGCATGAGGAAATCCGCAAGGCGCTGCCGAACGGAACCGGGGCGATCTCACGCGACCTGTCGACCAATCCGCCGACCTATGTGATCTCGGTGAGCTGGTCGGCCGCGGGCGCCGGCGCTGCGTCGTACGTGATGCGCGTCCAGCCCGGGAAATGAAACCTCAGCGCGCGACGCGTTCGATCCGCAGCTCCCGCGGCAGGCTGAACACTACGCTCTCCTGCTGGCCCAGCAGATTCACCGGTGCCTCCCCGCCCCATTCGCGAATCTTCGCCACGACGCGCTCGACGAGGATCTCCGGTGCGGATGCACCGGCCGTGACGCCGACGCATTTTCTGCCCTCGAACCATTCGCGCTGCAGATCTTCCGGCCCGTCGATCAGATAGCCGGGGATTCCCGCCTTCTCCGCAATCTCGCGCAACCGGTTGGAATTGGAGCTGGTGGGCGAGCCGACGACCAGGATCAGATCGCAGCGCTGCACGAGCTGCTTCACCGCATCCTGGCGGTTCTGGGTCGCGTAACAGATGTCTTCCTTGCGCGGATTCGCCAGTGCGGGGAAACGGCGGCGCAGCGCCTCGACGACGAGTTGCGTATCGTCGACCGACAGCGTGGTCTGCGTGACGAAAGCCAGCTGCTCGGGATTGCGCACGTCGAGATGCTCGACATCGTCCGGCGTCTCGACCAGAAGAATGCGACCGCCGAACGAGGTATCGAACTGCCCCATCGTTCCCTCGACCTCCGGATGCCCTTCGTGACCGATCAGGATCACGTCGCGCCCCTCACGCGCATAGCGCGTGACTTCCATGTGCACCTTGGTCACCAGCGGGCAGGTCGCATCGAAGACCTTGAAATCGCGACTGCGGGCCTCGTCCTGTACCGCACGCGACACGCCGTGCGCGCTGAAGATCAGCGTGGCGCCGGCCGGTACTTCGTGCAGCTCCTCGACGAAGATCGCACCCATGTTGCGCAGGCGATCGACGACGTAGCGGTTGTGCACGACTTCGTGCCGCACGTAGATCGGCGCACCGAAGAGTTCGATGGCCCGCTCGACGATGTCGATGGCGCGATCGACACCGGCACAGAAACCGCGGGGATTGGCGAGCAGGATCTGCATGGGAAAGGGGATGGCGATCAGGGGATAGGGAATGGTCGGAGATGAGACGTGTCACTCCGAATGAATCTTACTGCCCCCCGCCCCCTGTTCACTATCCCCTTTCCTCTCGCGCCCGCTTTCGCGAAACGCATCGATCAGCAGACACACCGCACCGATCGAAATGGCCGTGTCCGCAATATTGAAGGCCGGGAAATCCCAGGTACGCCAGTGGAAATAGACGAAGTCGACGACATAGCCGAGCCAGACGCGATCGATGACATTGCCGAGCGCACCGCCCAGTACCAGCGACAGGCCGATCGCGAGGATGGTCTGTTCCGGCGTACGCAGCTTGCGCAGCCACAGCATCAGCACCACGCTCACGACCAGCGCAAGCGCGATGAAGAACCAGCGCTGCCAGCCGCCGGCGTCATGCAGCATGCTGAAGGCGGCGCCGCGGTTCTCGAGATAGACGATTTCCAGAATCGGCAGCAGCGCGAAACTCGCCTTGCCCTTCACTGAGCCGACGACGAGGGCCTTGGTGACCTGGTCCATCAGTACCACAAAGAAAGACAGCCAGAGCCAGTTGCTGGCGCCGCGCGTGGGATGAAACCAGACTTTGGACAGGGGTGCGTTCATGCTGCTGTGTCGTATCAGGTGAAGCGGCGCGATTCGCCGGGGCCATCGATGTTCGTCACGCAACGTCCGCACAGCTCGGGATGTTTCGCATTCGCGCCCACATCGGGGCGCTTGTGCCAGCAACGCACGCACTTGGCAGCCGTCGTCGGTCGCACCACGATCCAGGCGTTGTTGCGATCGTCGTTCTGCGCGGGCGCGGCATCGGCAGGTCGTGCATCGGCGGGATGCACGCGGGCCGCCGAGGTGATGAACACGAACCGCAACTCTTCGCCGAACTCGCCCAGCGTTTTCAGCAACGCCGGCGCGCAGTAGACATCGACTTCCGCATCGAGCGGCGCACCGATGGCGTCCTCGTTGCGTACCTTCTCCAGTTCGCGCGCCACGGCACTGCGCACATCGAGTATCGCGTCCCAGTCGACCGCCGGCCGCACGGCCGCGCCCTGCGGCAGTTGCGCCCAGGTTTCGAAGAACACCGACTTGCCGCGCTCGCCGCCGCCCGTCGACTTCGGCAGGTGCTGCCAGATTTCCTCGCTCGTGAACGACAGGATCGGCGCCAGCCAGCGCACCATCGCTTCGGCGATCCAGAACATCGCGGTCTGGGCCGAACGACGTGCCGCACTCTTGGCTGGCGTCGTATAGAGACGATCCTTGATCACGTCGAGATAGAAGCCGCCGAGGTCGACGCTGCAGAAGTTGTGCACCTTCTGATAGATCAGGTGGAACTGGTAATCGCGATACGCCGCGATCACTTCGTCCTGCACCTGCTGCGTGCGCCACAGCGCCCAGCGATCGAGCGCCACCAGCTGATCCACCGGCACCTGGTCGGTCGCCGGATCGAAGCCGGCGAGATTGCCGAGCAGGAAGCGCGCGGTGTTGCGCATGCGGCGATAGGACTCGCCGACACGCTTCAGGATCTCGTCCGACAGGCTCATTTCGTTCGCGTAGTCGGTGGCCGCAATCCACAGACGCAGCACGTCGGCGCCGAGCGAGCCGATGACCTTCTGCGGCACGATCACGTTGCCGAGCGACTTGGACATCTTGCGGCCCTTCTCGTCGATCGTGAATCCGTGCGTCAGCACGGCCCGATACGGCGCACGGTCGTGCATCGCCACCGACGTCAGCAACGAGCTGTGAAACCAGCCGCGATGCTGATCCGAGCCTTCCAGATACAGATCGGCTGGCGCCGTGATCTCGGGCCACACCTCGGTCACGCAGTGATGCATCACGCCGGAATCGAACCAGACATCCATGATGTCGGTGACCTTCTCGTAATTCGCCGCGTCCGCGCCAAGCAGCTGCGCCGGATCGAGATCGGACCAGACATCGATGCCGTCCTTCTCGACCAGCTTCGCCACTTCGTCGACGAGTTCCGCCGAGCGCGGATGCAGGTCGCCCGTCGCCCTGTGCGTGAACAGCGGAATCGGCACGCCCCAGACACGCTGGCGCGAGATACACCAGTCGGGACGATCCGCGATCATGTTGCCGATGCGGCTTTCGCCCCAGCCCGGCATCCACTTCACCTTGCCGATCTCGCGCAGCGCGCCCTGGCGCAGGCCGGCGAGTTCCATGCT
>CAYWHG010000289.1:0-3583 GCA_964457865.1 uncultured Steroidobacter sp.
ACGCTCGGCCCATGGATCTGAAGGATGTATCCATCGATCGCATGAGTGATCTGGGTGAGGCGAATGCGCTGGCGCCGCTGGGTCGCGTTGCGCCGTTCGTGCCTGCCGCATCGACGCCGGCGGCGGACGACGATACGGCGCTGATGCAGCGCTATCGCGACGGCGACATGCGCGCGTTCGAAGTGCTGTACGGCCGGCACAAGGGGCCGCTGTATCGTTACCTGCAGCGGCTGTGTCATCACCAGGACGTGGCCAGTGATCTGTTCCAGGAGGTGTGGGGCAAGGTGATCGCCACTCGCGAACGCTACGAGCCGCGCGCGCAGTTCAACACGTTCCTGTTCCGGATCGCCCACAACTGCGCCGTCGATTATTTCCGGCGCGCCGGGCGCCAGCAGCTGGGGCGCATGGACGATGTCGGCGAACTGGAGGAGAGCCTGGCGGACACGCCGGTCCACCAGCCGGAGACGCAGGTATCGGAAATGCAGGTCCGTGCCTCGCTCAGGCAGGCGCTCGAGCAGTTGCCGGCCGAGCAGCGTGAAGCATTCCTGCTGTACGAAGAGACCGGGCTCAGTGTGGAGGACATTGGTCGCACCACCGGCGTGGCCATGGAGACGGCGAAAAGCCGCCTGCGCTATGCCTTCCGCAAACTACGCACAGCGCTGCGGCATCACCAGTCCCACACTGTCGGTGAGGACAACGAACCGTGAACAGTCCATCCGACGACAAGGCATTCGAGGAATATCTGGGGCGGCGCTCCGCGGTCTCGCAGGCGTATCGCGATCTGCCGTCCGATGACGTGCCGGCGCATCTGGATCAGCAGATCCTGGCGCAGGCCCGTGCCGCGATCGGCGGGTCCGGCGCCGACGAACTGGCGCGGGTGCGTGCGAAACGCCGGCGCCTGATGCGATGGGGCGTGCCCGCGGCGATTGCCGCGTCCGCGCTGCTCGTGGTGTCCATCGTGATCCGCAGCGGTGTCGAGCATGAAGTGCGCTCCGCGGATTTTTCTCCCGCGGCGAAACCAGCGCCGACGAATGTCCCGGCGATACCCGAAGCGAGACAGGAATCCGCCGGCGCCGCTGCCGAGGAAAGCGTGGTGATGATCGCGCCGCCGCGCGACGCCGTGACCGAATTCTCGTCCTATGCCCGCACGCCGCCGCCGCGCAGCGACAAGGCGCCGGAACAGCCCGTGATCGAGTCGCCGCCCGTGGCGGTCGCCGTGCCCGCACCAGCGCCCGCACCTCCGCCGCCGCAATACACGGCGATGCAGGAACGCACCGAAGCCGCGGCGGTCAGTCGTGAACAGGAAGTGCAGCGGGCCGTGATGGCGCAACGCAAGGAAGCAGCCAAGGCCGCCAGTGCACCGCCCGTCGCCGCCAGGAGCATCGCGGCGTCCGCGAACGAAGCTGATATGGCGCTGAACGTCGCGCGGCTGCATGCCGATCCCGACGACTGGCTGGAACACATCCGCCAGCTACGGCGCGACGGACAGCAGAGCGCCGCGGACCGGGAATGGAAGCAGTTTCAGGAGACCTACCCGGAACATCCGGTGGCCGAGGCGGATCTGGCGCGCGCGAAATCCGAACCGGCGCGATAGCTGCGGCTACATGCCTTCCGCCGCCGCGATCCGCGGCAGATACAGGCTCACCTTCGTTCCCTTGCCCGGCGTGCTGTCGATGCGGATCAGGCCGCCGGCGCGCGTCACGATCTGATGCACGATCGCGCAGCCGAGGCCCGTGCCGTGCTCGCCCTTGGTGGTGAAGAACGGCTTGAAGATGTTTTCGCGGACCTCGTCGTCCATGCCGATGCCGGTGTCGGTCACGCTGATCTCGACGAATATTCCCATCTCGCCGTCTTCGTCTTCGACGTGGACATCCTCGGCGCGGATGGTGAGTTCGCCGCCCGCGGGCATGGCGTCGCGGGCATTGAGCACCAGGTTCAGCAGCGTGCGCTCGAGCTGCGCCGAATCGATGAAGATGCGACTGACCGGCCGCTCAATGTCGCCGATCAGGCGGATGCGATTGCCGAGCAGCACCTGGAACATGCTGTGCATCGACCGCACCGTTCGTGCCACGTCGATGACGCGCGGCGAGACGGGCGTGTCCTTGCCGAACATCGTGACTTCGTTGGTCAGGTTGTTGCCGCGCTGCAGGATCTCGACGATTTTCTGCGAATAACGGTCGGCGTCCGCCGGCAGGTTGGGCACCCGCTGGATCAGTTCCGCGAATCCCATCGCGGCGCCGAGGATGCCGCGGAAGTCGTGCGCGATGCCGGCGGCCATGCGACCGACCGCCTCCATGCGATGCAATTCCATCAGGTGCTCTTCGTAGGCGTCGAGCGTGGCGCGCGCGCTCTTGCGGCGGTGTTCCTGATACAGGCGCGCAATGTTGTCGGCTACGGCGCTGGCGAAATCGCATTCCGCGCCGCTCCACTCGCGCGGTGCGCCGATGTGCTCGTGACAGACGACGCCGACGACGCGGCCCTCGATGTACAGCGGCGCATCCAGCAGCGAAGTGATGCCGAGCGGCTGCAGGTACGAGGTGAACAGTTCGCCGGTCAGGGCCGATTCGTCGGCATGCGTCGCGGGCAGCGTGCGGCGCGACTGCAGGGCGTCGAAGTATTGCGGGAAGTCCTGCTGGCGCAGCATGGCGCCCTGGAAGACCTGCTGGCTGGAGCGCTGGAACAGGTAGCGGCAGCGCAGCGCCCGTCCTTCGTCGACCAGTACCCATACGCCGATGCGGTCGACGTTCAGCGCCTCGACCACGCTGGTTGCCAGTTGCATCCACAGGTCCGGCAGCGGCGTGTCGCCGCTGGCATCGAGTCGGGCCAGTTGCAGCCGGGCCTGCTCGAATTGCCGGGTCTGTTCGAAAGCGGGTGTCGACAGATCGGGGGTACCGGTGGCGGCCATGCGCACGTTCTCCTTTTGCGAACCGACTCTACGCTCCGGCCGCGGCGCAGGCCAATAGCGGCATGCCGACGAATCCGTGACGGGCAGGTCACAGCGCGGGTCGCGCCCGGTTAGAATCCGCGGCTCCCGTGAATACCTGCGAGCGTGAATCGTGATCGAACGTCTGATCGAGAAGCTGTTGTTTTCCAGTCGCTGGATCCTGGCTCCCGTCTACCTCGGCATGTCGCTGGCGCTGCTGGCGCTGGGCATCAAGTTCTTCGCCGAGGTGTACCACCTGCTGCACACGATCATGGAAGTGACCGAAGCCGACCTCGTGCTGCGCCTGCTGGCGCTCGTCGATCTCGTGCTGGTCGGCAGCCTGATCGTCATGGTCATGTTCTCCGGCTACGAGAACTTCGTTTCCAAGATCGACGTGAAGGATGGCGGCGACAATCTCGGCTGGCTGGGCAAGCTCGATGCGAGCAGCCTCAAACTGAAGGTGGCCGCCTCGATCGTCGCGATCTCCTCGATCCACCTGCTGCGCGCCTTCATGAGCATCAGCAACCAGCCGGTCGTCGACAACGACAGGCTGATGTGGTTCGTGATCATCCATCTGACGTTCGTCGTTTCCGCCGTCATGATGGGTGTGCTGGACAGGATGTCGTTTGCGAGTCACAGGGAAGAGAGTCATTGAGGGAG
>CAYWHG010000290.1:0-3558 GCA_964457865.1 uncultured Steroidobacter sp.
CCCCCACCATCCGCGCCGGAGTTGGCCAGACAACCGCTGCGCGCAAGCGTGGAGGAAAGTCCGGGCTCCCAGGGCACGGTGCCAGGTAACACCTGGGGGGCGCGAGCCCACGGAAAGTGCAACAGAAAGCAAACCGCCTAAGCGTTCGCCGGGGACTGTCCCCGAATGGGGACTGTCCCCATTTCTGACGAATGCCGGTAAGGGTGAAAGGGTGCGGTAAGAGCGCACCGCGTCGGTGGTAACACTCGACGGCACGGTAAACCCCGCCTGGAGCAAGACCAAATAGGGAAGCACGCGGATCGGGTCTTCGGGTCCGGACCGCACGTATGGCCCATACAGGCTTCCGGGTAGGTCGCTTGAGGTGCACGGTGACGTGCATCCCAGAGGAATGGTTGTCCTAGACAAAACCCGGCTTATCGGCCGACTCCAACTAACAAGGCTTCAGCCAACTCCCCCTCTCCCGCGTGCGGGAGAGGGGGCTTTCTCGTGCCTTCAATCCCTGCCACGCCCCCGTGCGGCAATCATCATTTATTTCTAAATGATCAATCTGGTGGCGTCTGCACTCGCAGGTACTGTCAGTAATTTTTGTATACCTCCGACGCTGGCCGCCCGGCCACGGTTGGTCATTTTCAGTCCTCCGCTTGCCCCGATCGCGCCGCAATGGTGCGCAAGTTTGCGCGCAGCTTTGTTTCCCGCGTCCAGCAGCCCGCTGTTCCGGCACATATAAGGTGTGCGCAGTTACTTAAAGAAGTGCTCTTAACTCCATGATTTGAATTGAAGGTCTGGAGGAGGGCCGGGTGCGAGGACTCCTCGTCGAGCTAAGTCCCTGTCGCCAAACAGGAAATCTCTCAAATTTTTTTGACTTGACGGAACGCGGCTACCTATAGTCGCCGCTCGGTGGGAAATTGTGGGAAGTGGTGGGTGAGAGGGGCGCGACGTAACGGTCTGATCCCGTTCTGGGCAACGAAACATGTTCCGCGGTGCAAACAAGGTGACGCTGGATGCGAAGGGGCGGTTGGCCATGCCAACGCGCTACCGCGAACGCATCGTCGAGCGTTCCAACGGTCGGCTGATTGCCACCGTCGACCGCGCGGACCGCTGTCTCCTTATCTATCCCTTGCCGGAATGGGAGGAGATCGAGCTGAAGCTGCGCCGGCTCCCCACGCTGAACCCCGTCGCCCGCCGTCTGCAGCGATTGATGATCGGTCACGCGACCGACCTCGAACTGGACAACAGCGGCCGGATCCTGCTGCCGCCGAGCCTGCGCGAATACGCCGCGCTGGCGCGCAGCGCGATGCTGATCGGCCAGGGCAATCGCTTCGAGTTGTGGGATGAGGCGTTGTGGAACGAGCAGCGCGATCAGTGGCTGAAGGTGGATGAGACGGCCGAGGAGCTGCCGCCGGAACTGTCGACGCTGTCGCTGTGAGGCATGGATGAGGGCGGGGCTGAGGCTGCCCCCATCCCGGCCTTCCCCCGCAAGCGGGGGAAGGGGAGTTGGATGAGGCCGTATTCGATGGAACACACGCCGGTGCTGCTCGATGAAGTGCTGGCAGCGCTGCAGGTCAGGGAAGCGGGCCGCTACCTGGATGCGACGTTCGGTCGCGGCGGACACACGGCCGCGATTCTGGAAAAGGTGGGCAAGGAGGGAAGGGTCGTCGCGATCGATCGGGATCCGGAGGCGATTCGCGCCGGGCAGGAACGATTCGCGGGTGATGAACGCTTGATGCTGGTGAATGGTCCGTTCTCGCAGCTCGCACAGGTGGCGACGCAGGCAGGACTGGCCGGGGGATTCGATGGTGTGTTGCTCGATCTCGGTGTTTCTTCTCCGCAGCTCGACAACGCGGCGCGTGGCTTCAGTTTCGCGCAGGACGGTCCGCTCGACATGCGGATGAACAACGCAAGCGGCATGACGGCGGCGGACTGGGTCAACCGGGCCCCCGAGCATGAAATCGCGCGCGTCATCCGCGAGTACGGCGAGGAGCGATTCGCGAAGCGGATCGCACGCGCCATCGTCGCCGCGCGTTCGCAGGCGCCGCTCTCCCGCACGTCGCAGCTCGCGGAAATCGTGTCCGCCGCGGTGCCGATGCGCGAGCCCGGCAAGCATCCCGCCACGCGCAGCTTCCAGGCGATCCGCATTCAGGTGAACCAGGAGTTCGTCGAGATCGAGGCCGCGCTGGACGGTTCGCTGGTCGCACTCGCGCCGCAAGGCCGCCTGTGTGCGATCAGTTTCCACTCGCTCGAAGACGGCATCGTGAAGCGCTTCATGCAGAAGCACTCGCAGGAGGATCCGGTGTACGCGGGTCTGCCCGCAGTGCCGGCGCATGCGCGGCCGAAGCTGCGTCGCGTCGGCAAGGCCATCCATCCGTCGGACGCCGAAGTCGGCCGCAATCCTCGCGCACGCAGTTCGATCCTGCGGGTCGCGGAAAGGATGGCGGCATGAGCACGCTCGGTCGCTGGTCGATGCCGCTGCTCTGGGCGCTGCTGTTCGTCTCGGCCATCGCAGTGGTGTGGAGCCGTCACGAGACACGCAGCCTGTTCATCCAGTTGCAGGGTCTGCACTCGAAGCGCGACGGACTGGATATCGAGTGGGGTCAGTTGAAGATCGAGCAGAGCGCCTGGGCGACCCACGGGCGCGTCGAACAGACGGCGCGTGCCGATCTGAAGATGGTGATTCCGAAACCCGACGAAGTTCGTCTGGTTCAGCCGTAGCAGTTCAGCCGTAGCAATGATCCGCAGCGACAACAAGGCATTCTCCCCCGAGCAATACGCGACGCGCCTGCGCGTCGTGCTCGGCATGCTGTCGTTGATCGCCATCGCGCTCATCGTGCGCGCCGTCGATCTGCAGTTGCTCGACGACGGTTTTCTCGAAAGCCAGGGCGATGCGCGCTTCACGCGCGTGGCGAAGCTGTCGGCGGTGCGCGGTGCGATCTACGACCGCAACGGCGAAACGCTGGCCGCGAGCATGCCCGTGGATACCGTATGGGCCTCGCCGCGCGAGGTGATGAAGGCCTCGGACCAGTTGCCGAATCTGGCCGAAGCGCTCAATCGCGATCCGAAGTGGCTGACGCAGGTGCTGACCAGCAATCTCGAACGCGACTTCGTGTACCTGGTGCGGCACATGCGGCCGAGCGATGCAGCGCAGGTTGCGGCGCTGAAGATTCCCGGCGTCTACCTGCTGCGCGAGTACCAGCGCTTCTATCCCGCCGGCGAAGTCACGGGTCATCTGCTCGGCTTCACCAAGAAGTACGACGACATCGGCCAGGAAGGACTCGAGCTCGCGTACGACCGCTGGCTGGGCGCGGAAGCCGGCGCCAAGCGCGTGATCCAGGATCGCTACGGCCGCACCGTCGAGGACATCGAAAGCATCCGTGCGCCGCGTCCGGGCTCGGACCTGGTCACCAGCATCGACCTGCGCATCCAGTACCTCGCCTATCGCGAACTCAAGTCGGCGGTGCAGCTGCATCGCGCCAAGGCCGGTTCGATGGTCGTGCTCGACGTCGACACCGGCGAAATCCTGGCGATGGTGAATCAGCCCTCGTACAACCCGAACGATCGCGA
>CAYWHG010000291.1:0-3538 GCA_964457865.1 uncultured Steroidobacter sp.
TCGCCGCCGCGCAGGATCTCGATCAGGTAGGCGGCGCCGAAGCGTTCGCGTCGCTGCGCGAGGCGGGCGATGCAGGACAGGTACTGTTGCGCTTCGACTGTCCAGTCCTTCAATTCGCGCGGCTGTGTGCAGTTGTCGCAGCCGCCGCAGGGCGGAGTGAATGATTCGCCGAAGTATCGAAGCTGGATGGCGCGGCGGCACTCGGTGGATTCTGTGTAGTTCAGTACCTGTCGGAGCTGATGGCGGGCGATGCGTTGTTCTTCTTCGAGCGGTTCACTGGTTACAGGGTCGATTTTCTGTTCGATCAGGAATTCGGCAGTGCGGATGTCGCCGGCGCCGAAATAGAGAATGCACTGTGCCGGATCGTTGTCGCGGCCGGCGCGACCGGATTCCTGGTAGTAGCTTTCAAGCGTGCGCGGCAGATCGTAGTGCACGACCCAGCGCACGTCGGGTTTGTTGATTCCCATGCCGAACGCGATGGTCGCGACCACCACCTGCGCATCGTCGCGAATGAAAGCTTCCTGATTGCGATTGCGTGCGCCTGAATCCAGGCCTGCGTGATAGGGCAGTGCGCGGATGCCGTCCTGCTGCAGGCGCTCGGCCAGCTCATCGACGCGCTTGCGCGACAGGCAGTAGACGATGCCGGCGCCTCCGGAATCGCGAGCGCGAGCGAGCAGTTCGTTGTAGGTGTGCCGATCCTTGTTGCGGACGGCATAGAAAAGGTTGGGACGGTTGAAGCTTGCGACGTGCAGTGCGGGATCCTGCAGGGCAAGTTGCTCAAGGATGTCTTCGCGCACGCGCGGCGTCGCAGTGGCGGTAAAGGCGAGCATGGGGATGCCGGGAAGACGGTGTCGGAGTTGCGCGAGCTGACGATATTCCGGGCGAAAGTCGTGCCCCCATTCAGAGACGCAATGGGCCTCATCGATCACGATGGCATCGATGCCGGGTTGCTGGAGCAGGTCCGGCACGACCGTACTCAGAAAATCCGCCTGCACGAGTCTTTCCGGCGCGAGATAGAGCAGTTTGTACTCGCCGCGTTTTGCCGCATGGACCCGCGCCGAAATTTCTGCAAACGGCAGGCTCGAGTTGATGAAGGTCGCAGGAATGCCGTTGACCGTCAGCTGCCGGACCTGGTCCTGCATCAGTGCGATCAGCGGTGAGATGACGAGCGTGATGCCGGGCCGCAGTACGGCGGGCAACTGGAAGCACAGCGACTTGCCGCCGCCCGTCGGCATGATGGCGAGCACATCGCGGCCGGCGAGAGCGTCGCGAACGATGTCTTCCTGGCCAGGGCGGAATGATTCGAAGCCGAAGGATTGCTTCAGCGCGGCGATGAGCTGTGAATGTTGCAAGGCGCGGGCCGGCGGCAAATTGAACCGGCCGTCATCATCGCATCGATGGGATGCGAGGCAACGCCGGATTACTGCGCAGGCGACGGGAAATGCATGCTTGCGCATCGGTTGATGCGCAAGGACGTGTAGTCGATCGAACGCGGGTTATCGCGTGCCGGTGAGGCTTTCCATCATCAGGCCGGTGCCGCCTTTGGAAATGTGGGCGACGATGGCAGTGCGACGATGGATCTTGGTGACGACGCCGAGATTGATGGCGAAGGCGAGATGAACGGTGGCGCCTTTCTTGAGACCGAGGTTTTCGGTTTCGATGAAGACGCCGTTGGCGCTGAGGTTGCGGGCCCGGCAAAGTTTTCCCGGCCGACCGGGTATCGCTACGTAGACTGCCGTGCGTGCGCGATGACGAGTGTGGAGGCGCCTCTCCATAATCAGTTCCCCGCCGTTTCGGTGTTGTAGTTATCCGGCCTGACTTTGATGCTGCGCATTTGTCGAGATACTTTGAAGACCAGTCGCGTTGCGGCGGCATTATGCCGTGACGTATTGCTCATGCGAAGCAGGTTTTTCGCTGGTTATGTCGTACCCGATGCAGTCGCGTTCCTCCGCGAGAATATGTCGGCACGCGAGAATCGCCATTGGGCAGAAGGGCTGTTCGACAACGTAGTGGTACGGACAAATGAAGAAGCAAGGTGATGAATGACCTCTGGTGCCGCCGTGAATTCCTCTGTCTCGCAAATGGGAATGGATCTGAAGCTGCCGATCGGTGTGTTCGATTCGGGCGTGGGTGGGCTCACGGTCCTGCGAGCGTTGCGCGAGCGACTGCCGGATGAGCGGTTTCTGTACCTGGGCGATACGGCGCGCCTGCCGTACGGCACAAAGAGTGGCGATTCGGTGCTGCGATATTCGATGCAGGCGGCCGAATTCCTGGTTCATCGCGGCATCAAGTGCCTGGTCGTGGCCTGCAACACGGCATCGTCGGTTGCGGTTGATGCATTGCGGCGTCGCTTTGCGCCGATTCCAGTGATCGGTGTGATCGAGCCTGGGGCGGCGGCGGGATGCGCCGCGTCGCGCAGCGGGCAGATCGGTGTCATCGCCACCGAAGGTACGGTGCAAGGAGGCGCCTATCAGCGGGCAATTGCCGCGATCCAGCCTGGATTCACCGTAGTCGCGCAGCCGTGTTCGCTGTTCGTGTCGCTGGCGGAGGAGGGCTGGACGGACGGTCCGATCGTCGATGCCATCGTGCACCGCTATCTCGATCCTGTTTTCGCGGCGCATCCTCAACTGGATACCCTGTTGCTGGGCTGCACGCATTTTCCCTTGCTGCTTGACTCGCTGCGGACCGCAGTCGATCCCGCTGTGTCGATCGTGGATTCGGCGGCGACCACGGCGGCAGCGCTGGCAAGCGAACTGGTGGCGCGCGGGCTGTGTGCGCCCATCAGGCTCGAGCCGGCGGTTTCACTCATGGCGACGGACGGACCTCAAAGGTTCGCCCGGGTCGGCAGTCGTTTCCTCGGTGCGGATGTTGACGCGAGCCAGGTCGAACTGGTGGATCTCGTCCGCTGACTTCAGGGTCCCGAGGCTGAACTGCGGTTCGTCGCCGCCAGATCTTCGAATGCTTCGAATCGGTTGCGGCCGCAGAGCTTCGCCGCGTAGAGCGCATGGTCCGCCGCTTCCAGCAGCGCCAGCGTGCTCGGGAATCGCTGACGCGTCGTGTACGTTGCGAGCCCGATCGAGACGGTGACCTTGATCGGTTCGTCGGGTGCATTGACCTGCATGTCGGCAATCGCATTGAGCACACGCTGCGCGACCTGTCTTGCGATGTCGCGATCGGCGCCGGGCAGCACGACGAGAAATTCCTCGCCGCTGAAGCGGGCGATGAGGTCGCTGCCGCGCACGCAGGATTGCAGCTTGATGGCGCAGTTCTTCAGCACGTTGTCGCCCAGCTCGGTGCCGTACTTGTCATTTACCGCTTTCAGGCGGTCGATATCGATGTGCGCGATGCTGAGATCGCGACCGAACACGACGGCCTGGGTGAATTCCCTATCGAGCAACCGGTCGAGCCAGGCGCGGTTCAATACGCCGGTCAGTGCATCGCGGCGGCTGGCATCTTCTGCCTCTTCGGTGCGCGTCAGCAGGACGCTGGTCGTGGCCTGCAGATTGCTGACTTCCTGCAGCGCATGGAGATTGCGGAC
>CAYWHG010000292.1:0-3502 GCA_964457865.1 uncultured Steroidobacter sp.
GGCGCGGCCAGTGTCGATTTCGTCGACAGCGAGGCGGCGATCGGACGACATCTCGATGCAACGCTCGAACGATTGCGCGCGACGGGCGGTGCGGTGCATGTCGCGGACGCGCTGCGCTTTCTGGATCGCGCGCCGCGACCGTTCGATATCGTTTTTCTCGATCCGCCATATGCATCCGATCTGCTTTCGGCCGTCTGCAGCAGGCTCGCTGCAGGCTGGCTCGCGCCGGATGCGTACATCTATCTCGAATGCGCCGCCGATCGCGGATTGCCCGGTTTGCCGGCGCACTGGTCAGTGCATCGCACCAAGCAGGCCGGGCAAGTGGGCTATCATCTGCTGCGCGCACACTCTGGCTCAAAAGGTGATTCATGACCGGCGCCATGTACCCGGGCACGTTCGATCCGATTACCAACGGTCACTACGATCTGGTGCGGCGTGCCGCCGACATTTTCGAGCGGGTCGTCGTTGCCATCGCGGCCAACCCTGGCAAGGCGCCGCTGTTCACGCTCGAAGAAAGAGTCAGTCTCGCGAAGACGGTGCTGGCAGACATCACGAATGTCGAAGTGACCGGCTACACGGGTCTCACGGTGGATTTCGCGCGTCAGCACGGCCTGCGTGTAGTGGTGCGCGGCCTGCGCGCCGTGTCGGATTTCGAATTCGAGTTCCAACTCGCGACCATGAGCCGGCATCTGACGGACAAGGTCGACTACGTCTTCCTGACGCCGACCGAGCAGTTCAATTTCATCTCTTCCACGCTGGTGCGCGAGATCGCCAGCCTCGGCGGCAACGTCGGCAAGTTCGTTCATCCTACGGTCGAAGTTGCCATCAAGCAGGCGTGGGCGAAGCGGCGCGCCGGCGGCTGATTCACTTCTGGCACGTCGGGCAGTAATACGTCGAGCGCTGCCCCTGCACGATCTGCCGGATCGGTGTCCTGCATACCCGGCACGGTTCGCCGGCGCGTTCGTAGACGAACAGCTTCTGACGGAAGTAACCCGGCATGCCTTCCGGGTTCACGTAATCGCGCAACGTCGTGCCGCCCTCGCGGATCGCGGCGCGCAGCACCTTGCGGATCGAGCGCACCAGTCCGGGGAATTCATCGCTGCGCACGCGCGCAGCACTGCGTTGCGGGCGGATGCCGGCGTGAAACAGGGCTTCGCTCGCATAGATGTTGCCGACGCCCACCACCCGTTGACTGTTCATCAGCAGCTGTTTGATCGCGACCTTGCGTCCCCTGGCGACGCGCGCCAGATAGGCGGCGTCGAAGTCGTCGGACAGCGGCTCCGGCGCGAGCAGGCGCAGCAGCGGATGCGTCAGCGGATCATCCTCGGTCCATAGCAGGCTGCCGAAGCGTCGCGGATCGTTGTAGCGCAGGCAGTGACCGGTCTCGAGCACGATGTCGACGTGATCGTGCGGCAGCGCCGGTGTCGCGGCCGGCATCACGCGCAGGCTGCCCGACATGCCCAGGTGCAGGATCATCGAACCGCGTTCCAGATCGAACAGCAGGTATTTCGCGCGGCGGCGCAGTTGCTGCACACGCTGACCCGCCGCCAGTGCCGGCAACTCGTCCGGAATCCGCCAGCGCAGCCGCGGTTCGCGCACCACGATTCGCTCGATCACTCGCGCGGTCACCGTCGGTTCGATGCCGCGGCGCGTCGTTTCAACTTCGGGTAATTCGGGCATGCTCGGATCTTGAAGCGGGTGAGATCGCCGTCACAATATGGAATGAGGATTCGCCAGTTTGCCCGGCCTCGTGCGCGGTGCAGGGATTCGCTCATTTGTGGGGTCGGGGACCCTCCGTTATAGTCCGCGCTCCTCGCGTCTTATGTCCCGCGAATCCATCTTCGCGTCCTTGTCAGGGGTACACAGTGAACCTGGAATTTCTCTACGGAATTCTGAATCTTAGCTTCTGGGGATACGTCCTCGTGACCTTCGTGATGATCCAGATCACGTTCATGGGCGTCACGCTGTATCTGCATCGCGATGCCACGCATCGCAGCCTCGATCTGCACCCCGCATTGCGGCATTTCTTCCGCTTCTGGCTGTGGATGAGCTCGGGCATCGTCACCCGCGAGTGGGTGGCCGTGCACCGCAAGCATCACGCCAAGTGCGAGACGAAGGACGATCCGCACAGCCCCGTCATTCATGGCTTGAAGAAAGTGCTGCTCGAAGGTGCGGAGCTGTACCAGGTCGAGGCACGTAATCCGGAGACTACGGAGAAGTTCGGTCGCGGCACGCCCGATGACTGGATGGAGCGCAACGTCTACCTGAAGTACCGCAACTTCGGCATCGCGCTGATGGTCGTCATCGACCTCATCCTGTTCGGCGTTCCCGGCATCATCATTCTCGCGGCGCAGATGCTGGCGAATCCGCTGATGGCCGCCGGCGTCATCAACGGCATCGGCCACTACTACGGCTATCGCAATTTCGAGTGCCCGGACGCGGCGCGCAATGTGATGCCGTGGGGCTTCCTCGTCGCCGGCGAAGAACTGCACAACAATCACCACGCCTTCCCGAGCTCGGCGAAGTTCTCGATTCATCGTTGGGAATTCGATATCGGCTGGCTCTATATCCGCGTGTTCCAGGCGTTCGGTCTTGCCAGGGTGATTCGTGTGGCGCCGGAGCCGGCACGTGTCGCGCCGCGCAGCCACATCGATCTGGAAACGGTGCGCGCCGTGATCGTCAACCGCATGCATGTGCTGCGCGAATACAGCCGCAACGTTACGGTGCCGGTGTTCCGCGAGCAGCTGGTCGCGGCCCGCGGTGAGCTCACGCGTCGCGTGAAGAAGCTGCTGGTGCGCGAGCCGGCGCTGCTCGATCAGGCAGCGCAGTCGCGACTGAAGGAAGTGCTGGCCAACAACCAGACGCTGCAGACGGTTCACGAATTCCGCGAGCGCCTGCGCGTGCTGTGGAACGGCACGAACATGAGCAACGAATCGCTGCTGGCCCACCTGAAGGAATGGATCGCGCAGGCGGAAGCCAGCCGCATCAAGGTGCTGCAGGACTTCGCCGCGAGCCTGCGCGGCTACGCGATGCAGCCGGCGTGAGGGACGGTTGACGGTTGACGGTTGGCCGTTGACGGTTGACGGCCAGACGAAAAAGCCCGCCATTGGCGGGCTTTTCTTAATTTGGGATGGATGTACCAGGCACAAAAAAAAGCCCGCCAATCGGCGGGCTTTCTTGTTTCTGACTGTCAACGGTCAACCGTCAACGGCCAACCATCCTCACTTGATCTTGGCTTCCTTGTAAGCCACGTGCTTACGCGCCTTCGGATCGAATTTCTTCACTTCCATCTTGTCCGGGTGCAGGCGCTTGTTCTTGGTCGTGGTGTAGAAATGACCGGTGCCCGCAGTCGACAGCAGCTTCACTTTTTCGCGCATGGCCTAAGTCCTCGCGTTCAGACCGCAACGCCCTGGGCGCGCAGTTCGGCAACGACGGTCTCGATGCCCTTCTTTTCGATGGTGCGCAGCGCATTGCAGGTAATACGCAGGCTGATGAAGCGGCG
>CAYWHG010000293.1:0-3464 GCA_964457865.1 uncultured Steroidobacter sp.
GCAACGCGGCTCGCGCGCGTTCCAGCCCTTCAAGGACAACCCGACGTACTCGATGAACTACTTCCGTCTGCCGGAGGATGTGCTCGAGGATTCCGACGAACTGCAGCGATGGACGCGACGCTCGCTCGCCGTCGCGGCATCTGCGGCTGCAGCAAAGCAACGTCGCACCAGCGCTCCGAAAAAGCGGCAAGCGATCACCCGCCGAGCCCGGTCCACGCGACAGAAACGCTGAGGTCGCCAGCGCTTTCTGTCCGACAGTCCGGTCGTTTCGCGCTTCTTCACTAACCGCGGTGCGGAATCTTTGCGCTGCAGTATTCAGTTCCGGAATCGCGCCTATAATGCCGGCCCCGCCGCGCATACCGATCGTTCTACGTTTCGCCAGGCAGGCTCGCGCAGCCGATTTTGCAGCGGTGATTTTTCAATTCCGGAACACATGGGAGACGCACTGATGGGGGCTATCAACGCCGTGGCCAATCTCGCCGTCGAAGGCGACGTTGCCATCCTTTCGCTCAATTCTCCGCCCGTGAATGCGCTGTCGCAGCAACTGCGCGTCGGCATCATCGACGGCGTGAAGCAGGCGATCGCCGATTCGGCCGTGAAGGCCATCGTGCTCATCTGCGAAGGCAAGACCTTCATTGCCGGTGCGGACATCACCGAATTCGGCAAGCCGCCCGTGCCGCCGAGCATCCAGGACGTCGAAGCCGTCATCGAGAATTCGTCGAAGCCCGTCGTCGCCGCGATTCACGGCACCGCGCTCGGCGGCGGTCTCGAAGTCGCGCTGTGCTGTCACTACCGCGTCGCCGTCCCGTCGGCGAAATGCGGTCTGCCCGAAGTGAATCTCGGTCTGCTGCCCGGCGCCGGTGGCACGCAGCGTCTGCCGCGCATCGTCGGACCGGAAGCGGCCCTCGATATGGTGACCTCCGGCAAGCACGTGCCCGCCACGTGGGCGCAGAGTGTTGGCCTCGTCGATGAGATCGTGGCCGAAGGCGAACTGAAGAACGGCGCCGTCGCCTTCGCGAAGAAGGTGATCGCCGAGAGCCGTCCGCTGAAGAAGGTGCGCGATCTCAACGCCAAGGTCGAGGCCGCGCGCGGCAAGCCCGAGATCTTCGCCGATTTTCGCAAAGCCAATGCCCGCAAGTTCCGCGGCTTCCTCGCACCCGAATACAACATCCGCTGCATCGAAGCCGCGGTGAACCAGCCGTTCGACCAGGGTCTCGAAACCGAACGCAAGCTGTTTCTCGAACTGATGAGCGGCGTGCAGTCCGCCGCGCAGCGTTACGTGTTCTTCGCCGAACGTCAGGTGTGGAAGGTGCCGGATGTGCCGGATGACACGACGACGCTGCCGATCAAAAAGGTCGGCGTCATCGGCGCCGGCACGATGGGCGGCGGCATTTCCATGAACTTCCTCAACGCCGGCATTTCCGTGACGATCGTTGAAACGAAGCAGGAAGCGCTGGATCGCGGCCTCGGCGTGATCCGCAAGAACTACGAGAAGACCGCGAAGAGCGGCCGCATCAAGCCCGAAGATGTCGAAAAGCGCATGAGCCTGCTCACCGGCACGCTCGATCTGAATGCGCTCGCCGACTGCGACCTGGTCATCGAAGCCGTGTTCGAGAACATGGAGATCAAGAAAGAGGTCTTCGGCAAGCTCGACCGGATCGTGAAGCAGGGCGCGATCCTCGCTTCCAACACCTCGTATCTGAACGTTGATGAGATCGCGGGTGCGACACAGCGTCCCGACTGGGTGATCGGCCTGCACTTCTTCTCGCCGGCAAACGTCATGCGCCTGCTCGAAGTCGTGCGCGGCAAGCAGACCTCGAAGCAGGTCATCGCCACCTCGATGCAGCTCGCCAAGAAGATCGGCAAGATCGGCGTGCTGGTCGGCGTGTGCCACGGCTTCGTCGGCAACCGCATGCTCGCGGCGCGCCAGGCGCAAGCCCAGTCGATGATCCTGGAAGGCGCCATGCCGTGGGATGTCGACAAGGTGCTCTATGACTTCGGCATGCCGATGGGACCGTTCGCGATGGCCGACCTCGCCGGCCTCGATATCGGCTGGAGCAAGGAAACCTCGAAGAGCGCGAGCATCCGCGACGTGCTGTGCGAAATGGATCGTCGCGGCCAGAAGACCAATGCGGGCTTCTACGACTACGACGCCGAGCGCAAGGCGAATCCCTCGCCGGTGACCGAGAAGATCATCAAGGACTTCACGGCGAAGGCCGGCAATACGCCGCGCCAGATCTCCGAAGCCGAGATCCTCGAACGCTGCGTGTACCCGATGATCAATGAAGGCGCGAAGATCCTCGAGGAAGGCATTGCAATCCGTCCGTCCGACATCGATATCGTCTGGATCAACGGCTACGGCTGGCCGGTGTATCGCGGCGGCCCGATGTTCTATGCCGACACCGTCGGCCTGAAGACCGTCGTCGCCAAGCTCAAGGAACACGGTCCGAAGCTGGGCAAGGACTTCACCCTCTCGCCGCTGCTGGAAAAGCTCGCGGCCGAAGGCAAGCGTTTCCAGGACCTGAAGTAAATGGGTTGACGGTCGACGGTTGACGGTTGACGGCCAGAGCGCCGGACCGGCAACCGTCACCGCGATCCGGGCAAGCTCTTATCAAAGACAGTAGAGCAGTTGGGATCCTTCTGACCGTCAACTGCCAACCGTCAACCGTCAACAGGTGCAACATGCGTGAAGCAGTCATCGTTTCTACCGCCCGCACACCGATCGGCAAGGCCTATCGCGGTGCGTTCAACAATACCCAGGGCCAGGAACTGGCCGGGCATGCCATCGCACAGGCGGTGAAGCGCGCCGGCATCGATCCGGCGCAGGTCGAAGATGTGGTCATGGGCTGCGCGCTGCAGCAGGGCTCGACCGGCGGCAACGTGGCGCGTCAGGCGCTGCTGCGGGCCGGCCTGCCGGTCACGGTGCCGGGCCAGACGATCGATCGTCAGTGCTCGTCGGGTCTCATGGCCATCGCGACGGCGGCGAAGCAGATCATCACCGACGGCATGCAGGTGACGGTCGGCGGCGGCGTCGAGTCGATCTCGCTGGTGCAGAACGACAAGATCAATCGTTTTCGCGGTGCTGATCCGTGGCTGGTGAAGAACATTCCGCAGATCTACATGTCGATGCTCGAAACCGCGGAGATCGTCGCCGAGCGATATGGCGTGAGCCGCGAAGCGCAGGACGAGTATTCGTTCCAGTCGCAGCAGCGCACGGCGCAGGCACAGGCCGCAGGCCGCTACAACGACGAGATCGCACCGCTGACCTCGATCATGCAGATCACCGACAAGGAAACCGGCGCGGTGTCCGAGAAGGAAGTGACGATCAAGCTCGACGAAGGCAATCGCCCGCAGACCACGCTCGCCGATCTGCAGAAGCTGCAGCCGGTGTTCAAGAACGGTCAGCGCGTCAAGGAAGGCAAGTTCATCACGGCCGGCAATGCCTCGCAGCTCTCCGACGGCGC
>CAYWHG010000294.1:0-2086 GCA_964457865.1 uncultured Steroidobacter sp.
GAGCCGAGCACGTTGAAGATCAGCACGCTGTGATGCGCGGCGGTGGCGCGGCCCGATTCGCTGACGATCACCGGATGATCGATGCCGCGCGCATTGCATACGCTGGCGATGCGGTACACCACGTCGCTGGCGTACTCGTTCATCGTGTAGTTCATCGACGATTCGAAGTTGGTACCGCTGCCGTCGTAGTCGACGCCGAGACCGCCGCCGACGTCGATGTACTTGAGGCCCGCGCCCATAAGCTTGAGTTCGGCGTAGACGTGCGCGAGTTCGTTGATCGCGTCCTTCACGCGGCGGATGTCCTGGAGCTGGCTGCCCGGATGGCAGTGCACGAGTTCCAGGCAGTCGAGCATGTCGTGCTCGCGCAGCGTGCGCACCAGTTCGATGATTTCCGTGACGAACAGGCCGAACTTGGATTTCTCGCCGGCCGAATCGCGCCAGCGGCCGGCACCTTCGCTCGCCAGTTTCACGCGTACGCCGATGCGCGGCCGCACCTGGTATTTCTCCGAGTGCTTCAGGATCAGCGCCAGCTCCTCGAAGTTCTCGACCACCGGGACGATGGTGCGGCCGAGCTTGGTGGCGAGGATCACGGCTTCGATGTAGCTGTCGTCCTTGAAGCCGTTGCAGACGATCATGCGATCCGGCGCGTCTTCGGTGATCGCCATCACCGCAAGCAGTTCGGGCTTGGAGCCGGCTTCGAGGCCGAAGCTGAATTCCTTGCCGTAGCGGTAGACCTCTTCGACGACCAGGCGCTGCTGGTTCACCTTGATCGGGAACACGGCGCAGTAGCGGTTTCGATATTCGTTCTCGCTGATGGCCTGCGCGAACGCGCCGTGCAGCCGCTGCAGACGGTGATGCAGGATGTCGGAGAAACGCACGACGACCGGCGCGGTCAGATCGCGCGCCTTGAGGCCCTGGACGACTTCGTGCAGGTCGATCTCATGCTGGGTGTCGGGACGCACGACGACATGCCCGGCCGCATTGATGCCGAAGTAGTGCTTGCCCCAGGCAGGCACCTGGTACAGATCGAGCGAGTCCTCGATCTTCCAGTTGGAGTTCTTCGAGAACGGGTTCGCAGGGCTGTTCATGGGCGCGGAAGATAGCACTGTGAGTTGGTTGACGGTTGACGGTTGGCCGTTGACGGCAGAGGCATGGAACCGGTCCTTTCCCTTCCGACCGTCAACGGCCAACGCACAACCGTCAACGGCCTTTTGCGACTGCGCGCGCCGGATCGCGGATCCATTCGCTCCACGAGCCTGCATACAGTTTCGCGCCCGGCTTGCCGGCGGCTTCCAGTGCCAGCAGCAGATGACATGCCGTCACGCCGGAACCGCACATCGCGATCGTGTGCGCGTCGTCGATGCCTGTCTGTGAAGTCGCGAAACGCGCCCGCAGTTCCTCGGGCGGGAGAAAGCGCCCATCGCTTCTCAAGTTGAGCGCGAACGGATGATTCGTGGCGCCGGGCACATGACCTGCGACCGGATCGATCGGCTCGACGTCGCCGGCGAAGCGCTCCGGCGCGCGTGCATCGAGCAGGCGCCACGCGCCGCTGCGAACGCTGGCGTCGACCTGCGACGCATCCAGCCACAGGCTGCGATCCGGATGCACCTCGTAGTGCGTGGCTGTGCGCGCACGGACGTCGCTCGTGACCGGCAATCCCGCACTCGTCCACGCCTTGAAACCGCCGTCGAGTACGGCGACCTCGCGATGCCCTGCCCAGCGCAACAGCCACCACAGCCGCGCCGCGTACGCGCCCGTGTCGGCGTCGTAGGCAACGACCTGCGTGTCGCGCGTCAGGCCCCAACGTCCCAGCGTGCGTGCGAAATCTTCCGGCGCCGGCAGCGGATGACGTCCGCTCGCGGGCGTCACCGGTGCGGCGAGGTCGCGATCGAGATGGGCGTAGACGGCCCCGGGAATATGGCCTTCGGCATAAGCGGTTTCACCGGCCGCCGGGCGCATCAGATCGAAGCGGCAATCGACGATCAGCCAGCGCGGATCGTCGAGATGGGCGGCGAGTTCGGTCGCGGCGATGAGGGTGGAGGGCATGGGAGGGTGACGGAAGTGACGAGGGTGACGAAAGTGACGA
>CAYWHG010000294.1:2186-3460 GCA_964457865.1 uncultured Steroidobacter sp.
AAGTGACGAGGGTGACGAAAGTGACGAAAGTCACGGGAACAACGCGGGCTGGAAGGGCCTCGGCGTCCGCCGGTGGAAATATACTCCCGCGCGCGTCACTATCGTCACCCTCGTCACCCTCGTCACATCCAATCTGCACATGGCACTCGAACTCTGGTGGGGCAGCGGCAGCCCGTATTCCTGGCGGGCCCTGCTGGCCCTCGAATACAAGCAGCTTCCCTACGTTTCGCATCTGGTGCAGTTCGCGAAGCAGGAACACAAGTCGCCGCAGATGCTGAGCATGAATCCGCGCGGCCGCGTGCCAGTGCTGCGCGATGGCGACTACGTCTGCTTCGAATCGATGGCCATCCTCTACTACCTCGAAAGGAAATATCCGGAAGTGCCGCTGTTCGGTCGCGCCCCGGAAGAGGGCGGCACGATTGCGCGCGTCATCAGCGAGTATCAGGAGTACGTGGAAGAGCACATCAAGAAAGTCATGTACTCGATCCTGTTCCAGGCCGCGGACGGCACTCACTCCGACGAAGTCATGCGTGCCATGCACCTGCTCGCAGCGGAGGCCCGCACCATCGATGCGCGACTGAGCACGTCGCACTGGCTGGTCGGCGAACATTTCTCCGCAGCCGACGTGGTGATCTTTCCCGGTATCCAGATGCTGCTGCGTGCGCTGGAGCGCCGCGAAGCCGGCGATCTACGCGGCCGGTTGCTGCCGCTGGAGACCAACTATCCCGCCATCGCCGCATGGATCCAGCGCATCGAAGCGCTGCCGGGCTACGAACGCACGTATCCGCCGCACTGGCGCGAGTCGCGGGAAAACCAGACGTGATGGAGTGATGAGGTGAGAAAGTGATGCCGCAAGAGGCGGAATTCTCTTGCGGCATCACCTCCTCACCTCATCACTTCCTCACCGGGCGCAGCGCCCCGCGGGGTTCGCCGCGCGGAGAAAAATCAGTACACTCGGCCGCGTCTTTTTTCGAGCAGTCGAGTGTCTGTCATGCCTGATCACCCCGTTCACGTCGTGTTCCCCGGCCGGATCGTTTGCATTGGATTCGGCAGTATCGGTCAGGGAGTGTTGCCGCTCATCTTGCGGCACATCGGCATCTCGCCGGATCGCATCACGATCGTGACGGCGGATGACGCGGGGCATGGCGAAGCAAACGAGTACGGCATCAAGTTCGTCAGGCACCCGCTGACGCGCGACAACTATCGACAGGTGCTGGAGCCGCTGCTGTCGCGCGGCGATTTTCTGCTGAACCTGTCGGTCGACGTGTCGAGCG
>CAYWHG010000295.1:0-3433 GCA_964457865.1 uncultured Steroidobacter sp.
CTAGAAAGAAAAATGGCCGCAGAAAGCGCAAAGGGAAAGGAGCAAGGTATGAACTGATCAACTGGTCATCCCCGCGAAGGCGGGGATCCATCTTCCTGATTCGGATGGATTCTGACCGAAGGAAATCCCCGTGGGACCGCCTACGCGGGAATGACGGGATAAGAACCGAGACATTCCTGAAGAAGAATTCCCTTTTGCGCCCTTTGCGGCCATTCTCCTTCCTGTGCAGAAGGCCAATAGGTCCAAAATTGGACCTTTTATCCATTTGGAGTAGCATCAGCTCAGACCCGTAGGAGTGGATTCATGGCCCTGCCCAAACCCGCCCACAGCATCGCCGATCTGCCGCAACGCCCCGCCTCCGACTTCAAGAAGGTCGGCTGGGGTGGAGTGAGCCAGTCGGTCCAGAAGAACGGACGATTGGTAGTGACGTATCACGATCATCCTCAGGCCGTGATCATGTCGGTCGAGGAGTACGAACGCCTGAATGAATTGGCGCATAGCGCGGAAACCCGATTGCACGCCACGATTGAAACTCTGAACGCCAGCTTCGGTGAGAGGCTCGCATCCCTGCGCAGCAAAGGAGCTTCAAAGCGCCTGGAGTCGATCATGCGCAAGCCCGCGAAGCTGGGCGGCAAAGTGAAGGCAGGCACTCGATACTGAATGCCGAAGCCTGTCTTGCATGTGCTGGCCGGCGTCAACGGGGCCGGCAAAAGTTCGGTGGGTGGCTACCTCATCGAGCAGGCCGGCGAAGACTGGTTCAACCCCGACACCTACGCCAGAGAACTCATCGCCAGGGAACAGATCTCTGTCAATGATGCGAACGTCATCGCCTG
Organism: uncultured Steroidobacter sp.; assembly: GCA_964457865.1. GTDB lineage: Bacteria > Pseudomonadota > Gammaproteobacteria > Steroidobacterales > Steroidobacteraceae > Steroidobacter. The sequence continues at coordinate 834 of CAYWHG010000295.1, forward strand.
GGAGTGCGGCAAGTCATTCCTGGAAGCTGCCATTCATGATCGGCAGGACTACGCGTTTGAAACCACCCTCGGCGGAACGACCATTACGAATCTGCTGATTCAGGCCGCCGCATCGCATCGACTGCACGTCTGGTTTTGCGGCCTGACCAGTCCGGAGATGCATATCGCGCGAGTGAAGGCTCGCGTGGCCAGCGGCGGACACGCCATCCCGGAGGCGAAGATTCGCGAGAGATTCTCCACCTCGCGCCTGAATTTGATCCGGCTCATGCCGTACCTGACATGGCTCAAGGTCTACGACAACTCGATCGAAGCGGATGCCGACGGAACGGTTCCGGATCCAACGCTGGTGCTCGAGATGTCGAATGGCAAATTGCGCCACCCCAGGTCCATCAATCTCAAATCCCTGGAGGCGACCCCGGAGTGGGCCAGATCGCTCCTCGAGGCTGCAGTTCAGATCACATCTGGCAAAAGGTCATGAGCGGCCAATCAGCATGTTCGATACCGGAGCACGCAAGACGGAGAAAGAGAATGGCCGCAAAAAGCGTGACCGAAGGGAATCCCGCGGGGCAAAAGGCGCAAGTCAGAAAAGAAGAATCAGGACTGCAGCAATTTCCTGCTCTGACCTTTGCGCTTTTGCCTTTTGCGGCTATTCCTCTTCTCCGTCGCCCACGGACTCCAGCCCGCGCGGGAGCAACGACTCATCAAATTTTTGTCCTTCTTTTATGCGGTCTTTCGCGGCTCTCACCTCTTAGCTGGCAGGCAACCGCCGCAGCAACGCCGCCCCCGCCGAGTAGCCGCCACCGAATGCCACGATGACGCCCGTGTCGCCGGGCTGCAGGCGTTCCCAGTAACGGTGATAGGTGATGGCGACGCTGGCGCAGCCGGTGTTGCCGAGTTCCTGGATCGTGAGTGCCGCGAGTGCGGGCGGGACTTTCAGGTGTTCGATCACGCAATCGATGATGCGTTTGTTCGCCTGGTGCGGAATCATCAGTTTCAGGTCTGCGAGCGCGACGCCGTGCCGGCCGAGGATGTCATTCGCGGCGGCGACCATCTCGCGGCAGGCATGCATGAAGATGTCCTTGCCGTGCAGCATCACCAGGCCGTCCTGGTGCGGGACCATCTGGATGCCTTCGGGGCCACGGCCGAGATCGCCGCGACCGATGGCGCGGACATCGACGATCTGTACGCCCTGCCCGCCCGGTTCCTTCGAGATCAATAACGCGGCTGCACCGTCGCCCCACAGGTGGCCGGATTTTTCGTCGGCGTCGCGCGAGTACAGGCTGTTGTGTTCGACCGCGATCACCAGCGCCTTCGAGGCGCGTCCCGACTGGAAATAGGCCCAGGTGATTTCCAGCGCATCGATGAAGGATGAACACGCGGTGGACACATACAGCGCACGCGCATCGCGGATGCTGAAGTGCTTCTGCACGACGTGGGCGATCGTGCCGATCGTGTCCCAGGGCGTGTAGGACGCGCCGATGATCAGATCCACGCCGTCGAGCAACTGCGGCGCGTTGCGGACCAGGTTTTCCACGGCGGCGATCGCCATCGTGTTGGCATTCTCGCCGTGCGCGGCACGACGACGCTCGCGGATACCGGTGAGCTTCTCGAACCACTCGGTCGAGCGTCCGGTGAGATTGCTGAAATATTCGTTGTCGACGACGCGCGCAGGCACGTAGTCGGCTGAGGCATGAATGAACACGAGACGGGTCAACTCCGAGGCAGGGATCGTGGCGGCGCGGGATTATGCCACGCCACCGGCGGCGATCTCAGGGGCAGGATTCACAACCGGGTGCCCGGCTTTGGTGCCCGGCTTTTGTGCCATGCCTCGATGATGCGGTGAATGGCCTGCACCCCGTCGGTCAGCGCCGCCGGTCCCGGCTGCAGGATGATGGGCGACTTGATCTCGTGCAGTTCGCCCGCTGCCACCGCCGGAATCGAGCCCCAGCCAGCGCGTTCACGCACGATTTCCGGCCGGAATTTCTTGCCGCACCACGACCCCAGGATGAGATCCGGTGCCGCGGCAATGACCTCCCCCGCATCGGCGATGATCCGGTCCTTGCCCAGGGAATGCCGGGCGTATTGCGGGAAACACTCCTCGCCGCCAGCGATCCGGACCAGTTCCGACACCCAGCGGCTGCCGGCGATCAGCGGCTCGTCCCATTCCTCGAAGTACACGCGGGGCCTGACCGGCCACTGCGCTGCGGCCTCGCGGATGCGATCCAGTCCGGCGGTCAGTTGATCGCATAACGCTTCGGCGCGCGCCTGACAGCCGACCATGCCGCCCAGCGTCCGGATCATGCGCAGGATGCCCGCCACATCGCGGTGATTGAACACATGCACGTCCACGCCACGACGCACCAGATCAGCCGCGATGTCGGCCTGCAGGTCCGAGAATCCGAGGACCAGATCGGGCTGCAACTCGCAGATGCGATCGATCTTCGCGCTCGTGAACGCCGAGACCTTGGGCTTCTCCTTGCGTGCCCGCGCCGGTCGCACAGTGAAGCCGGAGATACCGACAATGCGCCGGTCCTCGCCCAGGAGGTACAGCGTTTCGGTGGTTTCCTCGGTGAGGCAGACGATGCGGCTGGGGTAGTCGG
>CAYWHG010000296.1:0-3418 GCA_964457865.1 uncultured Steroidobacter sp.
CCGGTGTCGTCGGCGACCAGCGATCGCGGCAAACTCGTCTATGGCGCCGGCATCGGCCTCGTGACATACGTCATCCGCACCTGGGGCGGCTATGCCGATGGCGTCGCCTTTGCCGTGCTGCTGATGAACCTGGCAGTGCCGCTCATCGACCGTTACACGATTCCGAGGATCTATGGACACGAACGCTGAAGGCCGACGTCGTCCGCAACGGGCCACCGCGGTGCTGATCGTGATCGCCATCGCGCTGCTGCTCGCGGCCTTCGTCGCCATGATGGACAACGCGACGCGCGAACGAACCCGGCGCAACGAACAGGCGTGGCTGCAGGAGCGGCTCGACGCGCTGGTGCCGCCCGACAGTCATGACAACGATCTGCTCACCGACCGCATCCAGGTGATTTCTCCCGACATCCTCGGCGTGACGCAGCCGGTGTGGATCTATCGCGCGCGCCGCAACGGCACGCCGGTGGCGATCGTCATGCACACGGTGGCGCCGGATGGCTACCACGGCCCCATCGAACTGCTAGTGGCGATCGCGCAGGACGGCACCCTGCTCGGCGTGCAGGTCGTGCGACACCAGGAAACGGCCGGACTGGGCGATCAGTTCGAGAATCGCCGCACCGACTGGCTGGATGCCTTCCGCGGCAAGTCACTGGCCGATCCGCCGCAACAGCGCTGGCGGGTGCGCCCCGACGGCGGCGATTTCGATGCCTTCACCGGCGCGACCATGACGCCGCGCGCCATCGTCAAAGCAACTCGGCGGGCGCTGGAATATCAGGCATCGCAGCGTGATCGCATCTTCGCCGCGGATGCTGCGAAATGAACGTCGCGCATCGTCCGTCATCGATCTGGCTGCTGATCGCCCTCTGCCCGGCGCTGGCGACAAGCGATCTGGCAACGAATGCGGTGGCACTCGGTCTGTCCTCTCTCATCGCATGCCTGGTCGGCACGACGGCCGGATGGCTGGCGCGCTCGCTGCCCGCCCCACTGCAGCAGGTGCTGACCTTCCTCGTGCTCGCCGCCCTCGCCACCGTCCTCGGCCAGTGGATGGGTGCATCAGCACACGAACTGCGCGGCTCGCTGGGCCTGTTCCTGCCGCTGCTGACCGTCAATCTCGGGATCCTCGTACTGGCGGACCGCGCGCGACAGATGTCGCTGACCGCCGCATGGCACATGGCCTCGGTCCACGGCGCCTTCGTTGCCGGCATCCTCATCGCGCTCGGCCTCGCACGCGAACTGGTCGGTCGCGGTTCGCTGTTCCACGCGGCCGCCGACGCGCTCGGCCGACGCGCCAGCGGACTGGATCTGCAACTGTTCCCTGCAGACATGGGCTTCCTGCTCGCCATGCTGCCGCCGGGCGCCTTCATCGCCTTCGGCCTGCTGCTCGCCGCCCGCAACTGGATACGACACCGGCATGAACCCCGCCCATGAATTCAGTCAGGATCGCTGAAATCTTCGAGCGCCTGAAGCAGGCGCGACCGCATCCCACCACCGAACTGGAGTACCGCACACCGTTCGAACTGCTGCTCGCCGTGATCCTGTCCGCACAGGCCACCGACAAGAGCGTCAACAAGGCGACGCAGGTGCTGTACCAGCATGCGAACACGCCGCAGGCGATTCTTGCGCTCGGCGTCGAAGGACTGTCGCAGTACATCCGCACGATCGGACTGTTCAATACCAAGGCGAAGAACGTCATCGAGACGTGTCGACTGCTGCTCGAACGTCACGATGGTGAAGTGCCCGAGTCGCGCGAAGCACTGGAAGCCCTGCCCGGCGTTGGCCGCAAGACCGCCAACGTGATCCTGAACACCGCCTTCGGTCACCCGACCATTGCGGTCGACACGCACATTTTCCGCGTCTCGAACCGCACCGGCATCGCCCGGGGCAAGGACGTGCGCGCCGTCGAAGACAAGCTCAACAAGGTCGTACCGGCGCAATACAAGCAGGATGCGCATCACTGGCTCATCCTGCACGGCCGTTACATCTGCCTGGCGCGCAAGCCCGGCTGTCCCGAGTGCCTGATCGCGGATCTGTGCGAGTTCAAGGACAAGACTATGAAAGAAGAGCCGCAAAAGACCACAAAAAAGAAACAATCCATTCGCCGGAAGATTGCCCGAGTCGCGCAGAAGCGCAGCCGCTGACTCTTTGCCATTCACCTCTTTTATGCGGGGCTTTTGCGGCCTCCTCTCTTCCTCCCTAAACTCCCGCCATGCCCCTCTTCGACACCCAATCCCGCGACCAGCTCCGCGCCGCCTACATCGACGCCTGGCGCAAACGCCGCGACGGTCTGCCGATGGAACCGCTGGAAATGCAGATCGCCGATGTCGTCGAACTGCATCCCGAATATCAGCGCGCGCTGGAAGATCCGGACTCGACATTGGATCGCGACTACTCGCCCGAAGGCGGCCAGTCGAATCCCTTCCTGCACATGGGCCTGCACCTCGCCGTGCGCGATCAGCTCGCCACCGACCGCCCCGTCGGTGTGCGACAGGCCTTCGATGCGCTCGTGCGCAAAACCGGCACGACCCACGATGCCGAACACGAACTGATCGAGTGCCTCGCCGAAACGTTGTGGGAAGCACAGCGCAGCGGTCTGCCGCCGGATGAACAGGCGTATCTGGCGCGCGCGCGACGGCGGGCGATGAAGTAGTACGTCAAAAGCTCTCTGATCTACCTCTTGTTTGTCATCCCCGCGCAGGCGGGGATGACGACGTAAATCGAATCTCCCTACGCGTGCCGCGCCAACCGCCACTCTAGGTGCTTGCGCACATCCGGCCACTCGTTGGCGAGAATGCTGTACATCACCGTGTCGCGCACCGAGCCGTCCCTGCGCGGCTGATGATGTCGGATCACGCCGTCCTTCTTCGCCCCGAGCGCTTCGATGGCGCGCTGCGATCTGAAATTGAAATTGTCGGTGCGCAGTCCCACGACCTTGCAGCCGAGCGTATCGAAGGCATGCGACAGCAGCATGAGCTTGCACGTCGTGTTGACCGAGGTGCGGTGGCGGCTCTGTGCGTAGAACGTGTAGCCGATCTCGACCCGGTCGGCGGCCGCAATGATGTCGTGATAACTGCTACTGCCGACGATCTGGCCTGTGCTGAGCTCGCGAACGGCCCACGACAATCTCGTGCCCTCGCGCAGCCCCGCCATTGCGGATTCATACCAGCGTCGTACCTGTCCGGGCCCCGGCACGCCCGTGAACCACAGATTCCACAGCTCGCCGTCGGCCGCGGTCTGCTCGATGCCCGACAAGTGTTCCTCGGACAGCGGTTCCAGCCGGATGCCGGATCGTTCGAGCACGACGGGCTTGGGTTCGATCATTTGACGAATGCTCCCTCGATGAAACGCCAAGAACAGGATCTCCACGGGGACCACGGGGTGAAGCAGGAAATTTCTCGGTTCCGGCCCCGTGATTCCCCGT
>CAYWHG010000297.1:0-3417 GCA_964457865.1 uncultured Steroidobacter sp.
GCTATAATTCCGCGCGCTGAAAACCGGGCCCATCCTTTCGCGATCGGCTGCCCGGCCCTTTTTTCCCGGAGGACGCATGAAAGACTCGTTCAAGGCGCGCACCACGCTCGCTTGCGGCAACCGTAACTATGAAATCTTCAGCCTCGCCGCGCTGAAGGACCGCAACGTCGCGCGCCTGCCCTTCTCGCTGAAGATCCTGCTCGAAAACCTGCTGCGTTTCGAAGACGGCGTGAACGTCACGCGCGCCGATATCGATGCGCTGCTCAACTGGGATCCGAAAGCCGCGCCGTCCTACGAAATCTCCTTCTCGCCGAGCCGCGTGATCATGCAGGACTTCACCGGCGTACCCGCGGTCGTCGATCTCGCCGCGATGCGCGAAGCCATGATCAAGCTCGGCGGCAATGCCGATGAAATCAATCCGCTGTCGCCCGCCGAACTGGTCATCGACCACTCGGTGCAGGTCGATGCCTATGGCACGAAGGATTCGCTGGCCCAGAACACCGCCATCGAATTCAACCGCAACACCGAACGCTACGAATTCCTGCGCTGGGGCCAGACGGCCTTCCGCAACTTCAAGGTGGTGCCGCCGAACACCGGCATCGTGCACCAGGTCAACATCGAGCATCTCGCCCGCGTCGTGTTCGATGCGGAGAAGGACGGCGTGAACTGGGCCTACCCGGACACGCTGGTCGGCACCGACTCGCACACCACGATGGTCAATGGCCTCGGCGTGCTCGGCTGGGGTGTCGGCGGCATCGAGGCCGAAGCCGCGATGCTCGGCCAGCCTGTGACGATGCTGATTCCGCACGTCATCGGCTTCAAACTCGTCGGCAATCTGCCGGCCGGCACGACCGCGACCGACCTCGTGCTCACCGTCACTGAAATGCTGCGCAAGAAGGGCGTGGTCGACAAGTTCGTCGAATTCTACGGCGACGGTCTCGCCAACCTGCCGCTGGCCGATCGCGCAACGATCGCCAATATGTCGCCGGAATTCGGCAGCACCTGCGGCATTTTCCCGATCGACAATGAAACGCTGCGTTACCTCGAACTGACGGGCCGTGGCGCCGAACAGATCGAACTGGTGAAGCAGTATGCGAAGCACCAGGGCATGTGGCGCGAAGACGGTGCTCCGCAGGCCGACTACACCGACGTGCTCGAACTGGATCTCGGCACGGTCGAGCCTTCGCTCGCCGGCCCGAAGCGTCCGCAGGACCGCGTGCCGCTGCGCTCGGCAAAGCAGACCTATCAGTCGGCGTTCAAGAAGATGGCCGAAGAGCGCAAACAGAAGAATCCTTCGGCCACCGGTGCTGCCAATGCCACGGTCGAGGGCAAGGCGTTCGAAGTGAAGGATGGCGCCGTGCTGATCGCCGCCATCACGAGCTGCACGAATACCTCGAATCCCGCCGTGCTGATTGCCGCAGGTCTGCTGGCTCGCAATGCGAACAAGCTTGGCCTCAAGTCCAAGCCCTGGGTGAAGACCAGCCTCGCACCGGGCTCGCGCGTCGTCACCGACTACCTCGCCAAGGCCGGCCTCACGGCGGATCTCGAAGCGCTGGGCTTCTACACCGTCGGCTACGGCTGCACGACCTGCATCGGCAACTCCGGTCCGCTGCGTCCGGAAATTTCGGATGCGGTGAGGGCTGGCGATGTGGTCGCGACGTCGGTGCTCTCGGGCAATCGCAATTTCGAAGGCCGCGTGCATCCCGAAGTGAAGATGAACTTCCTCGCCTCCCCGCCGCTGGTCGTTGCCTACGCGCTGGCGGGCACGCTCGATCTCGACATCACGACCGAAGCGCTCGGTACCGGCAGCGACGGCAAGCCTGTCTTCCTCAAGGACATCTGGCCGGGCCCGGCCGAAATCCAGGAATTCATTGCCAGGTCGGTCGACTCGGCCATGTTCCGCAAGAGCTACTCGGGCGTCTTCACCGGCGACGAGCACTGGAACGCCATCAATGTGCCGGCCGGCAAGATCTACTCGTGGAACGACAAGTCGACCTACGTGAAGAATCCGCCGTACTTCGTCGGCATGACCATGAAGCCGGGCGCCGTGGCCGACATCCGCAATGCACGCGCGCTGGCGCTGCTGGGTGATTCGGTCACCACCGACCACATTTCCCCGGCGGGCGACATTTCCAAGACGAGCCCCGCAGCGAAATACCTCGTGTCGCTCGGCGTGCAGCCGGTGGACTTCAACTCCTACGGCGCGCGTCGCGGCAATCACGAGATCATGATGCGCGGCACGTTCGCCAACATCCGCCTGCGCAACCTGTTGGCGCCGGGCACCGAAGGCGGCGTGACCGTCCACGTGCCGAGCGGCGATCCGATGAGCATTTACGACGCCGCCATGCGCTACAAGCAGGAAGGCACGCCGCTGGTCGTTCTCGCCGGCAAGGAATACGGCACCGGCTCGTCGCGTGACTGGGCCGCCAAGGGCACGATGCTGCTCGGCGTGAAGGCCGTCATCACCGAAAGCTTCGAGCGCATCCACCGCTCGAACCTGATCGGCATGGGTGTGCTGCCGCTGCAGTTCAAGGAAGGCCAGAACGCGCAGTCGCTCGGCCTCACCGGCAAGGAGAGCTTCGAGATCATCGGACTCAATGGCGGTGCGGCGAAGGTCGTGACCGTGGTCGCGACGCCCGACAGCGGCGCGCCGATCAAGTTCGAAGTCCGCGTACGCATCGACACGCCGAAGGAGCGCGAGTACTTCCAGCACGGCGGCATCCTGCACTACGTGCTGCGTCAGCTGGCGAGCGGCAGCAAAGCCGCCTGATTTCGTCGCGAAATATTGCGTGGAATCGACGGGGGAAGCCGCAGGGCTTTCCCCGTTTTCATTTCCGGGATGCAGACTTCTGCACGCTGATTTGATCGATGGTTCTGCACGGGATAGCTTTCGCCTCCCCATCGGAGATCGACATGACAGACCACATCCGCGTCGGCATCGAAGAGCGCGTCATGCGCATCGCGCTCAACCGGCCCGAGAAAAAGAACGCGATCACCAACGCCATGTACGCGGCGCTGGGCAATGCACTGGACAGCGCCGAGAAGGACCCGCAGGTGCGCGCCGTGCTGCTGGAAGCCGAAGGCGACGCCTTCACCGCCGGCAACGATCTTGCCGACTTCGCGGCCGTCGCCTCGGGTCAGCTGGCACGCAGCGACATGAAGTCGCATCTGTTCCTGAATGCGCTGGCACGCGGCGAGAAGCCCTACATCGCGGCGGTCCAGGGATTCGCAGTCGGTATCGGCGTCACGATGCTGATGCATTGCGATCTCGTGTATGTCGCCGAGAACGCCAAGCTTTCGACGCCTTTCGTGAATCTCGCCCTGGTGCCGGAAGCCGCCTCCAGCTGGCTCATTCCCGCACGCATCGGTCATGCGCGTGCCTTCCAGATGTTCGCGCTCGGCGAACCGGTGGACGGC
>CAYWHG010000298.1:0-3404 GCA_964457865.1 uncultured Steroidobacter sp.
TTGATGAGCACGCCGTGCACGCGTTCCATCACCATGACGTTCTTGCGGCAGTAGTCCCAGTAGACTTCCGGAACATACAGCAGCCGTGAATCGGCGAAGTTGCGCCGCAGCTGCGTCGCGTTGCCGGCTTCGCGCATCAGGTTCAACTCGTCGAGAACCGTCTTTTCGTACTCGCGCACCAGTTCCACCGGTCGCAGCCGCGGCGCCTGCGACCAGTAACGATTCGCCAGGCGTGCCAGCGCGTACATGACTTCGACGTCGAGTTCGATCTGCGCGCGGATGTTCGGCCGCACGATCTTGACCACGACTTCCTTGCCGTCCTGAAGCTGCGCGGTGTGGACCTGTGCGATGGTAGCGGCGGCGAGCGGTTCCTGATCGAAGCGCGCGAACACTTCGCTCAGCGGTCGTTCCAGCGCGGCCTCGGCCATGGCCCGGGCCTGCTCGCCCGGGAAGGGCGGCACCTCGTCCTGCAGCTTCTCCAGTTCGTCGGCGATGTCGCGCGGCAGCAGATCGCGGCGCGTCGACAGCGTCTGGCCGAACTTCATGAAGATGGGGCCGAGTTCTTCCAGCGCCTGGCGCAGCCGCTCGCCGCGCGGCGCGTTGTTGGCGCGCCGGAACCAGGTGGCGGGCAGAAGATAGAAGGCGAAACGGATCGGCCGGAACAGGTGCGTCGCGAGAATGATCTCGTCGAGGCCGTGCCGTACGAGCACGCGCTGGATTTCGATCAGCCGGGTGAGAACGCGCAGTCGCATGATGGGTGATCAGGATCCCTGTCGTTCCAGGCGCGCCAGCCGCGCTTCCAGTCGATCGACGTCGTCGCGCAGCCTGTCGACGCCGGCGATGAACTCGTCGGCCTCGACGCGCGTCGGCAGGTCGCGGCCTTCTTCCTGCAGGTACTCGGCCACGTTCTGCCGGAGCGTGTCCGCAGTACGGCGGCCGAAATCCAGCGCCGCGCGTGCCGCATTGCCGACCTGATGGGCGGCGACGTCGCCGACGACGCGCGAGAGTTCTTCTTCGAGGTCCGGCCTTGCGTGCTTCAGCAGTTCGCTGAAGGTCTGCGCGACTTCCGCATCGCCCTCGATGTGAACTGCGCCGGTGCGCAGCACCGCTTCGGGACGCGGGCTGGCCAGTTGCAGCAGCGACAGCGGCGTGCCCGTGAGCGCGGCGCTCGGCGTGTCGCTCGTCGTCGTATCGAGCTTCATGCGCTCGCCGTCGGATTCGAACTGGATGCTGAGCGGCAGTCCGGTGAAACGGATCGCCAGCACCTTGCCGGCGAGACGAGTGCACAGACCCCGCGCCGTCGCGGACGCGGCGATGTTGCGGTTGAGGATGGATTCGAGGGGAGTCAGGCGCATGGGGAAGGGTGTAGTGATCAGGGGATAGGGGCAATGGCGCTTAGTTAAGCGGGTTGACAGTTGTCCGTTGACGGTTGACGGTCGGAAAGGAAGGCATTTTTCTGGCCGTCAACCGCCAACTGTCAACCGTCAGCTCGTTAAGTAAGTGACATTGGGGATAGGGGGTTGTGGGAGAACGGCTGCCGGGGTAGTGGCGTTTACCTTCTGACTACCCCCTACCCCCTTGATCACCATCCCCTCTCACAGGCGATAGCCCCTGTGCAGCGCCACGATGCCGCCCGTCAGATTGTGATAGCGGCACTGCTCGAGCCCGGCCTGTTCCATCATCGACTGCAGCGTCGGCTGATCGGGGAAGCGTCGAATGGATTCCGCCAGATAGCGGTAGCTCGCTTCGTCCTTGGCGACGACTTTGCCAAGCCACGGCAGCACGGAGAACGAATAGCGGTCGTAGATCGGCTTGAGGCCGGGCGCCACCGGATGCGAGAACTCCAGCACCATCAACTGGCCGCCCGGTTTCAGCACGCGGGCCATGGAGCGCAGCGCCTTCTGCTTGTCGGTCACGTTGCGCAGGCCGAAGCCGATCGTCACGCAATCGAAGCTCGCATCGGGGAACGGCAGGCATTCGGCATTCGCCAGTGCGTAGCGGACATTGCCGATGATGCCGCGGTCGGTCAGCGCATCGCGACCTTCGGCGAGCATGGCGGCGTTGATGTCCGACAGCACGACAAACCCGCTGCTGCCGACCTGCTTCGACATCCCTGCGGCGATGTCGCCGGTGCCGCCCGCGACGTCCAGTGCGCGCTGCCCCGGACGCAGACCGGTCTGCGACAGCGTGAATCGTTTCCACAGCCGATGGGCGCCACCCGACATCAGGTCGTTCATCAGGTTGTAGTTGCCTGCAACCGATTCGAAGACGGCACGGACGCGCGCGGCCTTCTCCGTCTTCGGCACCTGCTGGTAGCCGAAATCGGTAGTATCGGTCGCGTCGCGCTTGTCGTTGTCGGGGGTCATGTGAGGCCAGTATTGTAGCCATGAGTCGGGAGCCGGCCTATCGAATTCTCGTGCTCGGCGGTTACGGAAACTTCGGCGCGCGCATCGTTGCCGCCTTGGCAACCGATGCGCTTTGTCATCTGCTGATCGCCGGCAGGGATGCTGCACGTGCCCGGGAGGCAGCGGCTTTGCTGCACGATGCGGCAGCCTGCGTCGAAGGTGCGTGTCTCGATGCGCACGATCCGCAGCTTGCGGACTTCCTGCGTCGCCACGGCGTCGATCTCGTGATCCATACGGCGGGTCCCTTTCAGGGACAGTCCTATGAAGTGGCGCGGGCCTGCATCGATGCCGGTGCCCATTACATCGATCTCGCCGATGGGCGCGCGTTCGTCACAGGCATCACGGCACTCGATGCGGCCGCCCGCGAACGCAACGTGCTGATCGTGAGCGGCGCCAGCACCGTGCCCGCCCTGTCGTCGGCCGTGCTCGATCGCTGTCGCAATCGTTTCGATGTCATCGAGAGCATCGCCATCGGCATCACGCCGGGCAATCGCACGCCGCGCGGACTGTCGACGGTGGAATCCGTGCTGAGCTATTGCGGCAAGCCGTTCGAGCGCTGGCAGCAGGGACGCTGGCAACGCGTCTACGGCTGGCAGGATCAGCATCGCGTGTTCTATCCGCAACTCGGCTGGCGCTGGTTCGCCAATTGCGACGTGCCGGATCTGTCGCTGTTCCCGCAACGCTACGGCGTCACCGATGCCGTGAAATTTCACGCCGGCCTCGAATTGCGCACGATCCAGTGGAGTCTGTGGCTCATGTCGTGGCTGGCGCGCTGCGGTCTCGTCGGCAACTGGCGCCCGGCAGGAAAATTTCTGCGCGCAGCCAGCGAGTCGTTGATGCGTTTCGGCAGCGACGCGGGCGGCATGCACATCACGATCACCGGCAGCACCGACGGCCGACCGTTGCGACTGCGCTGGCTACTGACCGCGCGCGCCGGTCACGGCCCACAGATCCCGTGCATCGCGGCCATCGTGATCGCGCGCAAGCTTGCAGCAGGAA
>CAYWHG010000299.1:0-3348 GCA_964457865.1 uncultured Steroidobacter sp.
GCGCTGGAAAACCGGCGCATCGTCTCGCGCGTGTTTCCGCAGGCGCTCGACGATCTGCGCGTGCGCTCGCCGGGAAGTTTTTTCGCGACGCTGCGCGAACAGTTGCTGAGCCAGGTCGAGGAAGACGAAGCGCCGCTCGCGGTGGTGCTGACGCCCGGCCCGTTCAACGAAACCTATTTCGAACATGCGTACCTGGCGCGGCAACTCGGTCTGTCGCTGGTCGAGGGCGCGGATCTCACCGTGCGTGGCGACACGCTCTATCTCAAGACTTTCGCCGGACTGCGTCGCGTGCATGCCGTACTGCGCCGGCTCGACGATGATTTCTGCGACCCCGCCGAACTGCGTGCGGATTCGGCCCTGGGCGTGCCGGGACTGCTGCAGGTGGTGCGCGCCGGCCGCGTCGTGCTGGCCAATGCGCTCGGCAGCGGCGTGCTGGAATCGGCGAGCTGGCTCGGCTTCCTGCCGCCGATCGCCGACTGGCTGGGCAACGAGACGCTGGCGCTGCCGTCGGTCGCGACCTGGTGGTGCGGCGAGCGGCCGGCGCTCGAACACGTCATCGCGAATCTCGATCAGCTTGTGATCAAGCCGGCGTTTCCCAACCAGCGATTCGAGCCGGTGTTCGCGCGCACGCTGGATCGCAAGGCGAAGGCGGCGCTGATCGCGCGGCTGCGTTCGCGGTCGTATGCCTACGTCGCGCAGGAGCGGGTGGCGCTGTCGCAGTCGCCGGCCTGGGGGCCGAACGGACTCGCCGCACGGCCACTCGCGATCCGCGTCTACGCGGTGGCGACGCCGAACGGCTACCGGGTCATGCCGGGCGGACTCGCGCGCATCGCGCCGGACGCGTCCGCGGATGTGGTCTCGAATCAGCGCGGTGGCGGCAGCAAGGACATCTGGGTCATGGCTGCCGACGGTGTGGGCGATGACAGCGACACACCCGTGCCGGCGCAGCGGCGGCGCGGCCGCAACGAGGACCTGCCGTCGCGACTGGTGGAGAACCTGTTCTGGATGGGCCGCTACGCCGGCCGCTGCGAAGACAAGGCGCGGCTCGCGCGGGCGACGCTGGCGCTCGACACGCGCTCGGAAACCTGGAAGCACGCCATCAACGGCTGCGCGCACTTCGGCGTGCTGGCGGAAAAGTCGGATCTGACCGCGAGCCTGTTCGACACCACGAATCCTTCCGGACTCGCGGCCGATCTGCGCCGGCTCGAATGGTCGGCGACGCAGGCCCGCAGCCGCCTGTCGGCCGAGCACTGGCGCGCCATCGGCGTGTTGCAGCGCCAGTACCACGAATCCGCTTCCAGCCGTGCCGATGCGCGCGAAGCGCTCGATCGCCTGGTGCTGGCGCTGTCGGGTCTGGCCGGCTTCGCGCTCGACGACATGACGCAGGACGACGGCTGGCGGCTGCTGGTGCTGGGCCGGCGGCTGGAGCGGGTGCAGTTTTTGTCGTCGCTGTTCGGCCTGCGTCTGGCGATTGCGGCCACGCCCTCGCGCAGCGAACTGGAATGGTGGCTGGAGATCGCCGGCAGCACGGTCGCGTACCGAACGCGCAACCTGGAGAGCGCGCGACTCACGCCGGTGCTGCACCTGCTGACCCGCGACGCGCAGAATCCGCGCGGCCTGGGTTTCCAGTGCGCCGAGATCCGCGCGGTACTGAATCATCTGCGTCTGTCCGGCGGCATCGCGCCCGACGAATGCTTCGACCCAGCCGTCGCGGAAATCGACGAGATCGATCTGGGCGTGCTCGAAGGCGCAGGCTACACCGCGATCGCCGCGCGCCAGGCGTTCGCGCAGCGCCTGCTCTCGCTGGCCGGCGCCGCGACCGATCTCTCGGATCGGCTGTCGATGCGACACTTCTCGCATACCGACGGCGATCTGCAGGTGGTGGCGGCATGAGCGCGACCTACAAGGTCCGGCATCAGACCTCGTACACCTACAGCGGCGACGTCGTGCACTCGCATCAGTTGCTGCATCTCGCGCCGCGCAAGACCGAGCGGCAGACCTGTTCGCAGCACAGCATCGTCATCGATCCGCCGCCCGCGCGCAGTCGCGACGATGTCGACGCCTTCGGCAATCCGGTGACGCGCCTGGAGTTCGATCGCGTGCACAACCAGCTCGATGTCACCGCCGAGATGGCCGTGCAGGTGTACAGCCGCGCGGATCGGGAACTGAAGAGCGAAGCCTGGGAACGCGTGCGCGGCGTGCTGGCCTATTCGGGCCGTCCGCCGGGAGCGGATCGCCTCGAAGCCATGCGCTTCCGCGCAGAGTCGCCGCACGTGCGCATCAAGCAGGCGTTCAACGACTTCGCGCAGGAATGCTTTCCCGCCGGACGCACCGTGCTCGACTGCGCGGATCGCCTGATGCACAAGCTGCACGACGAGATGACTTACGCGCCGGGGGAAACCACGGTCTCCACGTCGTTGATGGATGTGCTGGAGACGCGTCGCGGCGTCTGCCAGGACTACGCGCATCTCATGATCGCGTGCCTGCGTTCGCGCGGCCTGGCCGCCCGCTACGTCAGCGGCTATCTGCGCACCGTGCCCGCACCGGGCGCCGAGACGCTCGTCGGCGCCGATGCCTCGCATGCCTGGGTGTCGGTCTACTGCCCGGTGTCCGGCTGGATCGAATTCGATCCGACCAACGGCGTGCGCGCCGATACGGATCACATCACCGTGGCCTGGGGCCGCGACTTCTCCGATGTCTCGCCGCTGCGCGGCGTCATCGTCGGCGGCGGCCAGCATCGGCTGTCGGTGCGGGTGAGCGTGATTCCGGAGTAAGAGGTTTCACACGGAGATCACGGAGGACACGGAGATAAGGACTGTCTTTCTTCCTCTTTCATGACACTCCGGCGCTCACGGCCGCATGCCACCGCAGCACGAATAACTGCGATTCCCTCCGCGTATTTATCCGTGTCGCCGGCGCTGGTAGAACATCGGCATGAGTACACAGCGCATGCCGACCGTCTTCATCGGCCACGGCAGCCCGATGAATGCATTGGAAGTAAACGCGCATACGAGTGCGTGGCGGAAGCTGGGAGCATCCCTGCCGACGCCGCGCGCGATCCTCGCCGTCTCCGCCCACTGGTACACCGACAGCACCGCCGTGACCGCGATGGAGCACCCGCGCACCATCCATGATTTCTACGGCTTTCCGCCCGAACTGTTTGCCCAGAACTATCCGGCGCCTGGCAGTCCGGAGATCGCACGACGCGTCCAGGAAGTGCTGCAGCCGCTGCCCGTGCCGGCGGATGAGCAGTGGGGTCTCGATCACGGCACCTGGTCGGTGCTCGTCCACCTGTATCCGCAGGCGCAGATTCCCGTGCTGCAACTGAGCATCGATGCGCGAGAGCCG
>CAYWHG010000300.1:0-1940 GCA_964457865.1 uncultured Steroidobacter sp.
TCGACCACCGCCAATGTCTACGGCGTGTTGAAGGGCAGCGATCCGCAGCTCGCGAGCGAATACGTCATCTACACGGCGCATCACGACCATCTCGGCATCGGCGCGCCGGACCAGAACGGCGACACCATCTACAACGGCGCAATGGACAATGCCTCCGGCACCGCGATGATTCTCGGCATCGGCAAGGCGTTCAAGGCGCTGCCGACGCCGCCGCGGCGCTCGGTGATGCTGCTGTTCGTGGCCGCCGAAGAGCAGGGCCTGCTGGGCTCGAAGTATTTCGCCGAACATCCGACCATGCCGCCCGGCAAGATCGCCGCGAACATCAATTTCGACAGCGGCAACATCTGGGGCCGCACGAAAGATGTGACCTACATCGGCAAGGGCAAGTCATCGCTCGATGCCGTGCTCGAAGCAGTCGCCGCCACGCAGGGCCGCACCGTGCTGGCCGACCAGTTCCCGGATCGCGGCAGCTTCTATCGTTCCGACCAGTTCAACTTCGCCAAGATCGGCGTGCCCGCGCTCTACACCGGCAGCGGCACGAACTTCATCGGCCAGCCCGAAGGCTGGGGCCGCGAGCAGCGGGAAGCGTATGAAAAGACCAGCTATCACCAGCCGTCGGACGAGATCAACGACAGCTGGAACTTCGAAGGCATGATCGAAGACGCCCAGCTCGGCTTCTGGACCGGCCTCAATGTCGCCAATGCCGATGCCATGCCGACCTGGGTGGCGGGCGATGAGTTTGAAGCGGCGCGCAAGAAGGCGCTCGAAGCGGCGGAGTAAAGTAGGTCCGTCATCCCCGCCTGCGCGGGGATGACGCAATACTCACACCGCCTTGATCACAAACCCCGTCCGCGGAAAATGCACCGCGACCTCGCCGACCAGCGGATCTTCGCGGCGGATCACCACTTCCTCGGGCGAGATCGACAGCAGTTCCCCGACCACCGGTTCCTTGCCTGTGTCGTCCGGTGCGATTTCCAGTTTCATCCCGGGCTTGCGACCGAGCGGTTCATTCGCATCGATATGCGCTGCTGCCTGCGGTGTCGCTGCCTTCGCAATCGCGAGCGCTTCCTTCGCATCGAGTGCAGCAGGTTTGCCGTGACCGATCTGTTCCATTCGTTCCATCCATGCGACCAGTCGCGGGAACTCGGTGAAGGGCGGCGCAGCAGCGCCGCAATTGCGGCGAACGAACCAGCACGGGTTGTAGACCGCGCAATCGACCAGCGTCGGCTGCTGGCCCTGCAGGAACGGTCGTCCATCGGCGAGCATCTGATCGAACCACACCCACTGTGTGCGCAGCTGATCGACGAATATCGGCGCGGCCGCGCGCAACTTTGCGATGTCCAGGGGCCGACCCGACATCCTGGCGCGATCTTCAAAGAATGCCGGCGGCAGGTCTTCCAGGGTACGGCTGCCGAATGCGAGTCCAACCGCGGGCATGAACAAGTTGCGGTCGTGCCAGAACGCCAGCGCATTCGCCGTGCCTGCATCCGTACCGGCGTACAGGCTGGGTTCGGGAAACCGCCGCTCCAGTTCGCGCAGGATGCATTGCGAGTCGCAATAGATGTCGGCGCCGATCTGCATCACCGGCGTCTTGCGATAGCCGCCGGTAAGCGGCATCAGGTCCGGCTTCGGCATGATCATGGGAATGATCACGGAGCGCCACGCCAGCCCCTTGATGCCGAGCGCCACCCGCACCTTCTCGGCGAAGGGCGAGGTGGGATAGTGATGCAGAATGATGTCGCTCATGATGACGGTCGTCCCCCAGTGAAGCTGCAGTTGTCGGGTGAAACGTATGATGCCGAACCCAGTCAGGTTCTTCGAGCTGCCACCCTGAAGCGGCGATTTTATGGATAAATCATCAAAACACGCTCATTTCATGGATGACGCGGGCGTTTTATGGATGTCACTATGCTCGCCAGCACACGAGCAGAGACCTCGTC
>CAYWHG010000300.1:2040-3251 GCA_964457865.1 uncultured Steroidobacter sp.
ATGTGGGACACGCTCGGCTGGGGCGGCGAGACGCAGGCACTCATCTACAACCCGCACACGGGCAAGGTCATCGGCGTGAATGCATTGGGTGTTGCGCCGACCGGCGCGACGCCGGAGTTCTTCAAGAAGAAGGGTTACGACTATCCGCCGGAATTCGGGCCGCTCGCGGCGGTCACGCCGGGAACGCCCGGCGGCATCATGGTGATGCTCGCGGAGTACGGAAAGCTCAGCCTTGCGGAAGTGCTGGCACCCGCGATCGAGATGGCAGATGGCTATCCGATCGAAGAACAGGCGGCCAACACGATCGAGAAATGGAAGGACGAGCTGCGCAAGTGGCCCGAGTCGAAGAAGACCTTCCTCGTGCACGATGGCGATCCCGCGTTCAAGGGACGTGCCGCACCGGTGGCGGGCGAAATCTTCCGGCAGCCGGAACTCGCCTCGACATTGCGCAAGCTGGTCGAGACGGAAGCGGCCGCGCTCCAGGCGGGCAAGTCGCGCAAGGACGCGATCATGGCCGCCTACGACCGCTTCTATAAAGGAGATATCGCGAAGGAATTCTCGCGCGGCTCGCGCGAACTCGGCGGTCTGCATACGCCGGAAGATCTCGCCAACTGGCAGGTGTATCTGGAAGCGCCCGAGACGACGAACTACCGCGGCATCGATGTCTACAAGCTCACGACCTGGGTGCAAGGTCCATCGATGCTGCAGGCGCTGAACATCCTGGAGAACTTCGACCTCAAGTCGATGGGCTACAACAGCTCGCGCTACATCCACACGCTGTACCAGTCGATGAACCTGGCGTTCGCCGATCGCGACTTCTATTACGGCGATCCGCGCTTCCCGCCCGAGGAGCCGATCCGCGGGCTGTTGTCGAAGGACTATGCCCGCGAGCGCGCGAAGCTCGTGCGCCCCGATCATAACGATCCCGACATTCGCCCCGGCGATCCGTATCCGTTCCAGAACGCCACCAATCCCTTCAAGGAACAACTGCAGAAGTGGCGCACGGTGAAGCCGGTGCCGGGCAAGACACCGCCGGCGCAATGGAGTCCGATCACGGTCGCCGAATTCGATCGTACGTTCCGTCTCGGCACGACCAGCGTGGAAGCCGCCGACAAGGAAGGCTGGGTCGTTTCCGTGACGCCGAGCGGTGGCTGGATTCCCGCCGTCATCGCCGGCAAGACCGGCATCGGCATGAGCCAGCGCATGCAGAG
>CAYWHG010000301.1:0-3241 GCA_964457865.1 uncultured Steroidobacter sp.
CAGCAGCTCGCCCTGCGACTCGCCGCGCTGTTCCTGGCCGAGTTCTTCCATGCGCAGCAGCGACTCGATGTCGGCCTGCTTCTGCCCCGCGGCAATGCGGCGCGCTTTTTCTTCGCCGCCGTTCACCGAGTAGCGCAGCTCGACCTGCTGCAGACGGAAATCGTCCTGCGCCTGCACGGCGACCGGCACTTCCTCGATGCTGGTCGCACGCCAGTCGCGGCCGGGCTTGCGGATCTCGATGGTCGGCTTCTGGTCATCGACGATCTCGATGCGATAGTCGTCGGTCAGTGTCACCAGTTCATCCATGACGCGCGCGGCGATGTGATAACTCGCCGGCCGCGCGACTTCGATGGTGCCGGTGCTGCCGTTCGTCGTGGGCTGCATGGTCGCCGGCTTGCCGTCGACGACGATCACCGGTGCCTGCAGCGGCGCGCTCGCAATCACTTCCACGTCGACGCGCGTGTCGGCAACGGCGCGGATATCGCGCGCGACTTCCTCGGTGTGCGACGGCAGATCCGTCCAGCGCGGATAGCGATACGTCAGCCGCATGCGTTCGATCTTCGGCAGATCGACCACGCCCACACCGTGTTCGCTGCTGCGTTCCTCGCCGCGCCGGTCCTGCGCGATGACGTAGTAGTGCAGCGGCCCGCGCAGCGCGAACAGCTTGAACTCCCAGTGGACGTCGTCGCCATCCTGCACGATCTGCATGGGCGCGCGTTCCCAGGTCTGCTGGTCGTCGAACCGCACCAGCACCTGGGCGTGATCGGGCGCGAAGCCCTCGATCGATGCGCGAATGGTCAGGTCGCTGTTGCGGCGGACCGTGACATCGCCGGGCGCGACCGCGATGCGTCGCAGCGGCACGGCCTCGCGCGGCACGGCCGTGCCGAGCAACAGATGGCGACTGCCGTAACCCCAGTACGACGGCCCGATCCACAGCAGGGCGGCGAGCGCCATCGCAACAGCGCCCACGATCCCGGCGTTCAGCCAGAACCGCGAATCGGGAATGGCGGCGCGTGCCGGTATCGCGCGCTGATCGTGCAATGCATCGGCGGCCAGCAGTTCGGTGAGCGGCGAAATCTCGCCCTGCGCTGCGCGGCGGCGTGCATCGAGATACGTGCGGATGCGACCGCCCTGCGCCGGCAGCCGGCGTTCGAATTCCATGGCGCCGTCATTGCGCCGCAGCTGTCGCAGCGGCAGCAGCACCAGTGCCGCCGCCACACAAACAAAAGTCGCAATCAATGCGATGCGGCCGGCCAGCGCCAGATCCGCCGTGAATCCATCGCGCTGCAGGAACCACACGAACGCGAGCAGCAGGACGAAGGCGCCGCCGCTCGCCACCGCCGCGGCACGCATATATATGAAGGAACGGATGCGCCGCC
Source organism: uncultured Steroidobacter sp. (assembly GCA_964457865.1). Lineage (GTDB taxonomy): Bacteria > Pseudomonadota > Gammaproteobacteria > Steroidobacterales > Steroidobacteraceae > Steroidobacter. The sequence goes on from CAYWHG010000301.1 coordinate 1,380, forward strand.
GCAGCGCGTCGAGGTAGAGCTCCAGTCGTGCACCGGCCGTCATCGCGGCACCTCGCGACGCACGGCCAGGAAATGATTCGCGGCGAGGATCTGCGCCGCTGCCAGCAACATCGCCAGCATCAGCAGCCAGTAGCCGAAGGTGGTGCGTGCCGGTGTCGCCGGACTCGTCGCTGCCTCCGGCGTGGCGCCAGCCCGCAGCGGACGCTGCAACTGCAGCCAGCGCTGCCGGCTGCGCTCCGACAGTCGTGCCAGATTCGATTCGCGGATGTCGCTGTTCACGGCGAGCCACCTGGCGCCAGCTGAGGTACGAATTTCATAGAACCCGGTCTGCTCGGGAATCAGGCGGTCGGCGCTGGCGGTCTCATCGAGGCTCAGCACGCGCCGGCCCTGCGGGTCGAATATCTGCCCGCCCTGTGCGGCGGTCAATCCGGTCATGACCACCGAACCGACCCGCGCACTCGCCGTCGCTGCACCTGCGCCCGTCAGCCAGTGCGTAGCCTGCGCCATGAAATTCACGAACAGCGGATGCGTGGCCAGATCGTTCCAGTCGCGCACCAGCGGCGTGGTCAATACCAGCAGCCGTCCCGCGCCGAGGCTGCGTTCGATCAGCAGTGGCGCGCCGTCCTGCAACGCGATCAGTGTCTTGTCCTGCGCGGCGGGCACGACCTGCAGGTAGCGCAGAAAATGCACGTCCTGCCAGCCCTCGGCGCTGCGCAGCGCCGGATGACTCGTGTCCACCTGCGACACCCGCGTGGGTTTTGCGACCACACTGCGTAGCGTCAATCCCGCCAGTACGCCGGTGCGCTGTTCGCCGATGCCCGGTCCGAGCATGACGAGCGCGGCGCCGCCGGCGCGGACGTAGTCTTCGATGCGCGTGCCGGTCGCGCTGCTGAGCGCTGCCATGTCGGTGACGACGATGGCGGCATACGGCTGCAGGTTGCGGCCCTCGATCTCGCGCGCGGCGCGCCGTTCGGTGTCGAGGCGCGGCGCCGGCAGCGAGCCGATGGCGGCCGCAGCGTACACGGCGTCATCCGCTTCCTGCGTGCGCGACACCACCAGCACGCGCGGCTGATCGCGTTCCAGCAGGGCGAAGTGCCGATCGTCCAGCGGCAGCGCGTCGTGCGGTTCCAGCCGCACTTCCATGCGATGCGTGCTGGTGCCGAGTTCCGGCAGCGGCAGCAGCACGCGCGCCTGCGCCAGCGCGAGTTCGCCCTGCGCCGCCTGCGTCAACAGATCGGGCGGCGGACTGCCTTCGCCCTCGCGCAGCCCCGGCAGCAGCGTTGCCGGACCGATGCGCAACGGACGCCGCGCCACGTCATTGCCGTCGATGGCGAGCACCGCTTCGAGTTTCAGCACCGTCGTCGCCGACGAGCGCACGCTGACGGCCACCTCGTTCGCGCCCTCGCGCTGCACGTCGTCGATGAAGGTGTTCTGCGCCGGCGTCGTGCCGACATCGTGGAACACGGTCCGCACGCCCGCCGGCGGTTCGAGATCGGCGAAGCGCAGCGGCGTCGCCGACTGCTGCAGATCCGAGATCAGGTGCAGTTCCACCGGCAGTCGCGCCGTGCCGAGCCAGGCACTCGATGTGGACATCAGCAGTCCATAGTCGAGTCGTTCGTTGCCGGGCCGCAATTCCGCCAGCGCGACGCGCACGATCTCGCGCTGGTTTGCGGCGACGGTATCGTGCACGACCTGGATGCGGCGGCCGGCGGCATCGACCAGCAGCAGCTGATCGCCGGGGCCGGCGCCGTCGATGATCGCGCGCGCTTCGTCGAGCGCGCGCTGCCAGCGATCGCCGTACTGCATGGACAGCGACGTATCGAGCACGATGGCGTGCAGCCGCGCATCGCGATTCACCACCG
>CAYWHG010000302.1:0-3214 GCA_964457865.1 uncultured Steroidobacter sp.
TGAAAGCTTCCTCACACCGGCGACCAGATCGGCGCGCCGCGCTGCGCACGCAGCGACGGAATCACCTTGCCGTCGATGTCGGTGATGCCGTAGTCCTGTGCGACTTCGGCGGTGATGAAGGTACCGCCCGAGCGTTTCATGAGATTCGGGTCGGTGGCCAGCGCCGTGATCACGCGGCCCGGGAATTCGGGCGAGCAACCGATGGACGGATTGGTGACGACCTGCTGCTTCATGGCAGGGTTGCGTTCCAGGTTGCGCTCGGCGCGCTCGGTGAGCGTGAGTCCCTGCCACAGCGACAGCGAGGCGACGTTGTGCGGTTTGAGTTCGATCGCCATGTCGCGCGCCATGCGATCGACGGCGGACTTGCAGGTGCCGAAGACGACGCCGTAGGTGTAGGTGACGCCGACATAGCCCGAGATGGCGACGATGAGACCGGACTTCTGCGGCACCATCAGATGGGATGCGTGCCACGCCGCGATGAAATTCGAGCGCACGCCAACATCGACCATCTCCCAGTTGGAGAGCGGCTTGTCCCAGAACGGCCGCGGTTCGGTCAGGTCTTCCGGCAGCGAGAAGGCGTTGTTGACCAGGAGGTCGAGGCGGCCCTGCTCGCGCTTCACCTGTTCGAACAGTGCCGCCACCTGCTCGTCCTGTGCGTGATCGACCTGCACGGCGATGCCCTTGCCGCCGCGGCGCGTGACCTCCGCGGCCGTTTCGCCGACGGTGCCGGGCAGCGGATAGGAACCCGGCGTGACCGTGCGGCCGGTGACATAGACGGTGGCGCCCTCATTCGCAAGCGCGAGTGCGATGCCCTTGCCAATGCCGCGGCTGGCACCGGTGACGACTGCGACCTGACCTGTAAGCGTGCCCACGCGGACCCTCCTGCGGTGGAGAAGCGGGAAAGAGCTTGAATGTCCCAGACGGAGGATGCGACTGCTTGACAGCTGCCGACAGTCGTCACGCCACCCGGCGCAAGGCGCGCGCGCGTACTTCGCTCGGACAGGCAGCGAACCAGCGGATGCAACTGCGGGTCAGCACCGATTGTTCGGCATAGCCGAGCTTGTCCGCGATGAAGGTCAGTGCGTGATCGGTTTCCTGGAGATAGCGCAGGGCCACGTCGCGACGCACCTCGTCCCTGATGCCTTCGAACGACCGTCCCTCGCTTCTGAGGCGCCGATGCAGCGTGCGCGGATGCACACCGAGTTCGACGCAGACACGTTCGTTGCTGCAGTCGTCCGTTTCCATCAATCGCAGGATGAGCGCGCGCACCTGCGCGTGCAGCGGGGGCGAAGCGGGCGGGAAGCGCCGCTCGATGAACGAGGTCGCCGACGCATAAAGACTCTGATCCGGGTCGACGATGGGGCAACGCAGATCGCGTTCGGCGAAGACCACCCCGTCTTCGCTCTGATCGAAACGCACGTTGCAGCCGAAATACGCACGATAGGTACTGCGCGGCGACAGCGGCTGATGACGGAAGCGGACCTCGCGCACCCGCGCACGACCGCCGGTGATCTCCAGGGCATTCAGATGTCCGAGCAGCAGCGCCTGCTCGACGACCTGGCGCTTGTGCGGCAGGCGATCGACCAGGATCTCGTGACCGAGAAACAGGGTCTGTCGCGCCGGATCGCGCACGCGATGCATCTGCGCCGCCAGGCTGTGGACGAAGAAATGCTCGGCAACGTAGTCGATGGCGTCACCGAGCGTCGGCGAGTTCTTCATCACGACGCCCATCTGTCCGAAGACCCGGCCGCCCTGCCGGCGCGCCAATCGCAGGCCGAAATCGGCACAGCGCAGTTCGCTCGCGGCCTGCTCCAGCAGCAGGATCCAGGCGCGATAGCTGAGTCCCGATGCGCCATGATCCAGCGCCTCGGGGTCAACGCCGACCTGCTGCATCAGCGCCGCGGGATCGCCGCTCAGCTCCGCCACCAGTTCCGGAAAGTAACGCAGCAGATTGGCATGGACGAGGTCGAAGCCCTCATCGCCTGCATTGCGCTGCACTATCGTCTTCAGACGCACTGGCGTCTTCAGACTCACTGGCGTCTTCAGACTCACTGGCTCCCCCGTCGCTTCGAATCCGAGACCCGGAAAATGCCGTTCCCGGCCCGGGTCTGCAAGCGCTGCTTGTCACGACTTGATCGATGCCCGCCGACCTGCCGTCGCTGTCGTGAAAAGAGAAATGCGCGTCGCGAAAAGAATCAGGGCTTTTTCGCAGGGAAATCTCGCTTCGCAGCTCCCGCACTTTTGCGCCACACTCGAACTTCACGTTCAAACTGGAGGCGAAGACCGTGGGACGACTGGAAGGCAAGGTCGCGGTGATCACCGGCGCGGGCTCGGGCATCGGCAAGTCCATCGCAGAAACCTTCGCCCGCGAAGGCGCGAAAATCGTCTGCGCGGACCGCAGCGGCAAGGAGGCTGAAGTCGCCGCGAGTATCGGCAAGGCTGCGGTCGCCGTGCATGTCGATGTCGGCGTGAGCGAACAGGTGCAGCACATGATCGAAACCGCCGAGAAAACGTTCGGCCGGCTCGACGTGCTGTGCAACAACGCCGGCTTCGGCGGGCCGATGATGCCGCTGCACGAACAGACCGAAGAAAATTTCGACGTCGTGCATGCCGTCAATCTCAAGGGCGTGTTCTACGGCATGAAGTACGGAATCATTTCCATGCTGCGCACCGGCGGCGGTTCGATCGTCAACACGGCTTCCGCGGTGGGCCTCGTCGGCTGGAAACACCACAGCATCTATGGCGCCGCGAAGGGCGGCGTCATCCAGATGACCAAGTGCGCGGCGCTCGACTATGCGGAGCGCAGGATCCGCGCGAACTGCATCTGCCCCGGTTACACCTGGACGGGCCTGGTCAAGCAATCCCTGGTGCATCCCGTGCCGCCGCCCGACACGCCGTCGCCGCCGGGCGTGCCGATGGGACGCTGGGGTCTCGCCAGCGAACTCGCCAATGCGGCCCTGTTTTTCGCGAGCGAAGAATCGTCATTGATCACCGGCGTCGCGCTGCCGGTCGACGGCGGCTACGTCACGGCGTAGGCAGGCTCTCATGCTGCCCGTCCTGTATTCGTTTCGCCGCTGTCCGTACGCCATGCGCGCACGCCTCGCGCTCGATGCGAGCGGTCAGGCATGTGAGTTGCGCGAGATCGCGCTGAGGAACAAGCCGGCGGCGATGCTGAGCGCTTCGCCGAAGGGCACGGTGCCGGTGCTGATCGACA
>CAYWHG010000303.1:0-3210 GCA_964457865.1 uncultured Steroidobacter sp.
CCCTGACTCTTCTGCTTTTCTGCACATGGAAAAAAGGCGCGGCCCAGTTGCCCGGGCCGCGCCTGTCGCTCAAACAGCGCTGATGGCGATTACTCGCCCTTCAATTCCTCTTCGATCTCGCGGGCCGACTTTTTCTTGACCTCTCTACCCTGCTCGGCCGCGACGCGTTCTTCCTCGCGCGCGCCCGCCAGGATGCCCGGCAGTGCGTAGTTGCCTTCATGGCAGGCGTATTCGTAGAGCTTCTCGTTGGTAGCGCTCATGATCTCCTCGCCCATCCACGGCTCGCCCCAGACGGTCGGATCTTCCACCTTGAACTGGTAGAGAATCTGATCAGCTGCGATGCGCGTGAGGCGCTCGGTGATCTTCACATTCTCGTTGGCACCGCGGATCGACTGCTGTGGATGCAGGTTCACCGTCTCGACCACCAGCGTATCGCCCTCCCAGCTGCCGACGGAATCGCCCATCCACTTCTTGATGTTGTCCGGCGCGCGCTTGCCATCGAGCTTGACGATGCGTGTGTCGTGAACCATCTCCACCAGGATCATCATCGTGTCCTTGTTCTGCACGATGGTGTAGGTGTTGTTGTACATCTGCGGCGTCATCGGCGGACCCGCGCTGGAACCGAAGGACATGAGGCAGCGCTCGCCGAGCGAGCGGATTTCCGGGCCATCCACGGGGCCGGCGCCCTTGCGGAACGCGGCCGACTTGGCGGCCATGCGGGCGCGCGCTTCCGGCAGCATCGGCGGCAGACGGCCGTTGGCCGGATACACGATGAACGAAGTGCGCGGTTCGCCATTGATGCGCGTCACCTGGCTGCCGCGATCGACCCAGAAATTGTTGTAGCCGCAGTTCGTGCCGCTGAAACCGTAGCCGCAATCCTTCGGCAGATCCTGGATGCCCAGCGTCGGATCGGTCGGCTTCGCGTTCTCCTCGACGTGCCTGGCGGCGCCGCCTTCGATCTCCGCCGCTTCGTCGGCAGTCATGACCCGGCGATCACCATACTTCGCCGGGCGTTCCAGCGACGTCAGCGACGCATTGGTCCAGTTGCCCTGGAAATCGGGACGTCCCTCCGCGGTCCGCGGCACCTTGTAACCGTCGGCCACTTTCGGCTTGGACCATTCCGCGGCGAACGCCGTTGCCGACGCGGCCAGCGTCAGCGCCAGGCTGCCCGCCTGCAGCAGTCCTATCAGTCTCAGTCGATCATTCATGCGGTTTCCCCGTGGGTTCCGGACTCGGTAAGCAGGCCGCGAGTTTATCGTTGGCAACGTCAAGCATTGTCCGTACTGACTTTTCTTGTCTCACCGCAGCGGTGTGTTCTTGTAGAAAAACGCCCCATGAAAACCATAACGATGATGCAGTGCGCCCTCGTCGGGCTGGGGCTGTCCCTGTCGGTTCACGCGCAGGATGCGCGCCCGGATCATCCCGGCAGGAAGGTGTACGACACCTACTGCGCTGCCTGTCACAACCAGCCCGCGACGCGAGCGCCGGCGCTCTCGGCACTGCAGCAGATGAGCGAACAGAATCTGCGCCAAGTCATGACGGAAGGCGTCATGCGCGAACAGGCCGCCATCGTGCCGAAAGATCAGCTCGCACCGCTGATCGGCTATCTCGCCGCACCGGACGCCGGCAGTACCGACTGGGTCGCGGCGATGATGTGCAAACCGGAACAGCGCGCCGTGGACCTGACGCGACCGGTCGCGCTGTCCATGTTCGGCACCGACCATCGCAACAGCCGTCGTCTCAGCGCTGCGCAAGCCGGCCTCGGCAGCAAGGAACTCAAAACACTCGAACTCGCCTGGGCCATCGCCTTTCCCAAGACGACCTCGCTGCGCGCCTCGCCCGTCATCATCGGATCGACGTTGTTCTACTCCGCCGGACAGGCCGGCAAGCTGCTGGCGCTGGACACGCGCACGGCCTGCGTCAAATGGGCATTCGATGCGGGCGTACCGTTGCGTTCATCCGTTTCCTACGGAGCGCTCGGCAGCGGCGGCAAGCAGGCCCTCATCTTCGGCGACGCGCGCGCGCAGATCTATGCAGTCGACGCCAGCACGGGAACGCTGATCTGGAAAACCGAAGGACGTCACGACAAGCAGGGACAGATCACCGGCGCCGCCGTTCTCTACAAGGATCGGGTGCTCGTGCCCGTCTCGTCCTCCGGCGTCGGCAGCGGCGCGAATCCCACTTTCGAATGCTGCACGGGTCACGGCGCCGTCGTCGCGCTCGATGCCGCGACCGGCAATCGACTCTGGGTGGCTCATACGATGCCGGAGGCCGAGTACACCGGAAAGACCACGGCGACCGGCGTGAAGCTGCGCGGCCCCTCCGGCGCACCGATCTGGTCGACGCCTTCCGTCGATGAGAAACGCGGTGTGGTCTACGCATCGACGGGACAGAACACATCGCTGCCTGCAACCGATACCAGCGATGCGGTGCTCGCCATCGATCTGGCCAGCGGCGATATCCGCTGGAGTTTTCAGGCGCTCGCCAACGACATCTGGCACCTGGGATGTCAGGAAGATCCTGCCCGGTCGAGCCCGAGCTGCCCGAATCCGCAGGACAGCGTGCTCAAGGATTTCGATTTCGGCGCCGGTGTCGTGATCTCCGCGCGCAGGAACGGCAAAGAAGTGCTGCTGGCCGGGCAGAAGTCGGGCGATCTCTGGGCCATCGATCCCGACGCGAAAGGCAAAGTGCTCTGGCGACAGACCTTCGGCCAGGGCACTTCGCTCGGCGGCATCCACTGGGGACTGGCCGTCGACGACGAGCGCGTCTATGCGCCGATCAGCGATCCCTTCGCGGCGCGCGACGGATTCGTGCCGCAGCCGGGAATGAACGCGGTGGACATCGACACCGGCAAAGTCGCCTGGCGCAAACCCGTCACGCCCGACTGCAGCAACGGTCGCGATCAGCGCTATGCCCTATGCAACGAGAAATACGGGCTGTCTGCCGCGCCGCTGGTCGTCGACAAATCCGTAATCGCCGGCGCGCTCGACGGACGCATCTATATCTACGATGCGGTCACCGGCGATGTCGTGTGGCAATACGACGCGCTGCGCGACTTCGACACCGTCAACGGCATCCCCGGCAAGGGCGGCGGCATCGACAGCCATTCGGTCGCCGCCGGCGATGGCATGCTGTTCATCGGCGCGGGTTACGGCGGCTTCCGTCAGCCGCCGGGGAATGTGCTGCTGGCGTTCCGGCCGAAGGCGAAGT
>CAYWHG010000304.1:0-3198 GCA_964457865.1 uncultured Steroidobacter sp.
TATTTCTTCGATCTCCCCGCCCGCCGTCAGCCGTTCACCATCGTCCCGGACTAGAATCCCGGGCCATGCGCTTTCCCCGCCCCAAGTCGCTGAACAGCCTGATGTTGACCGGCTTTGCGCTGGTCTCGGCGCCGCTGCTGCTGGCGGTGGTGATCGGCGCGGCCAAGGTGCGCAGCCTGTCCGAAGAAAGCGCGAGCCTGGTCCGCAACGGCGTGGAGGCCACGCACTACTCGCAGCAACTGTTCCAGCAGCTCGCCTCCATGGAACGCGGCGCGAAGCTGTACCAGGTGCTGAACGATCCCGCCCTCCTGCAGGTGTATCGGGACAGTCGCGAGCGCATGCTGGTGACGCTCACCAATATAGAGAGCGTCGCCGACGACCCGGTCAGACAGACTCACATCCAGACCTTGCGCACCGGCTTGCGGCGGATCGACGGCGCCTTCCTGTCGCTGACGCCAGCCCCGCCGGCCGAGGTACGCGAGGCCGTCGAAGCCATTGCGCCGATGTGGCAGGCCACGTTCGAACTCTCCAATGCCACGGGTGAACAGATCGAGACCGGACTGCAGCGCATGCAGGCCTCGACCGCGGAAACCGAGCAATATCTCTTCTGGCTGTCGGCCGGACTGATCCTGCTGACGGCGCTGCTGGTCGCCATGTTCACGTTCGTCCTGATGCGCCCGATCCGGCAGATCGACCAGGCCATCAGCCAGCTCGGCAAGGGCACGTTCTCCAAGGCGATCGCCGTGCGCGGTCCGACCGACCTCACCGACCTCGGCCGGCAGCTCGAATGGCTGCGCATGCGACTGCTGGAAATCGCCCAGGAACGCAATCGCTTCCTGCGCCACATGTCGCACGAGCTCAAGACGCCGCTGGCCAACATCCGCGAAGGAACTGAACTGCTGATGGACGGAGCGGTCGGAGAGCTGGACAGCAGCCAGCGCGAGGTCGCCACGATCCTGCGCGACAACGGCATCAAGCTGCAGCAGCTCATCGAGAACCTGCTGTCGTTCAGTGCCTGGCAGGCACGGCATACGGGACTCGAGATCAGCGAGTTCCGCCTACGACCGATGGTCAAGTCGGTGCTGGAAACGCATCAGCTCACGTTGCTGGCGCAACGGGTGCACCTGGAACTCAAGGTCCAGGACATCGAACTGCGTGCCGACCGGGCCAAACTGAAACTGATTCTGGATAATCTCTTGTCGAACGCGCTCAAATACAGTCCTCGCGGCGGTACCATCTACATCCATGCGAAGGCGGACGAAGATCTGCTGGTGCTGGACGTGGGCGACACCGGACCAGGAATTTCCCACGACGAGCGCAGTGCGATCTTTCAGGCGTTCTATTCCGGACGGACGCCGACAGCGGGACATCTCAAAGGAACCGGGATCGGACTTTCAGTGGTGAACGAATTCGTGCAGGCCCACGGCGGCTCGATCGAGATCGTCGATGGCGTGTTTCCGGGCGCGCACTTTCGCGTTCGACTGCCGCTTGCACCGACGCTGGAAGGCACGACAGTGTGATTGCGCCCGACGCAGCGACCAGGACACTCGACAACGGATAATGAACAGCAGGCGTCGCATCTTGTTTTCGACAGGGATGATCAATCGAAGCGGTCAATGGGCCGCGCTCGGCCTCGCCTGCGTGTTCGTTGCCGGTTGCGAGATCCCGATACTGCGCCCGGAACCGCCGCCACCCGCGAATGTGATGCCCGCGGCCGAGGACACCATCGGTCCGTATCTCGAAACAATGAAGGGCCTCGCGAGTGCGGATCCCGCACGACAGGCCGATGTGTTCTATGAAGTCGAACGCGAATACACGCGTGCACCGACGACCACGAACACGCTGCGTTATGCCGCTGCGCTCGTCACGCCCGATCATCCCGCCGCGAAACCCGCCGAAGGCAAGAAACTGCTCGAAACCATGCTCGCAACGCCGGAACGAATGACGCCGGCCGAACGTACATTGGCACTGGTGTTGATCCACGAGACCAACGCCAGACTCAAGCTGGAGGCCGAGAATCGTCGGTTGCTGGCGACACTCGACGATCGCGGCCGCTCGCAGGCAAACTCGGACAAACGAGTCCAGGCGCAGATCGAGGAAAATGCTCGCCTGCGTCGTGCCTTGGCCGAGACCCAGCAGAAGCTGGAAGCCATCAAGGAAATCGAGAAAGATCTCAGTGAACGCAGTACCTCGCCCCCTGGCAATCGCGACCTCGCAAACAGTGAAACGCAAAGCCCGTCTACTAGTCGTTGACGACGATCCGGGGCTGCTGCGGCTGCTCACGATTCGTCTGCGCGCCGAAAACTACGACGTCGAAGCCGTCGAGAGCGCGTCGTCGGCACTCGCTGCGCTTGCTCGTGTACGTCCCGATCTGGTGCTCACCGATCTGCGCATGGATCAGATGGACGGCATCGGACTGCTGAAGGAAATCCAGACACGCGCTCCCGGACTGCGCGTCATCATCCTCACCGCCCACGGCACGATTCCCGATGCCGTGCAGGCCACCCAGAGCGGCGCCTTCGCGTTCCTGACCAAGCCCGTCGACAAGCAGGAACTGCTCGACCAGGTGCAGAAGGCACTCAAGGTTTCAGGCTTCGCCGACACCGCCGAAGACTGGCGCAGCGAAATAGTCACGCGCAGCGCCGTGATGGAAGAACGCCTCGCCCAGGCCCACATGGTCGCCGGCACCGATGCGCGCGTCATGATCACCGGCGAAAGCGGCACCGGCAAGGAACTGCTCGCCCGCGCGATTCACAAGGTCAGCCCGCGTCGCAATCGTCCGTTCGTCGCCATCAACTGCAGCGCGATGGCCGAGAACCTGCTCGAAAGCGAACTGTTCGGCCACGTCAAAGGCGCCTTCACCGGCGCGATCCGCGAACACCGCGGCCTGTTCCAGGCCGCCGACGGCGGCACATTGATGCTCGATGAAATCGGCGACATGCCGATGCGCCTGCAGGTGAAGCTGCTCCGCGTACTGCAGGAAAACCAGGTCCGCCCGGTCGGCAGCACCGATGCCGTCACGGTGAACGTACGCATCATCTCGTCGACCCATCGTGACCTGAAGCAGCTCATCATGGGCGGCCACTTCCGCGAGGATCTGTACTACCGCCTCAACGTCGTGCACATCGAGATGCCGTCGCTCAACAAGCGTCGCGAAGACATCCCGCTGCTGGTGTCGCACTTCCTGGAAAAGATCGC
>CAYWHG010000305.1:0-1631 GCA_964457865.1 uncultured Steroidobacter sp.
GAAGATCGCGTTCTCGGAAACGCAGATCGCCTCGCCGCCGTACCAGCCGCTGTTCCAGTGGGCCGGCGACCAGATCCTGCAGATCAAACTCAATCTCGGGAACTTCATGTTCCTGGTCGAGGACGATCTTTACTGGAAGGCGTATCTCAATTCGATCAAGGTGGCGTTCGTCTCGACGCTGCTGTGTCTGCTGGTGGGTTACCCGCTCGCCTATGCGATCGCCCGCGCCAGTCCGGCGTCGCGCAATATTCTGCTGATGATGGTGATCCTGCCGTTCTGGACGTCGTTCCTGCTGCGCGTCTATGCGTGGATCGGCCTGCTGAAGAACAACGGTCTCATCAACAACTTCCTGATGTGGCTCGGCGTCATCGACGAGCCCATCGTGATGCTGCAGACCGACTTCGCGATTTATGTCGGTATCGTCTATTCCTATCTGCCCTTCATGATTCTGCCGCTGTACGCGAACCTGGAGAAAATGGATCTCACGCTGCTCGAAGCAGCCGCAGATCTGGGCAGCCGGCCTTTCAGATCGTTCATGACCATTACGCTGCCGCTGTCGATGCCCGGCGTGATTGCCGGCTCGATGCTGGTATTCATTCCGGCCGTCGGCGAATTCGTGATCCCGGCGCTGCTGGGTGCGCCGGATTCATTGATGATCGGCAAGGTGCTGTGGAACGAGTTCTTCAGTAATCGCGACTGGCCGGTGGCGAGTGCCGTGGCCATCGCGCTGCTGTTGCTGCTCGTCATCCCGATCGTGTTCCTGCAGCGGGCACAGAACGCCGAAGTGAAGGGAGCGCACCGATGAGCAAACGCCTGCCGGTGTTCCGGATCTCGGTGATGGTCTTCGGCTTCGCCTTTCTCTACATCCCGATCCTGTCGCTGATCGTCTATTCGTTCAACAAGTCGCGCCTCGTGACGGTGTGGGGCGGGTTCTCCACCGAGTGGTACGGAAAACTGTTCGACAACGACCAGATTCTCAATGCCGCATGGCTGTCCCTGAAGATTGCGGCCGTCAACGCCACCGGTGCCGTGATTCTCGGCACGCTGGCGGGACTGGCGCTTGCCCGGTTCGGCAAGTTCAGCGGTCGAACTTTATTCTCCGGCATGACCACGGCGCCGCTCGTGATGCCGGAAGTGATCACGGGTCTGTCGTTGCTGGTGTTGTTCGTTGCGCTGGAACAGCTGTTGGGCTGGCCGCAAGGCCGCGGCGTAACGACCATCACCATTGCGCACATGACGCTGACCATGGCCTACGTGACCGTGATCGTGCAGTCGCGGCTGTCGACCCTGGACGATTCGCTGGAAGAGGCCGCAATGGATCTGGGTGCGCGACCTGCCAAGATCTTCTTTCTCATCACGCTGCCGATCATCGCGCCCGCGCTGGTATCGGGCTGGCTGCTGGCCTTCACCATCTCGCTCGACGATCTGGTGATCGCAAGTTTCGTTTCCGGACCCGGTTCCAGCACCTTGCCGATGGTGATCTTTTCGAAGGTCCGCATGGGCGTGAGCCCGGATATCAATGCACTCGCCTCGATCATGGTGCTGCTGGTCACGATTGGCGTGGTGATCGCCGGCATCCTGATGCAGCGCCAGGAAAAGCGCCGGCAGCGCGACATGCAGATGGCGGCGGG
>CAYWHG010000305.1:1731-3191 GCA_964457865.1 uncultured Steroidobacter sp.
GACCTGCTGCGGCCGACGGAGGCGATGGTGCTCTCGGACGAAGTGTATGAACACATGGTGTACGACGGCGCGAAGCATGCGAGCGTGGCCGGGCATGCGGAGCTGTATGCGCGCAGTGTCGTGTGTTTTTCGTTCGGCAAGACCATGCATGCGACGGGATGGCGTGTGGGTTATGCCGTGGCGCCGCCGGAGCTGACCCGCGAGTTGCGGCGCGTGCATCAGTTCAACACCTTCAGCATCGCCACGCCGCTGCAGCTCGCGATCGCCGAATTCCTCCGCCTCGAGCCGCAGCACAGCAACGAACTGGCCGCGTTCTATCAGCGCAAGCGCGATCTGTTCCTGCGGCAACTGCAGGGCTCGCGCTTTCGCTGGATTCCGTCCGAGGGGACGTACTTCCAGTTGCTGGATTTCAGCGATCTGTCCGCTGCCAGCGATACGGAGTTCGCCGATCGGGTATTGCGTGAGGCCGGCGTGGCGTCGATTCCCGTGTCGCCGTTCTATCAATCTCCGCCGCAACTCGGCGTGATACGGTTTTGTTTCGCGAAGAAGGATTCGACCCTCATCGAGGCCGCCGAGCGGCTGCGGAAGCTCTGACCATGCCGATCGACCACCTGCGCGTCACGCTGCTCCAGACCGCCCTGGACTGGCACGATCCGGCCGCCAACCGGCAGCGGTTCGATCGCCTGACCGCCTCGCTGGCCGGACAGACGGATCTGATCGTTCTGCCCGAGATGTTCAGCACCGGCTTCACGATGGCGGCCGAACAGGTTGCCGAGCCTGTAGACGGTCCGACGACTCAGTGGATGCGGGCGACTGCCGCACGATTGAATGCCGTCGTCACGGGCAGCCTGGTCACGCGCGATGGCAACGACTATTTCAACCGGCTGATCTGGATGCGGCCCGACGGCCGCTACGACACCTACGACAAGCGCCACCTGTTCCGCATGGCCTCGGAGCAGAACCATTACGCGCCGGGAACGAAGCGGCTGGTCGTCGACCTGCACGGCTGGAAGATCAGCCCGCTCATCTGCTACGACCTGCGCTTCCCGGTCTGGAGTCGCAATCGCATCGGCACCGCGGACGGTTACGACGTGCTCATCTACGTGGCGAACTGGCCCGAACGCCGCCGCTATCCCTGGCAGACGCTGCTGCGCGCGCGGGCAATCGAGAACATGAGCTACTGCATCGGCGTCAACCGCGTCGGTGCCGATGCCTCAGGCGTCGATCACAGCGGCGACAGCGCCGCCCTGGATTTCCTCGGCCAGCCGCTATGCCCCGATCTCGTGGGCGAGGCCGTGCAGACGGTATCGCTCGACTACGCGAAGCTGCAGTCGTTCCGGGAAAAATTCGGCGCCCACAAGGACGCCGACGATTTTCTTCTTATCTGATTGCGGAGAGCCGGAGTAACCGCATAGAACGCATAGAACGCAAAGAGAGAAGAAGAAATAGCCGCAAAAGGC
>CAYWHG010000306.1:0-3173 GCA_964457865.1 uncultured Steroidobacter sp.
TGTTCCCCGTGTCCCCCGTGGAGATTCTCCGGTTCTTTGTCTCGACTCCGATCTCCTAACTCTGCGCCACCGCTGCCGCCGCAAGCCACATCGCCAGCGTGGTTTCGCGGTCGGCGCCCTGGCCGCTCATGATGACCTGGGCCTGTTTTTTCGTGTAGTAGCCGCGTGCCGTCAGCATGGCGAGCGAACCGCAGAGATCGCCGAAGTAGATGCTGCGTCCGGTGGGGCTCATCTGTTCGGGCGGCAGCTTCTGCTGTTGTTCGGTGAAGGCGGCGATCGACAGCTCTGACAGCTTCCAGGACTGCGCAATGAGACTTGCCGTGCAGGCGCGCTGGGTGCGGATGGCTTCGATGATCACGTCCGCGCGCGCCGTGAGATGCGGGAAGTCGCGATACTTGTCGAGTGCCAGCCGGAACAGGACGATGTTGGCGAGCAGGCTCATGAGTCCGAGCAACTGTGCGACGATGGGTTTGATGTCGCCGCCGGTGCGTGCGTGGACTTCCGCGGCCATCGCCGTGCGTTCGGCCTGTTCCCAGGTGAAGTCCGCGAACTTCTCGAACGAGCCGCGCGGAATACGGAACACCGGCTGCAGGATGGCTGAGGCCATCAGCGAGCGCAGTCCGTTGGTCCCGAGCAACATCACCGCGCGGTCGAGGCTCTCGATCGGTTCGGGCGTCGTGCGATAGAAGGCACTGTTCGCCCGCTGCAGCACGGCGCCCGCCAGCGCTGGATCTTCCAGCAGCACGCGCACGAGTTCTTCGCGCGTGCTCTCGTCGTCATTGATGGCCTGCAGCAGTCGCGGCAGCAGCATGGGGCGTCGCGGGAAGTAGTCGCGTTCGTAGACCGATTCATCGAGCGACTTGCTGATGGCATCGAGCACCGGCACGTGATCGTCCGGAATCTGCGGCTCGTAGCGCGTCAGGCTGAAGGCGATCCGGTAGCACTCGTTGACCGCCTGCTCGATCTCGCCCGTCGTGAACGGGATTTCATCGACCGACCCGACGGATGCAGCGGCGGGAAGGGTCGATGCGACCACCTCGCGGGGGGCGGGGCGCTGGTCCTTGCGCAGGACCATGAACAGGACGATCGCGAGTATCGCGATCAGCAGGATCAGGATTGCGATCCACATTCGGTCGTCGATCCCCTTCTTGTTTTCAGCGTGGTGCGATCATAGCCGTTCGCGCACCCGATCGGTGCGGGTGCACGCACCAGGCCCGTGCCCATGGCTGGCGCCGGGGTGGAGTGAGTCTTGCAGAGAAAGGCTGGATTCCTCAACGAGGCTCGCTCTTGTCCATCCACGTCGCGCTCAAGCATGTCACGCAGTATCGCTACGACCGCCGCGTCGGCCTCGGGCCGCAGGTCGTCCGGCTGCGTCCGGCGCCGCATTCGCGCACCCGCATCCTGGCCTATTCGCTGCGCGTGACGCCGGACGAGCATTTCATCAACTGGCAGCAGGATCCGCAGTCGAACTACCTCGCCCGGCTGGTCTTTGCCGAGAAGACCACCGAACTGCGCATCGAGGTGAACCTCGTTGCCGAAATGGCCGTGTTCAATCCCTTCGATTTCTTTCTGGAGGAATACGCGCAGACTTTCCCGTTCGCGTACCAGCCAGAGGAACGGCACGAACTGGCGCCGTATCTCATCGCGGCACCGCTGACGCCGCAGCTCAAGACATATCTCGAATCGATCCCGCGCGAACCGGTGCGCACGATCGACTTCCTGGTGGAGCTGAACCGCCGGCTGTCCCAGGACGTGAAATACCTGATCCGGCTCGAACCCGGCGTGCAGACGCCCGAGGAAACGCTGCAGAAGGCCTCGGGCTCCTGCCGCGATTCGGCGTGGCTGCTGGCGCAGTTGCTGCGCCACCTCGGACTCGCGACGCGCTTCGTCTCCGGCTACCTGATCCAGCTCGTGGCCGACGTGAAATCGCTCGACGGTCCGTCGGGCACGGCCGTGGATTTCACCGACCTGCACGCCTGGTGCGAGGTCTACCTGCCCGGTGCCGGCTGGATCGGCCTCGATCCGACCTCGGGCCTGCTGGCGGGCGAAGGGCACATTCCGCTCGCGTGTACGCCGGAGCCGTCGTCTGCCGCGCCAGTCAGCGGCGCGGTCGACGAGTCCGAAGTCGAGTTCGCACATTCGATGAAGGTCGAGCGCATCTGGGAAGCGCCGCGCGTCACCAAACCCTATACGGAAGAACAATGGGCGCGGATCGACGGTCTCGGCGCCCAGGTCGATGCAGAACTGCTGGCGCAGGACGTGCGCCTCACGATGGGTGGCGAGCCGACTTTCGTTTCCATCGACGATCCGGACGGCGCCGAATGGAACACCGACGCGCTCGGTCCGACCAAGCGGCGCCTGGCGGCCGACCTGTTTCACAAGCTGCGGGCGAAGTACGCACCGCGAGGCCTCGCGCATTTCGGCCAGGGCAAGTGGTATCCGGGCGAGCAGTTGCCGCGCTGGTCGCTGAACTGCTTCTGGCGTCGCGACGGCGAACCCCTCTGGGCGGAGCCGGCGCTGTACGCGAACGAAGCGGTCGACTATGGCGCCGACGAGCTCAAGGCGCAGCGCTTTCTCGGCGCCGTGGCCCAGAAGCTGGGCGTGCCGCCGCGCTGCGTGTTTGCAGCTTATGAGGACGCGTTCTATTACCTGTGGCGCGAGCGGCAGCTGCCGGCGAACGTCGATCCCTTCGATTCCAACCTGGAAGATCCGCTCGAACGCGCGCGGCTCGCGAAGATATTCAGCCGCGGTCTCGACAAGGCGATCGGCCACGTGCTGCCGATCGCGCGCCGCGATGCGGGCTGGCAGTCGGGCTCGTGGTTCCTGCGCGCGGAGCGTTGTTATCTGGTGCCGGGCGATTCGCCCATCGGCTATCGCCTGCCGCGCGATTCTCAGCCGTGGGTGGCCAAGGACGACTATCCGTGGCTGTACGAGGTCGATCCGAGTCAGGCGCGTCCGCCGCTGGCGCGACATGCGGATATTCGGCGGCAGTTTGCGGCGGGATCTGCATCGGCCCTGGAAGGTGCGTCCCCTCCCTTGCACGAAGTGCGGGGGAGGGACAGGGAGGGGGCCGCGTCCGCGCCGCGCCCGGGCGAATCGGCTTCAGGAATCACGCGCACGGCCATGTGCGCCGAGCCGCGCGACGGCGTGCTCTACATCTTCATGCCGCCGGT
>CAYWHG010000307.1:0-3141 GCA_964457865.1 uncultured Steroidobacter sp.
GTCACCGCCACGGGCAATCTCGAACCGCGCAACCAGGTCGACATCGGCGTCGAACTTTCCGGCACCGTGCGTGCCGTCAATGTCGATGTAAACGACGTGGTGAAGAAGGGCGATCTGCTGGCCGTGCTCGACACGACGCGCCTCAACGCGCAGGTGTTGCAGGCGCGCAGTTCGCTGGCGTCGGCGCAGGCGCGCGTAGTGCAGGCCGATGCCGGCGAAAAGCAGGCGACGGCGAACTATCAACGTCTGCTGAAGGTGCGCGAACTCAGCAACAACAAGATTCCCTCGCAGCAGGATCTCGACGTGGCCGAAGCCACGGTCGCGCAGGCCCGGGGCGAGGCAGCGGCGGCACGAGCCTCGGTCGAGCAGGCGAAGGCGAGCCTGGAAACCGTGCTGACCGACCTGTCGAAAGCCGAGATCCGTTCGCCGATCAATGGCATCGTCCTCGTGAGATCCGTAGAGCCGGGTCAGACCGTGGCCTCCTCGCTGCAGGCGCCGGTGCTGTTCACGCTCGCCGAAGATCTGAAGAAGATGGAACTGCATGTCGCCGTCGATGAAGCCGACGTCGGTTCGGTGGAGAAGGGCCAGACGGCGACCTTCACCGTCGATGCCTTCCCCAACCGGCATTTCTCCGCGCACATCACGCAGGTGCATTTCGCCTCCAACAACACCCAGAAGAGCAACTCCTCGACCAGCAGCGGTGCGGTGAGTGCCACATCGACGGGCGTCGTGACCTACGAAACCGTGCTGGAAGTGGACAACTCCGAACTGCTGTTGCGTCCGGGCATGACGGCGACGGCGGAAATCGTCACGACCAGCATCCAGGATGCGGTCCTGATACCCAACGCCGCGCTGCGCTTCACGCCGGAAGGTGTCGACGTTCCCGGTGCATCGCAGGCCAGCCAGCGCAGCGCGTTGACGGCGATCATGCCGCAGATGCCGCGTCGCATGGGTGGCGGCGGCCAGCAACAACAGGGCGCCAACCGTCGCACAGGTCGTGCCTGGATCATCGAGAACGGCAAGCCGGCGATGGTGATGTTCCGCGTCGGTGCGACGGACGGTCGCAACACGCAGGTTCTGCCGCTTCCCGAGATGCCCGACGATGCGCAGCGCATGAACAACATGCCGCCGGAAGCGGCGGAACGCATCAGGCAGGCGAGGGCGCGCAAGCTCGACGCGGGCAGCGCCGTCATCGTCGATGCCGAGCAGCCGAAGAAGTCATGACCGGCATGCCTGGATCGCCGCAACCCATTATCGACCTGTCGCAGGTCACGAAGGTCTACGGACACGGCGAAGGCGAAGTACGCGCATTGCGCGGCATCGACCTGCGCATCTTCCCCGGCGAATTCGTGGCGGTGATGGGTCCCAGCGGCGGCGGCAAGTCGACCTGCATGAACATCCTCGGCTGCCTCGATACGCCGACCAGCGGCAACTACAAGTTTCTCGGCGTACCGGTGGGCACCATGACCGCCGACCAGCGCGCCCTGCTGCGACGCAACTATCTCGGCTTCGTCTTCCAGGGCTTCAATCTGCTGAGTCGTACCAGCGCGCTCGAGAATGTCGAGCTGCCGCTGGTGTACCGGCACGTGTCGAAGGAAGAACGCCACCAGCGGGCGCGCAAGGCACTGAACGAAGTCGGCCTCACCGGTCGCGAGACACATGTGCCGAGCGAACTGTCCGGCGGTCAGCAGCAGCGCGTCGCCATCGCCCGCGCCATCGTCTCCGAACCGCGCGTGCTGTTTGCCGACGAACCGACCGGCAATCTCGATACGGCCACCAGCATCGAGATCATGAAGGTGCTGACCAAGCTCAACGAGGAACGCGGCATCACCATCGCCATGGTCACGCACGAGCCGGACATCGCCGCCTGGACGCGACGTATCGTCAGATTCCGGGACGGGACGATCGAAAGCGACGAAGCGAATACGCCGGTGAGGGCCGGTGTTGACGGTTGACCGTTGACAGTTGACGGTCAGAACCAGGACGAAGGCACATGAACCGCCCATTCCGACAGTCGATTTACCGTTGCTCCGGCTTGATCCGCATCTGGCGGTCAACCGTCAACCGTCAACGGTCAACGAGCGCAGCGTAAATGTTTCTCAATGCCATCATCCTCGCCCTGCGCGAAATCCGCCGCAACGTGCTGCGGTCCTCGCTGACCATTCTCGGCATCGTCATCGGTGTCGCGGCCGTGATCACGATGGTGACGATCGGCGAGGGCGCCACGGCGCAGGTGCAGGCCGACATCAGCAAGCTTGGCACCAACCTGCTGCAGGTGTTTCGCGGCCAGGGATTCGGCGGGCCCGGCGGCGCCCGCAGTGCCGCGCCGCCGTTCGAACTCGCGGATGTTCAGGCCATCGAGGATCAGATCTCCGGCGTGGCCGCCGTGGCGCCTTCCTCGAACAGCAGTGCGCAGGCGATCTACGGCAACAACAACTGGCAGACGCAGGTCACGGGTACGACCGACAAATTCCTGCAGGTGCGCGACTGGGCGCTGGTTTCCGGTCGCAACTTCTCCGACTCGGAACTGCGCTCGGGCGCGGCGGTGTGCATCATCGGCAACACCGTGCGACGCGAACTCTTCCGGAGTGAGGATCCGGTCGGCGCGACGATCCGGCTCGGCAAGCTCTCCTGCAGCGTCATCGGCCTGCTGGAAACCAAGGGTCAGTCCGGCTTCGGCCAGGATCAGGACGATCTGGTCGTGATTCCCTTGCGCACCCTGCAGCGCCGCATGGCCGGCAACTCCGATGTCGGCGCGATCCTGGTCTCGGCGCGCGACGGCGTGTCCACCGAGAAAGTGCAGGCGGATCTCGAGAACCTACTGCGCGAGCGCCGCAAGGTCCGCGCGGGGACCAGCGACAACTTCAATGTCCGCGATCTGAAGGAAGTCGCCAGCACGTTCACCAGTTCGACGCGCGTGCTCACCGCACTGCTCGGCGCGGTCGCCGCCGTGAGCCTGATCGTCGGCGGCGTCGGCATCATGAACATCATGCTGGTGTCGGTGACGGAACGGACGCGCGAGATCGGCACGCGACTCGCCGTCGGCGCCATGGCGCGCGACGTGCTGCTGCAGTTTCTGATCGAAGCCGTCGTGCTCGCCGCGCTGGGCGGCCTCATCGGCATCATTCTCGGACTGACCGC
>CAYWHG010000308.1:0-3115 GCA_964457865.1 uncultured Steroidobacter sp.
TTCCCGCCGTCATCGCCGGCAAGACCGGCATCGGCATGAGCCAGCGCATGCAGAGTTTCGTGCTCGATCCCGCCGACAATCCCTTCAACGTGGTGGCGCCAGGCAAGCGGCCGCGCGCCACGCTGACGCCCTCGCTCGCGATGAAGGACGGCAAGCCGCTGCTCGCCTTCGCCGTGCAGGGCGGCGATACGCAGGAACAGAACCTGCTGCAGTTCTTGCTCAACTTCGTCGAGTTCGGAATGAACGTCCAGGAAGCCGCCGAAGGCGCGAACATCACCAGCTACCAGTTGCGCGATTCCTTCGGCGCGCACGAATCCTTTCCCGGGCGCCTGACGCTCACGAATTCCATTCCCGCGTGGGTGCGCGGTGAACTGCAGCGCATGGGCTACAAGCTCGAGTTCGTCGAGAACAACTCCGGTCCGGTCACGGCCATCTATGTCGATCGCCAGCACGGCACGCTGGCCGGCGCGGCTGCCTGGCACGGCGAGGACTACGGGATCGCGTGGTAAGAGGAAGGCATTTCACACAGAGATCACAGAGATCACAGAGGTAGAAGAGAAGAGTCTCCACGGGGCACACGGGGAAACACGGGGTTCGGAACAGAAATTTCTTGCCCCGTGCTTCCCCGTGGAGATCTCTTGATCTTTGTGAACTCTGCCCCACGACAGTGCGCTGCTGAAAACTGCGCCCGTGGCTTGTGCATCGCCGGCGTGAATTCACGACTTCTGCGCGACGTTGCCGCGATGCACTAATTCTGTGACAAGCTGCCCGCTGTCTGTGATTCGCGGGCTGATATCTAGCTGCTTTCCCCAGCACAGTCGCGTCCGGCATGAAGTCTTCCGTCCAGCTCAAGACCGATCTCCCGCAAGAAGACATCACCCCTCCCGTGACTGATGCATCCGAGAAATTCCTGCGCCCGGCGCCCCTGGTCGATGCTGCCGGACCCCAGGCGCCGTCCGAGGCGTCCGGCGTCTTCCTCGCCGACCTGCTCGCGGTCGATTCGGCCGACATGCCTGCGTTCGACACGACCGTCATCAGTGGCGAAACCGCGCGCATGCTGCGCACCTTGCTCAGCAATCTCGATGGCATGGTCTATCGCTGCCGCGACGATCAGGACTGGACCATGGAGTTCATCAGCGAAGGCTGTCGTCGTCTGACCGGTTACGACGCCGACGACCTGCTGCTCAACAACCGCGTGTCCTACGAGCAGATCACCCATCCGGACGATCGCCAGCGTGTGCATGATGAAGTGGCCAGCGGCCTGCAGCTGCGGCAGCGGTTCGACTGCGAGTACCGCATCCTGCATGCCAGCGGCGAGGTCCGCTGGGTGTGGGAGCGAGGTGCGGGCGTCTATGACATGCGCGGTGAGCTCGTCGCCATCGAAGGCATCGTGCAGGACATCACGGAACGCAAGGCGTCGTCGCAGGCCCTGCGCGAGGCGGAGCGCCGCTACTACAACCTGTTCGAGAACGCGATCGAAGGCATTTTCCGCTCGACGCCGGATGGCCAGTATCTCGATGCCAATCCGGCGCTCGCCCGCATCTACGGCTTCGATTCGCCGGCCGAGCTGATGGCGTCCATGAAGGACATCCGCCACCAGCTCTATGTCGATCCGTCGCGTCGCGACGAGTTCATGCGCCAGATCAAGAGCCGCGGCGTCATCGCCAATTTCGAGGCGCAGATCCGTCGCCGGAACGGCGAAATCATCTGGATCGCCGAGAACGCGCGCGTGGTCCGCAACGATGCAGGCCACGTCGTGTGCTACGAGGGCACGGTCGAGGACGTCACCGAGCGCAAGCTCTACCAGGCGCGGATCGAACAGCAGGCGAACTACGACACGCTGACCGGGCTCGCGAATCGTTCGCTGCTCAACGACCGGTTGCAGCAGGCCATCCTCACCGCGGCGAGTTACGGCACGCGCCTCGCCGTCGTGTTCGTCGACCTCGATCGATTCAAGTTCATCAATGACAGCCTCGGTCATCACGTCGGCGATGAACTGCTGCGTGCCATGGCGGAGCGGTTGAAGAGCAGTGTGCGCGAGAGCGACACCGTGGCGCGCCTGGGCGGCGACGAGTTCGTGCTGCTGATCAACGGACAGCGCGATCCGGATGCCGTGGCCGTCGTGCTGGAACGCATGCTCTCGGACATTTCGCAGCCGTGGACCATCCCGCAGGGCGATTTCAATGTCACCTGCAGCATCGGCGTCGCACTGTATCCGGACGACGGCGACAGCGCGCAGACGCTGCTGAAACACGCTGATACCGCGATGTATCGCGCCAAGGAAAAGGGCCGCAACAATTTCCAGTTCTTCACCGCCGAACTCAATGCGCTCATCACGCAGCGGCTGGAACTGGAGAACAAGCTGCGTCGCGCCCTGGAGCGTCAGCAGTTCGAGCTGCACTACCAGCCGCGCATCGACCTGCAGACGCGTCGCATCGTCGGCGCCGAGGCGCTGATCCGCTGGCAGGTGTCGCCGCACGAGGTCGTCCCGCCTGCGCGCTTCATTCCCATCGCCGAGGAGATTGGCCTGATTACGCCGATCGGCAAGTGGGTCCTGCGCACGGCCTGCCAGCAGAACAAGGTCTGGCAGGACGCGGGCCTCGAACCGTTCGTGATTTCGGTGAACGTGTCGGCGCGCCAGTTCCGGCAGGAGAACTTCGCGCAGACGGTGGCGGACGTGCTGCGCGAAACCGGCCTCGAAGCGCGCTACCTGGAGATCGAGCTGACCGAGAGCGCCGTGATGCACGATGCCGAGCAGTTCATCGCAATGCTCGATGCCCTGAATGACCTGGGCGTACAGATTGCGCTGGACGATTTCGGCACGGGCTATTCGAGTCTCAGCTACCTGAAGCGGCTGCCGGTCGACCGGCTCAAGGTCGATCGCTCGTTCGTGCAGGACATCGCCATCGACAACGACGATGCGACGATCGTGAAGACCATCATCGCGCTCGGTCACAACCTCGGATTGAAAGTCGTTGCCGAAGGCGTCGAGACCGAACTGCAGCTCGACTTCCTGCGCGACAACGGTTGCGACGAACTGCAGGGCTACTACTTCGCGCATCCCCTCTCGGCACGCGAGTTCGCCCAGACACTTTTTGCGCCGCGCGCCGACTGA
>CAYWHG010000309.1:0-3101 GCA_964457865.1 uncultured Steroidobacter sp.
TACATGAAGTAGTCCTCGCAAGGCATAGTGACGAAAGTCACGAGGGTCACGAAAGTGACGAAGGCCAGAGCGGATTTTTCCGAGTCCTTCGTGACCCTCGTCACCTTCGTGACTTTCGTCACTTTCCTCCATCAATTCAGGTTCCCCGAGTGTCGAATTCCTTCGTGCGCGTGCTGCAGTCCTCAGAGCTGCCTCCCGGATCCAAGAAAGCAGTCGAAGTCGCCGGCAAGTGGATTCTCATCTGCAACACCAACGATCAGCTGTTCGCCGTGTCCAACATCTGTTCGCATGCCGAAGAGAAGCTCGACTGCGGTCGCATGGGCAGAACCTGGATCGCCTGTCCGCTGCACGGCGCACGTTTCGAACTCGCGACCGGCCGCGCGATGAATCCACCGGCGACCAAGCCGATCGCGACGTATGAGGTGAGGGTGGTGGAAGGGTGGATCGAGGTGTCGGTCGGCGGTTAGCCGGACCTGAGCCTTCGGACCCTTCGGCAGGCTCAGGGCTGAGGGCAAGCGGAGTTTTTTCCGTTCGTGCTGACCCTGAGCCTGTCGAAGGGGTCGAAGCACTCCGGCTCTTGTAGCTTCCTCCTGAACTCCCCGTTGATTCTCCCCGCATCGGCCGTCCCGCGCCGTCGCCCCCGTCCTATCGTTCCCTCCCTTCGCGCAACGACGAAGCAGACGAAATATCCGGGGGAACGCATGTCGTCAAAGAACGTACTCATGACGGCGGTGACTGCGGGCCTGCTGCTGCAAGCCTTACCTGCGGCCGCCGAACTCGAGGAAGTCATCGTCAGCGCACGCAAGCGCGACGAATCCATCCTGAAAGTCCCGGTGGTGGAAACCGCGCTCACCGCCGACCAACTCGCACAGTTCGCCACGGTCGATCTCTACGGCGTCGCCGAGCGCGTGCCGGGCCTGCTGTTCGGTTCGGGTACCGGTTCCTTCGGTGGGCAGGTGTCGCTGCGCGGTGTCGGCACCAACACGCTGAACGCCAGCATCGACCAGTCGGTGTCGCTCAACATCGATGGCATGCAGATCACGCAGGGTCTTGCCTACCGGGCCGGCATGTTCGACGTACAGCAGGTCGAAGTGCTGCGCGGACCGCAGGCGCTGTTCTATGGCAAGAGCAGTCCGGGCGGCGTGATCGCCGTGCGCACGGCCAATCCCACGGATGAACTCTTCGTCGATGCGCGGGCCGGCTACGAATTCGAAGCCGAGGAAAAAATCGGCGAGCTGATCCTGTCCGGGCCGGTGAGCGACACGCTGGGATTGCGCCTGGCGACGTCCTATTCGGAATCCGAAGGCTTCTTCAGGAACGAAGCCATCGCCGCGCCGGGGCTCGGCGGGCTCGATCCGAGGTATCGCAACTTTGCGCCGAAAAAGGATCTGCTGGTACGCGGCACGGCGCTGTGGCAGCCATCCGGGAAATTCACGGCGCAGTTGAAGGCGAACTACGCGAAGACCGACATCGATGGCGATGGCGGCGGGCTGCAGATGGTCTCGTGTCCGGAGGGCACGGTGTCGTACACCGGTATCCCGTTCCTGGGCAATGGCGAGGATTGTCGCAAGGACGACATCTATCGTCTGGTCGACATGGATCCGGCGTACTTTCCCGGGATACGCAACAACGGCACGCCGTTCAGCGATCTCGAACAGGTATTCGGCACGCTGGAGCTGGACTACGAGTTCGAGTCGGCGCTGACGCTCACGGCCGTCACCGGCTACTACGCGGGCGATCACAGCACCAGCATCAACGGCACCATCACCAGTGCGGCCGGTCCGGGCGTGGCCGCCGATACGGATTTTCACCGTCACGATTTCACGCAGGAAGTTCGCCTCACCTCCGACTTCGACAGTCCGGTGAACTTCACGATCGGCGCGTTCTACCAGGACGGCCTGATGAAGGACTGGAAGAACCTGCTCGGCAACTCGGCGATCGGTTTGCCGGGCGTGCTCAGCCGCGGGGTGCACAACATCGAGATCGATTCGATCTCCGCTTTCGGCCAGGTGCGCTGGCGCGTGCTGCCGACGCTGGAACTCGCGGCAGGTGCGCGCTGGACGGATGAAGAGCGCACGCACTCTCAGTACGACTATCTCACCGGTCAGGTCACACTGCTGCGTATCTCCGAGGATTCGCTGCCGACGCCGGAGCAGACCATCAGCTCCGACAATGTCTCGCCGGAACTCACGGTGACCTACACGCCGACGGATGACCTGACGCTGTTCGCCGCGTATCGCGAGGCCTACAAGTCCGGCTCGTTCGATACCGTGTCGATGTCGGCGCCGAATTCGGTGGTCGGCTTCGGCGACGAGAAGGCGAAGGGTTACGAAGCGGGCCTCAAGACGCGCCTGTTCGATCGCACCCTGAACCTGAATCTCTCGGCGTACCGCTACGACTACGACGATCTGCAGGTCGGCGCCAACGAAACCGTCGATGGCGTGATCTCGATCCGCACCGTCAATGCGGCGTCCTCGGAGATTTACGGCGCCGACTTCGACGCCGCGTGGCGTCCCCGCGCACTGACGGGCCTGACGCTGAATGCGGCGGTGAACTACAACCACGCGCGCTACGGCACCTTCGACAATGCGCCGTGCTGGGGCGGCCAGACCATCGCGATGGGCTGCGACCTGCTGTTCAACGAGGAAACCGGCCGCTACACCTCGCAGGATCTGTCGGGCCGGGAGCTGCTGCGCGCACCGGAGTGGTCGGCGAATGCCGGCTTCGACTACGAGTTCGCGCTCGCCGGCGACAGGACGCTGGTGTTCGCAGCGAACACGCTTTACGTGTCGAAGTACTACACCAACCTGCTGCTGCGCGAGGACTTCGTCCAGGACGCGTACACCAAGACCAGCGCCAGCATTGCGCTCAAGTCGTCGGCGTGGGAAGTCGCACTGGTGGGCAACAACCTGGGCAACGAACTCATCACCGGCAACTGCGTCAACGGCAACATCGTCAACGGCATCGTGATTCCGGGGCAGATCACCGGCAGCACCACGAGCGGGCCGGCGGGTGTCGACGAACTGGGATGCAATGTCGAGCGCGGGCGGGAAGTGTGGATTCGTCTGACCTGGCGACCGATGGCGGCGCGGTAGAGCCCG
>CAYWHG010000310.1:0-3091 GCA_964457865.1 uncultured Steroidobacter sp.
GGTACTCTCGCGGCCATGACACGATCCTGGTGGCTCTACCTGCTCGCCTGCGAAGACGGTCGCACCTATGCGGGCATTGCCATCGATGTCGATGCGCGTTTCAAGGCACATGCGGCGGGCAAGGGAGCGAAGTTCACCCGGGCGAATCGGCCCGTTCGCGTGCTGGGCGCACAAGCTTTTCCGAACCGGTCCGATGCGCTCAAGGCCGAAGCGGCGTTGAAGAAGTTGTCGAGGGAGGAGAAGCTGGCCTGGGCGCAGTGTTGTTCGTGACGCCAAAGCTGCGCGTGTGTCCGTCGTGCGCGGAGCGATCTACTGCTTGACCGTACCGAAAGGTCACGCAGAAGATCAGCATCATGAAAAAGCCTGCGCTCGCCCTTGTGCTGATTTCCCTGATCTGCGCCGGATGTGCGACGACAGGTGACGCCATTGATGAAAATGAGCCGACGGTGATCGACACCGTGCGAGCCCCTGCAGCCGAGGCGGCAGCGTCGGTCGAGGAGGCTCCGCCGAGCGCGGAAGGCGCTTCGAAGCAGGAAGAAGGCGAGGTTCCACTGGCCGTTGCCGAGTCGGAGCAAACGGATCAGGCTCCCGAGGAAGTCATCGTCCAGGGTCGTCGTCACCAGGTGATCCACGATCTCGTCGCCGAAGCGCAGACACTGCTGCGTGACGTCGAACTCCAATACGTATTCACCGGAAGGGGAAAGAATCAGGTTCTTCGCGGCCGTCCCGTAGCCTTCGCGCTGTGGAGCGACGCGAAGCAGGAATGGTCCGTCGCCGAGATCGAGCTGCCGCGCCCGCCGATCAACTGGACACCCGGTCGCAAGCCCCTGCCCTTTCGCAATCTCACGCCCGGTATCCAGGCGCGACACGTGAAGGGCACCGGTGCCGAGCGTCTGATGTTCGCCTTCTCGCAGGACGGCGTTCCCTTGAAGGTCTACGGGCGCAAGTTCCCGGTGTTCGATAGCGACCTCATCAAGCGCAGGCAGTGGCACGCCGTCGTGCGTACCGCGAAACCGATCGTCTATCTACCCTTCACCGAAGACACCTTCGACCCGGGCTTCGTCAGCGGCGGCAAGGAGTTCCTGATCGCCACCGCACGCCAGGCGATCGAGGAACTGCGTGTGGCGCAGGTGCCGAGCGCGGCCTTCCCGGGACAGCTGCTTGCCGATTCCATTCCTCTGCAGGTCATCACGACGCTTGCGGTCATCGAGCAGACTGACGACACCGACTATGTGCGGAAGCAGGGGCTCGCCTTCGACGAGGTGCTGAGCCAGTACGGACTCAAGCAGGAGGAGGCGTATCGGTACAGCGTGTCGAGCGCGAATGCGATCGGGGCGATGCAATTCACCAACCGCCGGGGCAACGGGACCTATGCACTCGTGGTCAGACGCTGCCCGCGCGCAAAGCTCGATCCGAACTTCGAGCGCGGCGCGACGAATCTGCTGAACGCCATGAAAGCGGCGGTCTGCCTGCTGGATCTCGAACTGGCGGCGATGCGGAGGGACATTCGCACCGCGTATCCCGACAACCCGGCCGTACTCGGCATCTTTCCGGTCGCCGCGTACAACGGCGGACCTCGCAACGTCACGAAGCTCTATACCGTCCTGACTCGAATGAAGGTCAAGCTCGACGAACTGAGCAGCCCGGGAGTGCTGCCCGCAGGATCTTCGGTGAAGTGTCCCTGCGTCTGGAAAGCGGAAGGCGAGACTGTCCGTCCGGTGACGATCCCGAAGTACAACAACGAGAATCGGTGGTACATCGAGAAGTATCAGAGCATTGTGAGTTTGTTCGAGGGTGAGTAGTGGCGACCCAGGGCCTGCTCAGGGCACCCCCATCAACGCCAGCCCCTGCGCCACCGAAGAAAACTCATCGCCGCCGACGAGCTTCTCCGCACCGAAGCGGCGCGCGAACAGTTCGCGCACAGCGGGCACCAGTGCGCTGCCGCCGGTCATGAAGACGCGCGTGATCTCTGACTCACGTACGTTGGCGGTCCTGAGTGCTTCGTCGGCGGTCGCTGCGACCGAGGCAAGATCGTCGGCAATCCAGCTTTCGAATTCGCTGCGCGAGACCCTGCGATCGATTTCCACCGGTCCGGCCTTGAAACGCAGCGGCGCACTCTCCTGCGCAGTCAGCGACTGCTTCACGCGCGAGACCGCCTGGAACAGCGAGAAGCCTTCTTCGTTGCGGATCACGTGCACCAGTCCTTCGAACGCCTCGCGATCGTCCGCCGTCTTCAGGATGTCGCCGATGAGCCGCAGCGTCTGGCGCGTGTTCATGATCGAGAGCTGGTGCCAGCTCGAGAAGTTCGAATAGATCCACAGCGGAATCGGCAGTGCCTTGGCCTCGGGACGGAATTCCGAACCCATGCCTAGCGCCGGACACACGGCGTTGTAGACGATCTGATAATCGAAGCGATCGCCCGCAATACCGATGCCGGTCTGTGCGAGCGGCCTGATTCTCGGTCGCGATCCGCCCGCTTCCACCTCGACCACCGAGAAGTCGCTGGTGCCGCCGCCGAGATCGGCGACCAGGACCAGATGTCGACCGCTCACCCGGCGGGCGAATGCATAGGCCGCCGCTTCGGGTTCGAGCCCGAAGCGATCGGGCGCCTTGCCGGCCAGTGCGAACGCCTGTGTGAGACGCGTCTGTGCCAGCGCGTCGTCGGGATTCGCGCCGGCAAACCGGATGGGGCGTCCTGCAACCAGCGGCGCTGTCGTCACCAGCGCATGCGCTGACGTCGCCTCGTACAAATGCCCGAGCAACGTCCCGACGAGATCGTCGAGCGTGTAGGTCTGCGAGAACATCCGCGTCTCGGTGAACGTCCGGCTGCCGAGAAACGACTTCATGGACTGCACCAGCCGCGCCGGACCGGTACGCGCCAGATAATCGGCCACCGCGTCCGCCCCGGCGCTGCTCACCGGCCGATCATGCGCATTCCGATCGTTGGGCCGAAAACACAGGATCGACGGCAACGCCGCCGCCACCCCCGACCGCGACGGCACCGGCAGCACGGCCGACCGGCCTTCCCGATCCACGACGGCAATGACGGTATTGCTGGTGCCGAAATCGACACCGACGGCCAGCGGCTGCA
>CAYWHG010000311.1:0-3087 GCA_964457865.1 uncultured Steroidobacter sp.
TCCGCGCGCGTGCGCGCATCGTCGCGGAAGTCGCCGAGCATCTTGCTCGTTACCATCGAAACGCCGCGCTTGTGGACGCCGCGGGTCGTCATGCACTGATGCGAGGCATCGATGACGACGCCGACGCCGCGGGGCTTCAGGACTTCGTCGATGCAGCGCGCGATCTGCGCGGTCATTTTTTCCTGCACCTGGAAGCGGCGGCCGTAGCCGTCCACGACGCGTGCGAGCTTGCTGATGCCGACCACCTTGTTGGTCGGCAGGTAGCCGACGTGGGCGCGGCCGATGATGGGCGCCATGTGATGTTCGCAGTGCGATTCGAACTCGATGCCGCGCAGCACGATCATTTCGTCGTAGCCCTCGACTTCCTCGAATGTGCGGCGCAGGTAGTCGGCGGGATCGCTGAGATAGCCGGAGAACCAGTCGCGATAGGCGCGGACGACGCGCCCGGGCGTATCGCGCAGACCCTCGCGGCGCGGATCGTCGCCGGACCAGCGCAGCAGTGTGCGGACAGCTTCCTGAGCCTGCTGTTCCGTCACGGGCGGCAGCGGTGCGGCGGTCTCGGTTCGGGCCGTCTTGCGGGGAGATTTCTTCATATCGTTACGTCGATGAGGCTGGCGGTCAGCGCAGCACTTCCTCCAGGAAATTCAGCAGTGCGATGTACGAACGCCGTTCGGCGTCCGGGTTGTAGAGCAGGCCGAGGTCGGCATTGTTGGCGCCCGGATCGGTGAATGCATGTTTTGTGCGGCCATAGGCATGAAGCTGCCAGTCGACGTTCGCATCCGTCATTTCCTTCTCGAAGGCGACGACATCGTCCACCGGGGCCATCGGGTCGTCGTGACCGTGCAGGACCAGCACCTTGGAAGAAATGGCTGCCGGCTTCACACCGGTCGGCGGCTTGAGCAGGCCGTGGATGCTGACCACGCCGCGCACCCGTGCGCCGCTGCGCGCCAGATCCAGCACGCACATGCCGCCGAAACAGAAACCCATGGCAGCGACGCGGCGTGCGTCGATCTGGGGCAGCGCGCTTGCCGCGGTCAGGGCTGCGTTGATCCGCCGCGACAGCAGCGCACGGTCGCTCACGAAGGGCGTGATCAGCGCGCTGCACTCTTCGACCGTCGTGCCGGTGCGTGCGTCGCCGAACATGTCGAGGGCAAAGGCGGCATAGCCGAGCCGGGCGAGGTCGCGTGCCTTCTGATCGAACACGGACTGCCGTCCGCCCCAGGCGTGGCTGATCAGTACGGCGGGCAGCGGGCCGGGGCGTGCGTCGTCCCAGGCGAGGAATCCCTTGCACGCAGTGCCTGCGTCCGAGTAGTCGACGATCTTTTCAGTCAGTGCCATGGCGTCCCCTTCAAATGTGTCGTGGCGAATGTGTCGTGGCAGCGGCCGGAAGGTCGGCAAGGCTACCCCACTTTGCGTGACGGCGGACCTGTGGCGGCCCGATTCGTATCCGTCAGTCGGGCCGGGCGCTCCGGATATCGCAGGGATCTGCGCAGAGGGTGGGGGCGAGGGCGGCTGTGTTGCTATCCTGCGCCACCGGCGTGGGGCCGGCGACAATCGCAGCGGGAGGATCACCATGCTTCGCAGCAGCCTGTGTCGATGGGTATGCGCGGTCGCACTGTCGTGCGCCGGCGCGCCGTTCGCCCACGCGGAAATCGTCAGTGCGGCGCCGAACGGCTTCAACCTGCGCCACGTCGTCGAGGCGTCGGGCGTACCGCCGACCACCGTGTGGGCGGCGCTGTCCGATATCGGCAAGTGGTGGGATCCGGAGCACACGTACTCCGGGGACTCGCGCAACCTGAGTCTCGATCCGGTGGTGCGCGGCTGTTTCTGCGAGAAGCTGAGTCTCTATGCCGGCATCGAACACGCGCATGTCGTGTACGCGCAGCCCGCCAAAACCCTGCGCATGGTCGGTTCGCTCGGCCCGCTGCAGGAATTCGGCGTGACGGGCGCTTTGACCTGGCAGGTCGAGGCGGCCGGCGGAGGTTCGCGTATCACCGTGACGTACAACGTCGGCGGCTTCGCCGACCGGCCGCTCGCCGACTGGGCGCCGATCGTCGATGAGGTGGTGGGAGGTCAGGTCAGGCGCCTGGCGCGGTTCGTCGTGACCGGCAATCCCGCCGAAGCGAAACCCGAACCCGGTCCCTGAGACGTCGGCCCGGAACCCCAACTCGTACGGAGCGTTTTTTCGCCTGAGCGGTCGGAACCCTGTATGCGTCTACTTCAGAAAATCATCGTCGTCGGCTGCGCCGTGCTCGCCGCCGCCTGCCAGACCGTCCAGACCACCCAGCCCGGCGCCATCGGCATCGATCGCAAGCAACAGATGCTGGTGTCCGAAGCCGAAGTCGAGAAGGGCGCGCAGGTTGCGTATCAGCAGGAACTCGACAAGGCGCGCAAGAAGGGCGCGCTGAATGCGGACCAGGCCAAGTACGATCGCGTGCAGTCCATTTCGCGCCGCCTGATTCCGCAGACCACGGTGTTTCGTCCGGATGCCGCCGACTGGAAATGGGAAGTGAACGTCGAGACGACCGACGACGTGAACGCGTACTGCATGCCCGGCGGCAAGATCATGGTCTACACCGGACTCATCGATCAGCTGCGTGCCACCGATGCCGAACTCGCGGCCGTCATCGGTCACGAAATCGCGCATGCGCTGCGCGAGCATTCGCGCGAACGCCTGTCGCGCGCCCGCGCGCAGCAGATCGCGCTGGCCGGCATCGCCATCGCCACCGGGGCCGGCGATTCGACCATGGCGCTCGCCGACCAGGTGGCCGCCGTCACATTCACGCTGCCGCACAGCCGCGAACAGGAAGCCGAGGCCGATCGCATCGGACTGGAACTGATGGCCCGCGCCGGCTACGACCCCGAGGCGTCGATCTCGCTGTGGCAGAAGATGGGCCAGCTCAACGGCGCGCAATCCGAATTCTTCAGCACGCATCCCTCCAGCGATTCACGCATCCGCGATCTCAAGGCCACGGTGCCGAAGGTCGAGGGGCTGTATCGGAATGCGAAGAATCAGTGAGGGAAGTGGGCCGTCGAGCCCTTCCATATCCGGAGGCCCTTCGACAGGCTCAGGGCGAACGGAGAAGA
>CAYWHG010000312.1:0-3066 GCA_964457865.1 uncultured Steroidobacter sp.
TCCTCGCGCCACGGATGATTCTTGAGCCCGAAGGCTCCGCCGACGTCCTTGGCGATGACACGGATGTTCATCTTCGGCTCATTCAGCGCCAGCGACAGATAGCGCGCAACCAGGTGCGGACTCTGGCAGGTGATGTACACCAGCAGTTCCTCGCCCTGCCTGGTCGCAACCACTCCGCGCGTTTCCATCGGCGACTGCGAAATGCGCTGATGGCGAATGGTGCGCGTGAGCAGGTACGGCGCCTTCGCCAGCATGGCTTCAAGATCGTCATCCTGCTCGGTGCCCATGACGGCGGCGACATTGGATTCCGTACCCGCATGAATGGGAGCGGCGCGCATCGCATCCGCGATGGTGACGACCGGATCCTGTTCCTCGTACTCGACAGTCACCAGGCTCGCCGCATCTTCGGCGAGATAACGGTCCTGCGCCACGACCATCACCACGGGATCGCCGACATAGGCGACCGTACCGCGCGCCAGCAGCGGCACTGGCGGTTCGCACGGCGGCGTGAAAAAGAAGCTCAGCAGTTTCGCGTCGATGCGATCCAGATCTTCCACGGTGAACACCGCGGACACGCCGGTCGCCTGACGCGCCACCGACGTGTCGATCGACAGGATGCGCCCGCGCGCGATCGGACTGCGCACGAAGGCGACATGCAGCATGCCCGGCAGCACGATGTCGTCGACGAACGTGCCGCGACCGGTGAGCAGCCGCCCGTCCTCCTTGCGCGGCAGACGCTTGCCGATCATGCCTGTCTGCGTTTCGGCGTGACTCATGACTGTTCCGTCTCGCCGGCCAGCTTGCGCGCCGCACGGCGAATGCCCTGATAGCCGGTGCAGCGGCACAGGTGGCCGGACATCGCATCGAGCAGTCCTTCGGCATCGGCTTTGGCGGGGCCGTCGGTCAACGCCGCGAGCGTCATGACCACGCCCGGCGTACAGAAGCCGCACTGCAAGGCATGTTCGTCGCGCATCGCCTGCTGCACCGGATGCAACGCGCCCTCGGACGGCGACAGTCCTTCGACCGTGATCACTTTGCAGCCGTCGGCCTGCACCGCCAGCATCAGGCAGGAACGTACGGCCAGTCCGTCGACGATCACCGTGCACGCGCCGCACACGCCGTGTTCGCAACCGACATGCACACCAGTGCAGCCCGCTTCGATGCGCAGGAAATCGCTCAGCGTCTTGCGGCCTTCGACCGTCATCTGCTGTCGGCGACCGTTGATCGTCAGATCGATCCTGTGTTCGCTCATGCCGCGTGTCTCACGTTCAGGGCCTCGCCCAGGGTGCGGGCGAAAATTCGTCGACCGACGGTACGTCGATACTCTGCGGAGGCGTGACGGTCGTCGAAGGGTGCAGTGTCGGCGACGGCGAGTTCGGCGATGGCTTGCACATCCAGCGAGCCGACGGCCTGCCCGAGCAGCGCCTGCTCCGCCTGACGCGCCTTGATCGGTGTCGGCCCCATGCCGAACCACGCCAGCCCCGCGCGGCTGATGCGTCCGTTGTCGACGGCGAGCGAACCCACGAGTCCGACGAGGGCGAAATCGCCGGGACGTTGCGCGACTTCGCGAAAGACGGGAATCGCATCGACGGGCCAGTCTGGAAATTCGATGGCCGTGATCAGTTCGTCGGGTTCGAGCGAGGTGGAATACGGGCCGAGGTACAGGTCTTCGGCGCAAATGTGTCGCGCGCCGCGCACGGAACGCACTTCCACCGACGCGCCCAGCGCCACTGCCGTGGCCGGCAGTTCAGCCGCCGGCTCGCCGAGCGCGATCGATCCGCCCACGGTGCCGCGATTGCGTGTCTGGTGATGTCCGACGTGCCGCGTCGCAGTGACCAGCAGCGGCAATACCTGGCGCAGCGTGCCATCGTCGATGGCCTCGTTCTGGCGCGTGATCGGGCCGATGCGTGTGACGCTGCCAGCGCGGCTCACACCCTTCAGGCTCGCGATCCGGTTGATGTCGACGACAATGAACGGCTGGCTCATGCGCAACGCGAGCAGCGGCAGCAGTGTCTGGCCGCCTGCGAGAATGGTCGCACCACCGCCGGCTTCGGCGAGCAGCGAGCACGCCTCATCGACGGTCTGCGGCGCGTAGTAGTCGAATGGCGCGGGCTTCATCGCCGGTCTCCGCGCAGCAGGCGTTCGAGCAACGCGGCATCGAGAACGACCTGCGGCGCTGCGCTCCTGCGACCGAACTCGAAGCCTGCCGCGGCGACGATGACGATCAGCAGGCCGATGGCGATGCCCATCCAGTCCGATCCGCCATCACCCTGCGAACGGCCGACCAGGAATCCAATCAGTGCTGCCACCGCGAGCGCAAGAATCCAGGCGATGGGCAAGCCGCCGGAAGGTTGTGACGTCGTTGCGGACGATGGCGATGCGACGGTGGCTGGCGCCGCAATCGCAGCGCGTTCGACCGTGCCCGTCAGCAGCTCGCCGAACTTCCTGAAAAACCGGCCGGCAAACTGCTTCGCCGTGGCATCGATGAGCGGCCCGCCGAGCTGCGCCAGCCGACCGCCGACCGTCGCATCGACTTCATAGGCAAGCACGGTGACAGTGCCTTCCTCGGCCAGTCGCACCTTGATGCCCGTCTTCGCCGAACCCACGGTGCCGCCCTGCCCCTCGCCCGTCAGCGTGTAGCTGCGCGGTGCGTCGATATCGGACAGCGTGACGGAACCATTGAAGCGCGCGCCGATGGGGCCGATCTTCACTTCGACGACGGCACGCAGCCGGTCGGCCGATTCCTTCTCCAGCGACTGGCATCCCGGGATGCATTGCCTGAGCACCTCGGGATCGTTCAGCGCCTCCCATACCCGGCTTCGCGGCGCAGCGATGCGCTCCTCACCCGTCATTCTCATTGGTTGGCCCTCGGAGCCCTCATCCTGTCGACACCCAACACGCAGCCGCCTGCGATGCCGCTAATTTATGCAACACGATGTTTCATTACGTGGTGGAGGTTTGTCAACCTGAAGAGAAGAACCTCGGATAAGGGAGTAACCGCAAAGAACGCATAGAACGCATA
Organism: uncultured Steroidobacter sp.; assembly: GCA_964457865.1. Lineage (GTDB taxonomy): Bacteria > Pseudomonadota > Gammaproteobacteria > Steroidobacterales > Steroidobacteraceae > Steroidobacter. The sequence goes on from CAYWHG010000312.1 coordinate 3,023, forward strand.
GAACGCAAAGACAGAACAAGAGAGGGAATGGCCCGCAAAAAGCG
>CAYWHG010000313.1:0-3027 GCA_964457865.1 uncultured Steroidobacter sp.
AACCCGGCAGGTACATGTCGATCGAGAACGGGCCGACGCCGCTCATGGCGCCGACCAGCAGCAACCAGCCGGGAATGCGATTAGATCGGGAATCGAGACTCATGAGGCGAAGCGCGCGGACATGGGGCGCAGGGTACAAGAGATCGCCGCCGCGGGCAGTCAGCGGCGCCCCGGTCAGGATTCCCCTCAGACGCGTACAGGTCGCTCGCCCAGGTATTCGCAGAACCGGAACAGATATCCGTCGGGATCGGCGACGAAGAATTCCTTCTGTCCATGCTCGATCGCATCGGCGCGGTACCACGAAGTAACGACGGGTGCCGTCAATTCGATATCCAGCCGCTGCAGTCGTTCGAGCACCGGATCGAGCGCATCCACCTCGACCTGGAAGTGCAGACCCTTGCCGAGCGGCCCCGGACGCTCGAGCCGATAGATCGCCGCACCGGGTCGTTCGAGCAGCATCACCTGCGCGCCGTGCAGATCGAAGTAGCCGAAGCGATTTTCAGGACGCTCGAACCGCAACGTGAAACCAAAGGCATCGAGGTAGAACTGCTTCGAACGCTCGTAGTCCTGGACGACCAGCTCGGGGACGAGCCTGTTCCATTCCATATCCGTCTCCTTGACAGAAACTGCCGCCACCTGCCGATGCGAATTTCGCGCGCGATGGTGCATGATCGCGATCGGTATTGCAGCATCACTGGTTCCTGCGAGGACGCATCATGACCACCGGTTCCTGTCTCTGCGGCGCAGTCAGCTACGAAGTCCACGGCCCGTATCAATGGATGACCTATTGCCACTGCTCGATGTGTCGCAAGCATTCCGGCGCGCTGTTCGGCACGTTCGTGGGCGCGGCGCCGGAAAACTTCCGCTGGCTGCAGGGCGAGGACGCCGTCGTTCACTATCGTTCTTCGCCCACTTTCGAGCGACCCTTCTGCGGTCGATGCGGATCGCCCGTTCCGGATACGTCGGGCCCGGTCGTGAACTGTCCCGCCGGCGGACTCGGCGACGATCTGGACGCCACCCCGCGCACGCACATTTTCGTCGCCACCAGGTCGCCGCTGCACGAAATCCGCGATGACCTGCCGCGCTTCGAGGAGTATCCGCCCGGTTACGGCACGCCCGTGACGGCACCGCAGAATCCAGCGGTCGCTGCCGACGGCGGCGACACGATTCACGGCAGTTGTCTGTGCGGCGCCGTGGCCTTCGAAATCGATGAGCAGCCGCGCAACCTCGTGAACTGTCACTGTTCGCGCTGTCGCATGAGCCGCGGCGCGGCGCACGGCACGAACTTCTTCTCGCGGCTGGAAAAACTTCGCTGGACGCGCGGCGCCGACAAGGTCCGCACCTACCCGGTGCCGGAAGCGCAGCTGTTCTCGAGCAGCTTCTGCACCGACTGCGGCAGCACGCTGCCGTCCGCCTTCACGCCGATCAAGCGTTACATCGTGCCGGCCGGCGGACTCGACACGCCGTTGCCCATCAAGGTGGGTATCAACATCTGGGTGGGATCGAAGGCGTCATGGCTGGAAGTAACCGACGGCCTGCCGCAGTACGACGAAATGCCGCCACTCGATCAGGTGCGCGACGTGATGTTCTAGAGGGGCGGAGTGACGAAGGTGACACAAGTGACGAAAGTCACGAAGGTCGGACGCACCCGTGACTTTCGTGACCCTCGTGACTTCCGTCACTCATTCACGCCTGCAACGACAGATCCCAGAACGCCGCTTCGATCTTGTGTCCATCCGGATCGCGCACGAAGCAACCGTAGTAAGGCGCGCCATATTCTTCGCGCGGCCCGGGCGCGCCGTCCGACGCCGCACCCACGCCCATCGCCGCATCGTAAAACGCATGCACCTGCTGCTTGCTGGCGGCGACGAATCCGAAATGCGTGCCATTGCCGACCGCGGCAGGCTTGCCGTCGAACGGCGCGCCTACCCAGAACTCGGGATACTGCCTGCCATAAGCCACCGCGCCCGGATGCTGCATGAGTCGCCTGCAGCCGAGCGTGGTCAGCACGCGATCGTAGAAGGCGCACGCCCGCTCGAAATCATTTGTGCCGATCGAGACGTGCGACAGGATGCTGGGGTTTTCGTCGGTCATGGCGGCTCCCTTCGTCAACGAGTGGGCAGGCCGCAGACCTTAGCAGTAGAACAAGACAGGGAATGGCAGCGTTGTTCGCGACGCCGGCCGATCGGGCTCGATCGGGTGACGGTTGTCCGTTGACGGTTGACGGTCGGAAAGGAAGGCATTTTTCTGGCCGTCAACCGCCAACTGTCAACCGTCAACTCGTCAAGCAAGTGCCATTGTGGCTAGGGCAGGTTCGGCTTGCGTGTGTTCGTCAGCGGCCGTCGATAGGACGGATCGTCCTTGCTGCGCGCAGGCACACCGTTGCCGAAAATATCCGGAACGTCGCTGAAGGGAATCGGCAGCGTCGGCACCAGCCCCGACCATTCGATGGCATTGGTGCGCAGCGCGATCTTCCATTCGCCATTGCGACGTTCCAGCCGGTCGATGTAGCGGCCACCGGCAATCCAGTTGGAGTCGTCGCGATTGCGGCCGACAAAAAGATAGTAGGTCTCGGTGTGTGCGACATCGCCCTCGATGTCGCAGGTGTGGTTCAGCAGGTTGTGATGGGTCGCGTGCTGTCCCTGGTCGTGCAGCTTCGACGCCCAGTCATACAGCTCGATCGGCCCGCCGACGAACGGCCCCGCCGCAATCACCGCGTCGTGATGAAACGCCGAGAGAAACACCTCGCGATCGAACCGGTCCATGCCGCGACTGAAGCGTATCAGGCAGTCGAGAATGTCCTGGCGATCGAGAAGCTGGGCGAGGCGCGCTTGCTGGTTGCTCATAAGTTCTTTCTTCCGGGTACGCGCGAATTCAGGAAAGAATGGCCGCAAAAAGCGCAAAAGGCGCAAATGAGAGAAGAATTCTTCTTTCTTACTTTGTGCCTTTTGCGCTTTTTGCGGCCATTTCTCTGAAAGCTTCCTCACACCGGCGACCAGATCGGCGCGCCGCGCTGCGCACGCAGCG
>CAYWHG010000314.1:0-3022 GCA_964457865.1 uncultured Steroidobacter sp.
TGCGGTGGGTCTGTGGGCCGTGCGTCTCGGTCGGCGTGCGGTGTGGACGCTGCCGATCGTGTTTCCGCTGGCGATGTTGTTCGGCGCCGCACTCGCGGTGAATGGCGTCGGCATGCCTGCCATCGAGCCGATGATCGCGATCTCCGTCATCGTGCTCGGCGCACTCGTTGCCGTTGGAATGAAAATGCCCGTGACCGCGAGCGCCGCGCTCGTCGCCGCATTCGCGATCTTTCACGGCTATGCGCATGCGAGCGAGGCGCCTTCGTCGCAACTCGCTGCCTATGCGGCCGGGTTCGTCAGTGCCACCGTGATCCTGCATGTGCTCGGCGTCGCCGCCGGCGTGCTGCTGGTACGCGGAGCGAGGCAGGGTGTGCACGGATCAGTCAGTCGGGCGGCCGGGTCGCTGATCGCATTGACCGGCGCGGTCCTGCTGTTCGTCTGAGCTTCGGTCAGGTTTGCGGTCTGCAAACCGGACTGTCGTCGCGGATTCCCAGCGACAGGAATCCGGAGGCCGCAAAAGACCGCATAAAGGAAGGAGAAAAATTCTTCTCTTTCTATCCTTCTTTTATGCGGTCTTTTGCGGCATCCCTCCTCTCTGCTAGCGCATCGGCCGCGACAGCGCTTCGCGATACAGCGCCGGGTCGACATTGCCGCCGCTGAGAATGATGCCGACCGTCTTGCCGCGGCAATCGAAGCCGCCGTAGAGCAGGGCGGCGAGGGCGACGACACCGCCGGGTTCGACGACGACTTTCAGTTCGCGCCAGGCGAAGGCGATGGCATCGAGGACCTGGTCGTCGGTGGCGGTGAGTCCGCCGGACAGGCGCTCGCGGTTGATGGGGAACGTGATTGCGCCCGGTGTGTTCGGCATGAGCGAGTCGCACACCGTGCGTGCGTCGGGTGAATTGCTTTCGCGTTTGCCGGAACGCAGCGAACGCGCCGTGTCGTCGCAGGCGGCGGGCTCGACCGAATACAGTTTCGTTTGCGGACTGACTTCCGACAGCGCCAGCGCGCTGCCCGCCATGAGTCCGCCGCCGCCGCAGGGGGCGAGGAACACATCGAGATCGCGATTGACGAGCGCGCGTGTCTGCGCCGCGAGTTCCAGGGCCGCCGTGCCCTGGCCGGCGATGATGTGCGGATCGTCGTAGGGCGGCACGACGATGGCGCCGCGTTCGCGGGCGAGATCGCGGCCGATCTGTTCGCGATCCTGCGTGTGCCGGTCGTAGGTGATGATCTCGGCGCCCATGGCTCGTGTGTTGTCGACCTTGATCGTGGGTGCGTCGGTCGGCATCACGATGGTCGCGTGAATGCCGAGGCGTTGCGCCGCGCCGGCGACGCCCTGTGCGTGATTGCCTGAAGACCAGGCCACGACACCGCGCCGGCGTTCTTCGGCGTCGAGCTGCGAGAGGCGGTTGTAGGCGCCGCGGAATTTGAAAGCGCCGCCGATCTGCAGGCATTCTGCCTTGACCAGAACCGTGGCGCCGACGCGTTCATCCAGGATGCGATTGCGCAGCACGGGTGTGACCGTGGCGTGACCGGCGATGCGTCGGGCGGCGGCGAGGACATCGGCAGCAGCGGGTTCGGTGAGCACGGAAGATCCTCTGTAGATCGAAGTGACACAATCCCGCGCCAGTGAAGTCTTGCGCGCGCGGGCACAGATGATAGTTACTGCGTATGACCTGCGTCACCGCACACATGCAAGCTCGATCGAGGTGAAACTGTGATGATGAGACTGTGCTGGAATTTCCTGCTGCTGTCTGTCCTGCTGGGAGCTGCGGCGCAGGGGCAGGATGCGTACTCGGGAAAACCGGGCGCCGCCGCGCCATCGCGCTACACATTCTCGTGGCCGCTCGACGGCAATACCGTACAGCCTCGCGGCGGTACCACGAAAGGTGCGCCCGTGACGCTCGACGCCGAGCCGTCGGAGGCATGGAAGGCCTTGCAGGCACCGGGCCTGTCGGCATTCGAGCGCGATCGTCGTGCCATCCTGGCGATGTCGGGCACGTACCGCGTGACTTTCGATTTCCTCGAAGTCACGCCATTCAGGAAGCTCGACAAGCCGACCGCGCCGTACCAGTCGTGGGGAACGGAAAAGGTCTATGTCGACAGCGACGACGGCAAGTCGATCAGCCTCGTGCACATCCTGGAAATGCGCGTGATACAGAAGGACGGCGCGATCAGCGAGCCGATGATCACCAAGCACTGGCGCCAGGACTGGCGGTACGAGCCGGAGTTCATCGTCGAACACAAGGGTCGCGATCACTGGGAACGGCGTCGGGTAGCGAAGGCCGAAACGCGGGGCGCGTGGAGCCAGACCGTCTACCAGGTCGACGAATCGCCGCGCTACGCGAGCCTCGGTCGCTGGGATCATTCGCCGAGCTTCTCGACCTGGCTCAGTGCCGACACCTGGCGTCCGCTGCCGCGACGCGAGTGGAGCGTGCGCGACGACTACCAGGTGCTGATCGGCACGAATCGTCACACCATCGAGCCCACGGGCTGGGTGCAGGAAGAAAACAATCTCAAGACCGTGCTGACCGCCGAACGGGCGATCGATCCGGCGAACCCGTATGTGGCGCGCGAATACGGTGTCGCGCGTTACGAGCGCATTCGCGACGCCGATTTCGCCGGCGCCGATCGCTACTTCGAGAAGACGAAGACTTTCTGGGATGAAGTGCGCGATGCGTGGGCCGATGTGTTTGCGAAGCAGGGCAGTGCGACGCTGCGCGGCCCGGTCGACAAGCTCGGCCTGTTCGCGCCACTGTTCGAACAGGCGGATGCGATCGAGACCGGTAACGGTGCCGGTGACAATGCAACGGTGATTCGCGAGGCGCTGAGGGAGATGGGAGTGGAAAGGAAGAATTCTTCACCTCTCCCTTGAGGGAGAGGTCGCGCGCAGCGCGGGTGAGGGTCTGCGATGCTGGAGCGAGGACGATGCTTCATCGCGGTTGAAAGTTCTCAGACCCTCACCCTGCCCTCTCCCCAAGGGAGAGGGAAAGAAGTTCTTCACCTCTCCCTTGAGGGAGAG
>CAYWHG010000315.1:0-2953 GCA_964457865.1 uncultured Steroidobacter sp.
CCCCCCCTGTGACCGAAGGGAATGCCGCGGGACCGCAGGCCTGTCGAATACCTTCCTGCGCAGTCGGCCGTCATCCCCTCCCCGCCACCGCGTACACTGCGCCCTGCAACAGACATCAGCTGAAGGACATCGAGTGGCGCAGAAGTTCTATGTCGTGTGGGCCGGCCGGCAGACCGGCGTGTTTTCCGATTGGGAAACGACTCGCAGCCTGGTCCATGAATTTGCGGGTGCACGCTACAAGGCGTTTCCGACGCGCGCCGAGGCTGAGCAGGCTTTCAAGGCAGGGCCCTCGACGCCGGCGCGCACGGCATCCAGGCCCTCGACGATCAAGGCACCCGCCGCGGGGGATGCGACGAAGTTCGATGCGCAGATCTACTGCGACGGAGCATGCGATCCGAATCCCGGCAATGCGGGTTCGGGCATGGCCGTGTATCGCGGCGGAGTGTTGAAGGAACTCTGGTACGGCCTGCACAATCCGAACGGCACGAACAACACCGCCGAACTCAATGCGTTGCACCAGGCACTGCTCTATGCGGAGCGTGAGATCGCAGGCGGCGCGAGCGCGCAGATTCTCAGCGACTCGAAATACTCGATCAACTGCATCTCGGTGTGGGCGCCGGGATGGGAGAAGAAAGGCTGGAAGAAGACAGGCGGCGAGATCAAGAACCTGGAGATCATCAAGACCGCTTACGCCCTGTACACGAGTCTTGGGCCGCAACTCACGTTGACGCACGTCAGCGCGCACGTCGGCACCGAGGGCAACGAGCTTGCGGACCGGATGGCGATGCATGCCGTGCTGACGAGAACGAAGGACTTCCGACAGTACGAGCCGATCGATGTGCGGCAGATCCTGCGCATGCGTGCAGGTTGATCGCCCCTCGGAGAGGCAGGAACGCATGAGTCGACTTGATTTCAAACTCGAGGCCACGGCCGAGGGCTCGCGCGCACGCGCTGCGCGATTTCGCACCCAGCACAACGAAGTGCTGACGCCGACCTTCATGCCGGTCGGCACGCATGCGTCGGTTCGGTCCCAGCGGCGCGAGGATCTGCTTGCCTGCGGCGCGCAGGTGCTGCTGGCCAACACCTATCACCTGTTGCTGCGGCCGGGTGTCGAAATCTTCGATAAATTCGGCGGTATTCATGGCTTCATGAACTGGCCGCGCTCCGTGCTGACCGATTCCGGCGGCTTCCAGATTTTTTCGCTGCCGGACAGTCACAGCATGCGGGAGGAAGGCGCGGAGTTCCGCAGCTATGTCGACAACACCGTGATCTGCCTCAGCCCCGAGCGCAGCATTGCCACCCAGAAATCGATTGGCGCCGACATCATGATGGTGCTGGATCAGTGTGTGCCTTCGACGGTCGAGCGCAGCGTCGCGCAGCACGCCATGGAATTGACGCACCGCTGGGCACATCGCAGCCTCGCCGCTCGTGGCGATTCGCCGCAGGCACTGTTCGGCATCGTGCAAGGTGCCTGTTATGCCGATCTGCGCATCGAAAGTGCACGCACGATCACCCAGCTGCCGTTCGACGGCTTTGCGATCGGTGGCCTCGCCGTCGGCGAAAGCGTGGCACAGCGCGAGGACTGCACGGCAACCGTCACCGAACATCTGCCCGAAGATCGCCCCCGCTACCTGATGGGCGTCGGCACGACCCGCGATCTGCTCGAAGCCGTGCATCGCGGTGTCGACATGTTCGATTGCATCCTGCCCACCGCGCTGGCGAAACAGGGCGTCGCGTTCACCAGCATGGGCCGGCGCGATCTGCGACGGGCCGCCTATCGCGACAAGGAAGGTCCGCTCGACCCTGCCTGCACCTGCTACACCTGCAGCACCTACTCCATCGCCTACCTGTTTCATCTGCTGAAGGTGCACGAGACGCAGGGCTGGCAGCTGCTGGGCCTGCACAACATTCATTTCTATATGCAGCTCATGCGCACGATGCGAGAACACATCCTCGCCGGCACCTGGCTGACCTTCTATCACGCGCAGCGCGACGTGCTGGATGCACGCGACAGCTACGGCAAGCCATCGAATCACGTCACCAAGGCCGAGCGGCGCAGGCTCAGTCTGCAGCAGGGGCGCTACGAGGTGGTCGTGCGCGATGACGTCGGACGCATCCGTGACACGCAATCCGGCGAGGTGATGCATTCGGTGAACGTGCCCGCCGAGGAGGCGCGTACGCTGTATGTCGACCAGTCGCGCCTGGTCGAGCGACTACGGCAGGACGATGTTCATCCCCTGATCGTATGGGACGTCGGCCTCGGAGCCGCCGCGAACGCGATGGCGACGATTGCGGCTGCCGAATCGATGACCCCGGAAGAGCGCCGGCGCCGGCTGGTGCTGGTGAGTTTCGAGAACGATCTGGACTCGCTCAGGCTCGCATTGCGCCACACGCAGTGGTTCACGCATCTGCGACATGCAGCGCCGAGACAGCTGCTGGCAAAGAATCAATGGACGAGTCCGTGCGGCGCGGTCGACTGGCTGCTGCTGCCGGGAGACTTCGCGGTGCGCAAGTTCGAGGCGCCGCCGCCCGACATCGTGTTCTTCGATCCGTTCTCGTTCAAAACGGACAAGGAACTGTGGACCCTCGCCGCCTTCCGCGACCTCGCCGACGTCTGCGCCGAGAAGGCCACGGAACTGTTCACGTACACCTACTCGACGAAAGTTCGCGCCGCCATGCTGGCCGCGGGCTTCTACGTCGCAAAGGGGTGCGGCACGGGACCGAAGGCGGAGACGACGATCGGCCTGTCACCGCGCGCCGCAGCTACACCGCATGGCCGCGAATTGCTGGCCGCAGAGTGGCTGGGCAGATGGGAGCGCAGCGACGCGCAGGCGCCGCTCGGCAGCGAGGCGGACGATGATTCGTGGCGCGCTGCTGTCCGGGAGCATCCTCAATTCCGCTAGTGTCGTGTCCCGAAAGAAACTTGTCTTGGTCCGTTCGCGCTGAGCCCTGA
>CAYWHG010000316.1:0-2947 GCA_964457865.1 uncultured Steroidobacter sp.
CCATGTCCTCCTCCTTCATCGATCTCTGCCTCGAACTCGGCGTGCTGCGCTTCGGCGAATTCAAGCTCAAGTCGGGCCGGACGAGTCCGTACTTCTTCAATGCCGGGCTGTTCCACTCCGGGCGCGCACTGGCGGCACTCGGCCGGTTCTACGCCGAGGCCATCCAGCAGGCGAACCTGCAGTTCGATGTGCTGTTCGGACCCGCATATAAAGGTATCCCGCTGGTGTCGGCGGCCGCCGTCGCCCTGGCGGACTGGCACAACCGCGATGTGCCGTGGAGCTTCAATCGCAAGGAGGCCAAGGATCACGGCGAAGGCGGCAACATCGTCGGTGCGCCGCTGCGCGGACGTGTGTTGATCATCGACGACGTGATGACGGCCGGCACCGCCATTCGCGAATCGGTCGATCTCATCCGGGCCGCCGGCGCCACGCCCTCGGGGGTCGTGATCGCGCTCGATCGCCAGGAGCGCGGCCAGACGGAACGCTCGGCGGTGCAGGAGGTCGAGCAGGTGCTGGGGCTGCCGGTCACCAGCATCCTCAAGCTCACGGACCTGATTTCGCATCTGCAGGCCAAGGGGGACGAGCAGCAGCTGGCGGCCCTGCAGCGTTACAGAAATGAGTACGGCGTCGCGGCCTGAGCGACCCGAACCCCGGGACGATTGACCTGTCGCGGTACGCCGGTCCTATAGTACGGGCCTCGCGCAAGCGAAAATCAGGCCCGCGAGCCGCATGACGGCCAGCATTCGACCTGACGTGATTTTCGAGGATGCAAACGGTGCGATTCACGACGACTCACACAGCCGCCCTGCTTGCAGTGCTCGCGTACAGCGGCGCTGCGATGGCGGCGGCGTCGTCTTCCCGCAATGAAGCCTTTTATCGCTGCAGGGACGATGCGGGTCAGACGCATTACGGCGATTCCAAACCGCCGCAGTGCGACGGCCTCGACACCGAAGTACTCAACAACAACGGCATGGTGATCCGCGTCATCGAGGGCACGGCCTCGCGCCTCAGTCGCGAACAGCGTGAACTCAGCGAGACGGGCGCCAGAAGCCAGCGCGAGCAGCGGCGCTTGCGCGACCGGATGCTGATCGAAACCTACCTGTCGGTCGCCGACATCGAACGCCTGCGCGATCAGCGCCTGGAGCTGCTGGATGCCCAGTACCGCATCACTGAACAGAGCGTCACCAATCTGCGTGATCGGCAGAAACGACTGGAACAGCAGGTCGCGCGCTTCAAGCCTTACAGCGACAAACCGAATGCACCGCCCCTGCCCGATCACCTGGCCGAGGAAATGGTGAACACGGTGAACGGCATGCGCGTCTATCAGGAAACGCTGGCGAAGACGCGTCGCGAGCAGGAGAACATCAGGTCAACCTTCAGCTCGGACATCGCGCGGTTCAAGGAGCTGAAGGGGATAAAGTGACGAAACGGCTGGAGCCGACGGTTCCAGCAAGCTTCGTCATCCCCGCGAAGGCGGGGATCCAGTTCCGAGTTGGAATCAGATGGATTCCCGCCTTCGCGGGAATGACGGCCTTCGCGGGAATGACAGAAAGAGAATCAACTTCTTCCTGAGCTTCCAAACCCGCCCGCCCCGCGCTCCGATGCGGCGAACTCGTTCACGACATCGAATTCCACCTGCACCACCGGCACCACGACGAGCTGCGCGATGCGCTCGCCGGGCTGGATCGTGAACGTCGTCTGTCCGCGATTCCACACGGAAACGAAGATCTGGCCCTGGTAATCGGAATCGATGAGCCCGACCAGGTTGCCCAGCACGATGCCGTGCTTGTGACCGAGACCCGAGCGCGGCAGCACGATCGCGGCGAAGCCGGGGTCGTCGAGGTGAATGGCAATGCCCGACGGAATGAGCTGCGTGTCGCCGGGCTTCAGTTCCATCGCTGCATCGATGCAGGCGCGCAGATCGACGCCGGCAGAACCGCCGGTGGCGTACTGCGGCAGCGGATAGTCGCGGCCGATGCGGGGATCGAGAACCTTGACCTGGAGTCGGCGCCGCGTCGTGGCGGCTGGGGCAGTGGCCCCGTCAGCGGGTGGCATGAATGGCAGGTCGATTGGGAATCGTTGGAGTGGTTTCAGTCGGCTTCGATGCATCGCGGTTGCGATAGCGCTCGGCGATCACGGCGACGAGCTGTCGCGCGAGTGCGGCCTTGCTGGTCAGCGACAGTTCCTGCCTGCCGCCGCGCCAATACACGGTGAGCGCATTGTCGTCCTTGTCGAAGGCCAGTCCTTCGCCGACCTTGTTGGCGGCGATCATGTCGAGATTCTTGGAATTCAGCTTGGTGAGCGCATTGGCTTCGACGTTCTCCGTCTCGGCAGCGAAGCCCACGAGGAACGGCGGCGATTCGCTGCGTCCGATCGTCGCCAGCACATCCGGCGCACGCGACAGCGCGAGCGTCATGTTGTCGCTGGTCTTCTTGATCTTCTGACACGCGACTTCGCTGCAGCGATAGTCGGAAACCGCCGCCGCGGCGATGAAAATATCGGCATCTGCCACCTGTGCCTGCACGGCCGCGAGCATCTGATCCGCAGTTTCGACCAGGACCTTCTCGACGCCGGCCGGGGGCACGATCTGCACCGGTCCGGTAACCAGTACGACTTTGGCACCCGCCTGACGCGCCGCCTCGGCCACGGCGAAGCCCATCTTTCCGGAGCTGCGATTGCTGATGAAACGCACCGGATCGATCGCTTCGCGCGTCGGTCCCGCCGTGATCACGACCTTCAGACCCTTGAGCACGCCCTCGACGGGCAGCGCGGCGAAAATCTCCTCGGTGATCTGCAGCGGTTCGAGCATGCGACCCACACCGACTTCGCCGCAGGCCTGCTCGCCGCTCGCCGGCCCGAGTACGCGGACGCCGCGACTCTGCAGCAACTTCACGTTCGCCTGCGTCGCCGGGTTGGCCCACATCTGGCGATTCATGGCGGGCGCGAC
>CAYWHG010000317.1:0-2901 GCA_964457865.1 uncultured Steroidobacter sp.
TGCTGTTGCGCGCCTTCAATCACTGGGACTTTCCCAAGGGAATGGTCGAAGCCGGGGAGGAACCGCTCGCGGCCGCGATCCGCGAAGTCCGCGAGGAGTCGCTGATCGAGGATCTCGAATTCCTCTGGGGACAGGATCACACCGAAACCGGTCCCTACAGCCGCGGCAAGGTGGCGCGCTATTACATCGCGCTCACGCGAACCGCCGAGGTCACGTTGCCGGTCATCGAGGAACTCGGCCGGCCCGAACACAATGAATACCGCTGGGTCGATTTCGATGGCGCGCTGAAACTGATATCGCCGCGCCTCGAGCCCGTGCTGGAATGGGCGCGCGATAAAATGGACGGGATCACAGGCCGCTCCGACTGACGAGGTGTCGATTGAAGAGGATCGTCGTGGTGGGCGCCGGCTTCGCCGGGCTCAATGCAGCGCGTCGCATGCGCCGCCTGAAGGATGTCGACATCACCGTCATCGATCGGGAAAACCATCATCTTTTCCAGCCGCTGCTGTACCAGGTCGCGATGGCGGCCCTGAGTCCCGCCGAGATCGCCGCTCCCATCCGCAGCCTGCTGTCGCGCGGCAATGCGCGCGTCATCAAGGCGAGTGCCGAGCGTATCGACGTGGCGGAAAGGCGCGTCGTCACCGACTGCGGCGAATTTCCCTATGACTATCTGCTGCTCGCCTGCGGCGCGCAGCATGCCTACTTCGGTCGCGAGGAATGGGAACCGCATGCGCCGGGGCTCAAGAACCTGCCGCAGGCGACCGAGATCCGTCGTCGCGTGCTCGAAGCCTTCGAAGCGGCGGAGCGCGAGCACGACGTCGTGCTGCGACGGCAGCATCTCACTTTCGTGGTCGTGGGCGGCGGACCGACCGGCGTCGAACTCGCCGGCGCCATCGGCGAAATGAGCCGCTACACGCTGGCACGCGATTTCCGCACCATCGATCCGCGCCAGACGCGCGTGATTCTGGTGGAGGCGGGTCCGCGCATCCTGCCCTCGTTCGATACGAAGCTCGCGGCGCGCGCCATGCGCGATCTCGAATCGCTCGGCGTGCAGGTGTGGACGGCAGCGCGCGTCACCGACGTCACGGCGCAGGGCGTCACGATCGGCAACGAACAGATCAACGCCTCCACCGTGCTGTGGGCTGCCGGCGTGCGCGCCGCCGATATCGGTCGCACGCTGGGCATGCCGGTCGATCAGGTCGGCCGTGTCATGGTCAGCGACGATCTCACGCTGCCCGATCATCCCGAAGTGTTCGTCGCGGGCGATCTCGCGCATTGCAATGGCGCAGACGGCAAGCCCCTGCCTGGCGTCGCGCTCGTGGCCATGCAGCAGGGCATCTATGCCGCCGACATGATCCGCAACGATCTGCGTGGCCGTCCGCGCACACCGTTCCGCTACCGCAATCTCGGCCAGCTCGCGACCATCGGCCGCAGCCGCGCCATCTGCGAAATCTTCGGCCTGAAACTTTCCGGCTGGCTGGCCTGGTGGGTCTGGCTGCTGGTGCACATCTACCGCCTGAGCGGCTTTCGCAACCGCATCATCGTGCTGGTGCAATGGGCGTGGTCGTACATGACCTTCACGCGCGGCGCGCGACTGATCGTCGGCAAGGAGTGGCGGGCGTATGCGGCAGCGAAGGAGACCGCCGGAGAATGGCCGCAAAAAGGCGCAAGAAACGCAAGTTCAGAATGAAGAGCTTTCGATTCTCTATTTGCGATCCTTGCGCCTTTTTGCGGCCATTCTTTCTTCTTAGTCCCTGAAGTTCGTGAACTGCATCGGCAGTTCCAGATTGGCCTTGCGCACCATGGCGATCACTTCCTGAAGGTCGTCGCGGCTCTTGCCGGTGACGCGCACCTGCTTGTCCTGAAGTGCGGCCTGCACTTTCAGCTTTGAATCCTTGATCAGGCGCTGCACTTTCTTGCCGAGTTCGGTGTCGATGCCTTCGCGCAGCGTGACGACCTGTTTTGCCGTCGAGCCGGTGATGACCGGATCGTCGATCTTCATGCACTGCACGTCGATGCCGCGTTTGCTCAGTTTCAGGCGCAGGATGTCCATCATCTGCTTGAGCTGGAAGTCCGCCTGTGCGGACAGCGTGATGACGAGATCCTTGAGTTCGAACTTCGCATTCGTGCCCTTGAAGTCGAAGCGGGTGCCGACTTCGCGGCTGGCCTGATCGAGCGCGTTGGCGACTTCGTGGGCGTTGAGTTCGGAGACGATGTCGAAGGAGGGCATGGCGCTTCAGTGGAATAGTTGAGAGTGGATGGGGTCAGAGGAAGATGCGGCGACCGTCGCGGCTGCTGGTGCGCGCGGCCTCGATGATCTCGAGAACCTGGCGCGCTTCGTCGGCAGCGACGGGGGCAGCCGTACCGGTGGCGATACTTTGCCCTACCGCTTCATAGAATGTCAGCCAGCGGCCGGGTTCTGCGGGAATGGCGTCGCGCTGCGAGGAAGTGGCAGAAATCAGCGTGCCCCAGTGCTCCCGCGGTTCGATGCCGAAGCCGGCATCGAGCGGCTTCATGCCGGCGCGCAGCTGATCCTCCTGCGGATCGAGGCCGTGTTTGACGAAGGTCGCGTCGGTGCCGTGAATGCAGTAGCGAAAATCGCCGGGGCCCGCGAGCGAACTGACGCCGAGCGAAATGCGCAAGGTTCCCTTGCCCATCAGAATCTCGAAGGCATCGTCGACGATGCCTTGCTGACGTTGCACGAATACATCGGCCTGCAGCCAGTCGGGTCGGCCGAACAGGCACAGTGTCTGATCGATGAGGTGTGAGCCCAGGTCGTAGAGCATGCCGCTGCCAGGCTCGTTGCGCTCGCGCCAGCGATCGGCGATGGTCGGGCGGAAGCGGTTCCACCGTGCGCGGAACGACACGATCTGTCCGAGGCGCCGTTCGTGCAGCAGCCTG
>CAYWHG010000318.1:0-2894 GCA_964457865.1 uncultured Steroidobacter sp.
TCGAGATCAATCGCAGCAACAATGTCTACATGGCGTGGGGATCGTTCCTGCGCACGCCGCTGCACCAGTGGGCGAAGGAAACGAGCGCGCGCGGTCTCGGGCTCAACACGCACGTGAGCTTCATCCACAGCAAGTTCCTGCTGGTCGATCCTCTGAGCGACGATCCCATCGTCGTCACCGGCTCGGCCAACTTCAGCGCGGCATCCGAAAACGAGAACGACGAGAACATGCTGATCATCCGCGGCCACGCCCGCGTCGCCGACATCTACTACACGGAGTTCAACCGCCTGTTCAATCACTACTACTTCCGGTCCGTGGTCGAGTCGTTGCAGCAGGAACAGGCGCAGGGTACGAGTACGAGCGACGCCACGCAGGCGAGCATCTTCCTCGATGAAACCGATGGCTGGTTGAAGAAGTACAAGCGCGGTACGTTCCGCTACAAGCGCGTGCGGGTTGCGGCGGCGATGCGTGGGTTCAAGAGTCAGAAGTAGCAGGTGATGCACTCGCGGGGAAAATCACTCCCACTTCATGCTCAGTTTCCGATCTGACTGTGCGCGTGTCAGGTGGGCGAGTCCGGAAACCGCGGCAGATCGTCCTCGATGGTTTCCCACTCCGCTTTGGAGTCCACGAAGATGTGATACGTGTTGTCGCAGCGGAAGGCGGTTTCCACGGTGCCGAGCCGCAGTCGCACGATGCCAGGCAGGTCGTCGCGCGCGCTGTAGATCGGGCTGCCGCAGTTCGAGCAGAAGACCCGTGCCTTGTACGGCACCGCCCGGAACTCCTTCAGCAGCTCGCGTCCGGCGACGATCCGGAATCGCGCCGCATCGAGCGGACTGACGGCGGCGAATGCCGATCCCTGCGCCTTGCGGCACATCGAGCAGTGACACAGCGAGATCTCCCGGATCTCGCCGTCGTATTCGTAACGAATGCCGTTGCAGAGACAGGCGCCGACGATCATCGATTGAAGTTCCTTCAGTGGATGTCTGATTCCCTCTCCCTTTGGGAGAGAGTCAGGGTGAGGCTGCGGCGCTGTGCGCGACCTCTCCCGCAAGGGGAGAGGTGAAGATCCGATTCCTCATGCCCGGATGCTGCCAGACGCACCAGCGCCCTGTCATCGGACATGTGGACCGCGATTGAGTTGCGGCGGGACTGCGCGGAAGATCCGGGCATCAGCCCCATGCAATGGTAAAACTTCATGCGTTTGATTCTGCGATCTGGCGCTTTCGCCGCCGCGATGCTGGCTGCGGTGATTGCCGCGCCTGCGGCCGGCCGCACCATGACCGACGTGCTTGCCGCATCGAAGCCCTCGGACTGGCGACCGCTCGATCCGGCGAACACCTTGTATATGGATCTGCCGGCGGGGCGCGTGGTGATCGAACTGGCGCCGCAGTTCGCGCCGCGGCATGTCGAGAACGTGCGGACGCTGGTGCATGAAGGGTACTTCGACGGACTCGCCATCACCCGCTCGCAGGACAACTTCGTGGTGCAGTGGAGCGATCCGGGCGGTTCGCGGCCGCTGGGGACGGCGAAGAAGACATTGCCTGCGGAGTTCACGCGACCGGCGCAGGGGCTGACCTTCACTGCATTGCCCGATCCCGACACGTACGCGCCGCAGACGGGTTTCGTCGATGGCTTTCCTGCGGCGCGCGACAGCGCGACCGGTATGGCGTGGGCGGTGCATTGCTACGGCGTGCTCGGTGTCGGTCGCGACAACGGGTCAGACAGCGGCGGCGGGACGGAACTCTATGTCGTGACCGGCCATGCGCCGCGTCAACTCGATCGCAACATCACCGTGCTCGGTCGGGTCGTGCAGGGCATGGAGCATCTGTCGGCGCTGCCGCGCGGCCCGGCGCCGATGGGGATGTACGAGAAGCCGGAGCAGTACGCGCCGATCACGCGCATCCGGCTCGCCGCCGATCTGCCCATCGATCAGCGCATGAAGCTCGAAGTGCTGCGCACCGACACCGCGACGTTCACGGACCTGATCGACTCGCGTCGCAATCGCCGCGACGACTGGTACAAGGTGCCGGCGGGCCGCATCGATGTGTGCAATGTGCCGTTGCCGGTGCGCGTGGGGCAGTGACCGGGCAAGATTGCAAGCCGTGACCGCAGGGAATCCGGCGGGACACAGGACCGCATAAAAGAAATGATCTTCTTCTGATCCCTCTATCTCTTTTATGCGGTCCTTTGCGGCTCCTCTCTTCTAGCCCGGCGCACCACATCGACATGCGAGTGATATAGCCGCACCACCAGCGCCCGCGCGACTTTGCGTGGCAGGAAGCGGATATGGATGTGATCGCTCATCGCGCCGCCGCCGGCCGTATCCACCGACACACTCGCCATCCGGTGACGCCGGTCGAAGGGCGAGGTCGCGAGCTGTACGGACTGCAGGCGGTTGCGCGGCGTCACGATCAGCCGTCGGGTCAGCCAGCCGTAACGGAACAGGATGGCGTCCGGCGTCAGCGCCCAGCGCGTGTGCTTCACATACAGATCGGCGCGCCACCAGCCCAGCAGCAATGCGCCAAGCATGAACGCCGCGATCCAGCGCGCGTCCGGTCTGAACGGTGCCTCGGGCAGCAGATGCAGCGCGATCGTTGCCGCCGTGGCGATGAATGCTGCGAAATAGACGCTCTTCCGGAAGATGCGTCCGCGCGCTCGCGGCGCCAGTGGCTGCCAGTCCGGCTCAATCGTGAAATCGACGTCCGGCAGGGCCCTTGCCATCAGTGCACTCGCCTGCGCCGGCGTGCAGATCGGTGCGAGCCAGCGTGTTCGTGTCTGCGACTGCTGCTTGCCGTCCTGTGATGAACCGCTGTCGCCGGCCAGATCGACGCGCAGCGATACGCGACCGAACAGCCGGTGCAGCAGCGACTGCGTCTGATGCACGGACTGGATGC
>CAYWHG010000319.1:0-2813 GCA_964457865.1 uncultured Steroidobacter sp.
GAGAAGGAGAACGCGGACTTCCGCGACGAACAGAACCTGCCGACCGATCCGTCGCACGGCATCGAGGATCTGCCCAAGGACTGCGGCGGCGGTTTCAGCGGCGTGAACTGCGGCTACAACAACTTCTGGGTCGATCCGGGCTCGCACCTGCTGACGCTCAACGGCGAGCGGCGCTCGTCGATCATCGTCGACCCGGCCAACGGCCGCATGCCGGCGCCGACGCAGGCAGGCCAGCAACGCCTCATGGCGCTGTACGCCGCGTATCGCGGCAAGAATGGCGCTGACGGCCCGGAGATCCGGCCGCTCGGCGAGCGCTGCATCCTGTCGTTCGATTCGAGCGCCGGTCCGCCGATGCTGCCGCTGCTCTACAACAACAACTACCAGATCGTGCAGACCAAGGACGTGGTGATGATCCACGTCGAGATGGTCCACGACGTGCGCATGGTGCGGCTCAATGCCACGCATCGTCCGGCGACGGTGCGCCAGTGGATGGGCGATTCGATCGGCCGCTGGGAAGGCGACACGCTGGTCATCGAGACCACGAACTTCCGCCGGGACCAGAGCTATCGCGGCTCCTCGGAGAACATGAAAGTCACCGAGCGCCTGACGCGCGTCAGCCCGACCCAGATCTTCTACAGCTACACGCTCGACGATCCGACCAATTTCAGCGCACCGGTCACCGGCGAACTCGCCTTCAACGCGACGCGCGACAAGATCTACGAATACGCCTGCCACGAAGGCAACTACGCCCTCCCCGGCATCCTGGCGGGGGCACGCGAAGAGGAACGGGCGGCGGCGGAGAAGGCGGGCAAGCAATAGCAGGAATGTGTTTTGCCGGTGGGCAAGCGCAGACAAGGCTCTTCTTGTGGGTCAGGCTTTAGCCTGACATTCGGAGGCCGGCTAAAGCCGGCCCCACAGGCGGAAGAGACGAAGACAGGATTGACCCTCTACCGCTCGGCCTCACGCGCCCTCTGCCGCGCCCGCTGAAACAACTGCTCCGCCACGACGGGACTGAAACCGAGATCCACGGCTTTCTGAAAATGTCTGCGTGCCATCGCATCCTGCCCGCGCCATGCCGCGATCGTGCCGAGATTCGTGTACGGCACGGCGTAGAGCGGATCGCGTTGCAGCGACTCGCGCAACCAGCCTTCCGCTGCGTCGGGCTGCCGCATCTGCATGTGCGCCTGCGCGATCAGATTGCGCACGCGCGCCACGCCATCGAGCGTATGGATGCCGAGATGCAGCGGCGCCAGCCAGCCGGACAGGCGATTCGTCAGCAGCATCGTTTCGAATCGCCGGAAGCTGTCGATGGCCTTGCCCCAGCGCTGTCGCCGCGCATGCCAGCGACCGATGAACAGATGACGCGCCCACACCGCCAGGATCAGCGCGATGGCAAGCAGCACGAGGACGAGCCCCAGCGCCACCTTCAGCGGCAGCAGGCGCAACAGCGTCCATGCCACGGCGGCCGAACTCAGGATCATCAGCAGGTAGCGTTGCGGTCGTTTGAGCATCATGAGTCGCGATACTCAGCGACGATCGCCGGGTTGCCCGGCAGTGCGCTTGCGCTCGCGCCAGACCCACGGCTCGGTCCGGTCGGCCGCAGGCAGCGCCCACAATCCCCGCCGGGCATCACGCGCCTCCTCTTCCACCCGGAAGAGCGCATCGTCGCGCGCGAACTGCGGGTAGAACCAGGCGGCGCCGCGCGCCACGAGTTCGCGATTGATGAACAGGGAGTCGATCCAGATATCGCCGACGATGCGACCGTAGCGATCGACGTTCTCGAATACGACCGTGATCTGCCGGCCTTTCACCATCCCGCGCAACTCCGCAGCAGCCTGCTTGCCGTAGGGCTGATCGCTCTCCGGCGCATCGATGCCAGCGAACCGGAACTCCATCACGACGCCCTGAATCTTCGCCTTCAACGAATCGCCATCGATGGTTTCGATGACGGGTCCATGGAACACGCCTTCGTCGCCGGGGCGAGGCGGCGTCGTCGACACGGCGGGTACACGCTGCCTGGCGCGCTCGGAATGACAATGCCGCTGCTGCGTTTCGCTGTCGCGATGGCAGCCGTTCGCGTCGACGCCTCCCGGATGGCCGGACGCCGCCACGCCGAGCAGACAGGCGAACGCGATGGCGACAACACGCCCGACGTTACGTCCGTCATTCCCGCGCAGGCGGCGACCGCCAGGAAGTCCCGCGGGAGAATCCATCCGGAACAATGCGCGAATGACATTCATCGGAGCAGACTGCCGCATTTCGCCTCGTCCGGCCACCGCCCGATCGCAGGAATCCTCACCCATGCCGCCTGAGCATTTCGATGTACTGATCGTCGGCGCCGGCCTGTCGGGCATCGGCGCCGCCTGTCACCTGCAGGCAGAGTGCCCGGGCAAGCGCTACGTCATCCTCGAAGGCCGCGACCGCATCGGCGGCACCTGGGATCTGTTCCGGTATCCCGGCATCCGTTCGGATTCCGACATGTACACGCTCGGCTATTCGTTCAAGCCGTGGACTCATGCGAAGGCCATCGCCGACGGTGCATCGATCCTCGACTACATCCGCGAGACGGCGCGCGAGCACGACGTCGACCGTCACATCCGCTTCGGCCATCAGGTGACGGGCCTGTCATGGTCGAGCGCCGAGGCGCGCTGGACGGTGGAAGCGCAAAGGATGCCCTCACCCCTAACCCTCTCCCGTAGCGCGGGAGAGGGGGAGTTAGCTGAAGCCGTATCTGAAAGCTTCACCTGCGGCTTCGTGTTCATGTGCAGCGGCTACTACAGCTACGAAAGCGGCTACACGCCGCCGTTTCCCGG
>CAYWHG010000320.1:0-2810 GCA_964457865.1 uncultured Steroidobacter sp.
AGAAACGTGCGCCGCCGCCCGGATTGGCGCTGCACCACAGCTTGCCGCCATGAGCGCGCACGATCGACCGGCTGATGGACAAACCCAGCCCAGTGCCGCCGGGCTTGGTCGTGAAGAACGGATTGAACAGATCTGCTGCCGCGGCCGTCTCCAGACCGGCGCCGCGGTCGGCCACCATGAACTCGACATCGCCCTCGGCATCGATCTGCGTGCGCAACAGGATTTCGCGCTGCGGCTCCGCGATCTCCTGCATCGCGTCGATGCTGTTGCGCACCAGATTGAGGATCACCTGCTGGATCTGCACGGCGTCGGCCTTGACATAGGGCGGGTCGCTGCACGGTTCCAGTCGCAGTCGCACGCCATGATGATGCGCATCGGTCTGCGCCAGCATCAGCACGTCCTCGATCAACCGGTTCGCCTCGATGGGCTCGCGCCGCACTTCGCGGTTCTTCACGAAACTGCGCAGGCGACGGATGACTTCGCCCGCGCGCAGCGCCTGGGTACTGATCTGGTCCAGTGCGTAGTTGATCTCGCTCATCTCGACGTCGCCGGTGGCAATGAGTCGCTGACAGGCCTGGGCGAACGTCGCAATGGCGGTGAGCGGCTGATTCACTTCGTGGGCGATGCCGGCGGCCATCTCGCCCATCGTCGAGATGCGGCCGAAGTGCGCGATACGGTCCTGCATCTGCCGCGCCTCATCCTCGGCACGACGACGATCGGTGATGTCGTGCAACGTACCGACCTGCCGCAGCGCCCCGCCGTCCGGCCCGAACGTGGTCTGGGCGATGTGATGGACATAGCGCAGCGAACCGTCGGGATGAATGATGCGGTATTCGATGTCGGCCATGCGGGCCCCCGCCGCGAGTTCGGCACGCATCTGCTGCCAGCGGGTGCGGTCGGCGGCATGCACCATCGGTTCGAGATATTCGTAGACGCCGACGTAGCGCTCGCCATAGCGACGGCCGAGCACGCGATACAGGTGCGGCGACCAGTAGTCCTCGAACCGGCCGTCGAAATGCACCACGTAGTTGCCGAGGTTGGCGATTTCCTGTGCGATGGTGAGCTGGGCCTCGCTGCGCCGCAGGGCTTCTTCGGCATTGCGCCGCACCGTGATGTCGCGGATGAAGCCGGCGAACCGCGGCGGATCCGTGCCCTTGACGCGACCGATGGCCAGTTCCGCCGAGAACTCGCTGCCGTCGCGCCGCTTGGCCAGCAGCTCGCGGCCGATGCCGACGATGCGCGGCTCGCCCGCCTCGATGTATTGCCTGAGATAGTCGTCGTGCTGCGAGCGATACGGTTCAGGCAGCAGGATGTTGACCTTCAGCCCGACGACATCCTCTTCGTTGTAGCCGAACATGCGCTCGCCGGCATGATTCAGCAGCTCGATGCGCCCCTCGTGATCGAACAGCACGACCGCATCGACCGCCGCATCGAGCACGGCCTGGAACTCGCGTTCCAGACGCTGGGCCCGCTCCTCCTGCGGCTCGGCGACTCGAAGTAAGGTCATGAAAGGATTCTAACCAATCACTGATGCCGTAACGCTAGGGGCCGCGGGCAGCCTCTGCTGCCTGCCCAGTCGCCTGTCGCCGTCGGTCGCTGTAATCTTCGCTGCACATGGACTCCTCAACTGTCCTGCTGATCGACGCCAATCCGGAAGACGAGCAGCTCATTCGAGAGGAACTCGCCGAGCTGCGCTCCGGGCCGTACCGGCTTGAAGTCGTGCGGACCCTGGCCGATGGGCTGGCCCGCATCCGGCAGGGTCGCCTCGATGTGATCCTGATCGATCTGAATCTCCCCGACAGCCTCGGCATCACCACGTTTCTGCGGCTGCAGCCGAAGGCGAATGTTTATCCGGTCATCGTACTCGTGGGCCAGGCCGATGAGGACCTGGGCATCGAGGCCGTCGAGCGCGGAGCGCTCGATTACCTCGTCAAGCAGCAGGTGGTCAGCAATCTGCTCGGCAAGGCATTGCGCTATGCAACCGAGCGTACCCATACCCTGCTCGCGTTGAAGGCATCGGAAACACGCTATCGCGAGCTGTATGAGAATGTGGTAGCGGGCGTCTTCCAGACCACGCCGGACGGGCACTTCATGGCGGCCAATCCGGCGCTGGTGAAGCTGCTCGGCTATTCGGCCGAGGATGAACTGCTCGAACTCAACATTGCCCGCGACCTCTACATGTATGCCGAGGATCGCGACAACTGGATGCGCGCCATGGCCGCCGCGGGCGAGATCCGCAACGCCGAACTGGTCGTCAGGCGCAAGGACGGCAAGCGCATCGTCGTGCTGGAGAACTCGCGCGCCGTGCGCAACGAACAGGGCCGCACCATCTATTACGAAGGCACGCTCACCGACATCACCGAAGCCCACGAACTGTCGCGCCAGCTTTCCTACGAAGCCAGTCACGATGCGCTGACCGGCCTGATCAATCGCCGCGAGTTCGAAACGCGCCTGCAGCGCGCGCTCGACACGGCGCAGTCGAACAATGCCGTGCACGCCCTGTGCTACCTCGATCTCGATCAGTTCAAGGTCATCAACGACAGTTGCGGGCACGTCGCCGGCGACGAACTGCTGCGGCAGCTCGCCCAGACGCTGCAGGAGCGCGTACGCAGCAAGGACACACTCGCGCGCCTCGGCGGCGACGAGTTTGGCCTGCTGCTGCACGATTGCTCTCTCGACGATGCGACCGCGGTCGCTGCCGGCCTGCTGCGCGCCGTCGAGCAGCATCAATTCGTCTGGGGCAACAGCACATTCTCGGTGGGTGCCAGCCTCGGTGTCGTGCCGGTGACGGCCGCCTTCCGTCGCATCAC
>CAYWHG010000321.1:0-2809 GCA_964457865.1 uncultured Steroidobacter sp.
TGCTCGACTTCCTGTTCACGGTCGGCATCTACGTCACGGTCGCCGGCGTGATGCGTTCCGCCGGCGTGGAGCGCAAACCGGAGCTGCTGGAACTGGCGGAGAGGTACGGCGCGCCGTAGTAGCGGAGCTGAACCGCGCATTCGCGGTCCACTGAGTCGACACGCAGGGATCCGTGTACAGTCTGGCCGGCAAAAATCCCGGTCTCTTGAGCAGGCGTACGGATGGAAACGGTCAGCATCGCAGTTGCTGGATTCTCCCTGGTCATCGCAGCCGTGCTGCTGCTGACGTATGTCGTATTCATCGACATCCCGAACAAGTCGGTCTATTCGATCCTTTCCTGCACGGTGCTGCTGGCTGCGCTCAGCGCATTGCAGGCGGGACACCTGCAATATTTCACGGGCGGCGACGAACCTCTCGGCGTCGGCTTCTACCGTGTGGCCCTGTTCGTGGCGCCGGTTTCCTTCTATTTCTTCGGCCGCTGGGCGGTGCTGCCGAACGAACCCTTCCGGCCCCTCATGCTGTTGCAGCTGCTGCCGATCACCCTGCTCTTTGTCGCGCGTTTCGAGATCGCGCTGCCGATCCTGTTTCTCTTCGGCGCGGGATATTCGCTGTGGCTCGGCCATCTCGTGTATGTGCTCAAGGCCCAGCGCAAGCAGTTCCGCTTCGAGTTCTTCTACTTCGGCCTCATGTCCGTGACGGCGGTGATCGTGCTGATTCTGGGGTTCTCGATTCCGTATATCGATCACGACTACTTCTATCACTTCTACTGCAATGCCATCGGCGCGGCATTTGCGGTGATGGTCGTCGCCCTGATTGCCAACCCGGACCTGATCAATGACCTCGCCGAAGCGGCCCGCATCCGCTACGGCACTTCGACACTGCGGGATGTCGATGTCGACGCGCTGCTCGACAAGCTCGATGTCCTCATGGGCGACTCGAAGATCTATCAGAACGAGAAGCTGAGTCTCGCGACACTGGCGCCCGAGCTGGGCATTTCCGGCCATCAGCTCTCCGAACTCGTGAACTCGCGCCTGGGGATGGGGTTTTCCCGTTATGTCCGCGAGCGTCGGGTGGCGGTCGCGAAGAGGCTGCTGATCTCGGCGCCGTCCCAGTCGATCCTGTCCATCAGCATGGACACGGGCTTCCGATCGCAGTCGAGCTTCTATGCGGCCTTCAAGGAAGTGACCGGTCAGTCGCCGGGCGACTATCGCAAGGCACGTCTAGGCTAGCGTCCGGCGTGCCGACTCCTGAATGATCTTCCAGGAGCATTACAAGTCGTTGAATCGGTAGGCTGCCGGAATTTTCTGATCCGCGCCGATCAATCCGGAGGCCGGCGCAAGTCCACACCCGACAGGATGGCCCCATCGATCCGCCGCAGGGTGACCTCCATGTCCGCAATCGCTTCGTACGCCCCCAGTGATGGCATCAAGGCCTATACCCCGCTGGGCCTCCGGCTGTACGACCCGTTGATTGTCGGGTTGCTGGCAAGGCACGTCTGGAAGTGCTCCGCCGAGGCGTTCCTCGGCCACTATCGCAGGCACATCTCGGTCAACCACGCGGATATCGGCGTCGGCACCGGCTACTGCCTCGACCGCTGCGGCTTCGGCACGCCGGCCCCGCGCATCGCGCTCATCGACCTGCAACCCCGCTGTCTCGAGTTCACGGCCAGACGCCTGGCACGTTACCGGCCGGAGACATATCTCCATGACGCCCGCCAACCGCTGCGCGGCGTGCGGCCGTTCGATTCGGTGGCGCTCGGCGGCATCCTGCATTGCCTGCCTGGCGACATGCAGCAGAAGGCGGCGGTCTTCGATTCGCTGCGATCCATCTGCAACGATGGCGCAAGGATCTTCGGCTTCACGCTCGTCAACGATGCGATTTCCCAGCGTGTCAGCCGTCGTCTCGCTTACGGATGCCTGAATGGCCTGCGCGTCGTGAACTGCCGGGACGACACCGCCGACGCGTTACGAGAGGCCCTCGCCTGCCGCTTCTCCGACAGCACCGTGGAACAGATCGGCTGCTTCGCATTCTTCAGCGCGACCGCGCGAACCACCACTTGTTGAAACTCAACGCCAGGAGGTCATCGTCATGAATTGGCTACGTGGAACAGTCGAGACCTGGGGACAGCTTTCATGCAGCGCCAGGGAGGCATGGGAAACCGTGTGTTTCTATGAACACATTCGCAGGCGTCCCTCGTGGCTCCTGCGCAGCGTATTGCCGGTACCGCTGCGGACGACGGGCTGCTATGGGAAAGTCGGCGACTCTTCGCGCTGTCTGTACAGTGACGGCGGTTACCTCGCCAAGCGAATCACGAAGCTCGTGCCGGGCGAGCGCATCGAATTCGACATCATCGAACACAGCATTCGTTACTGCCGCAGCATTGCGCTCAGGGGCGGCACGATCCGCATCGTTGCACACGCAGACGGGTCCTGCTCGGTGCACATGCTGACGCGCTATGAATTTCTCTCGCCGCTGTGGCTCATCGCGCGTTATTTCGTCGGCAGGACGGTCTCGGCGATGCACCGGATCGTGATCCGGGACATGCAGGAGAGACTCGCGACGCAGGAAAGTCCGATGCGTTCCGTTCGCACCGAGATCTATGGATGAGCGCAAGAGCCGGAGTGCTTCGATCCTTCGCCAGGCTCAGGCTCAGCATGAACGGAGAAGAGCCGAGCCCTTCCGCCGTTCGCCTTGAGCCCGTCGACGGGCTCTGCACTCGCGCGGGACCGTGATGCGCCGGCCTTCAGGGAGCTGCCTTCGGCAACGCCGGCGGCGACCCCACCAGGCCGTCGGGCCGTGCGGCCTTCAG
>CAYWHG010000322.1:0-2784 GCA_964457865.1 uncultured Steroidobacter sp.
CCCTCTACCGGCACCATGAGCCTGTCCAAGGCATTCGCAAGCGTCCACCAGTATCAGCATTCCCCTCGGTCTTCAGAGTTCTGATTCCGTCAGGCGCTCGCAGCGAGCAGCCTTCCTGCCCACGAGAACCTCCGTCGATCGACCCGCGTCGTCGACGTGCGAGGACACAACAATTCACGTGAGAGACCCCTGTGCTGGCCGCGGATCGCGCGCCGGGGATCATTTATAGCGAGGGTCGTAGTCGCTGCTCGTCAGAGTGCGCTGTGGAGCTGAGGGCGACGGAGTGATCGGCATTCGCGATGGCGACCTTGCGCCGCCATCGCTTTCGAAGATCCGCCCGGCGTCAGGACGACGCCGGGCGGGTTTCATCAACTTGAGATCAACGCGAGCCGAAGGAGTAGCGGACGCTCAGACCGAACTCACGGAGCGGGGTCATGTTCGTGGTCATGTAAGGACCCGCGAGCGACGCACCGGCTCCGCCCGCAGCCAGGTCGCGGAACGGGGTCGAAGCCGCAGAGTAACCGCGGTTCAACACCGTCTCCTCATCCAGAACATTTCGAGCGAAGAGCGAGACTTCCCATGCGCCATCATTGCTGCGCAGGCCGGCGTACAGGTTCAGCAGGCCATAGGAGTCGACGTCGTCGTACTGGTTGTTCGGGTCGTTCTCGTTGCTGGTGTAGTACGAGTACAGACCGCGACCGAAGATGTCGAGCGAAGCCGTGACCGGGAATGTGTACTCGGCCTGCAATGTCGCGCTCCAGTCCGGCGCGAACGACATGCGATCGTTGACCGTACAGGCCGCTACGTCCTCACCAGCACCCGCTGCCGCCTGAACCTGCGCGAGGGTCGGAGACGCTGGCGGATTCAGGTCGGGCACGCCGTTTCCGTCGAAGTCATTGCACGCGACGACACCATTGTCCATCTCGCCCTCGGCATATGCGAAGGTCAGCCCCAGGTTGAGACGTTCGGTCGCCTGGAACGCGAGATCGATTTCAGCACCGTCGATCGTGCCATCGACGTTGGCCAGGAAATTGAACTGACCCGGAACAGGGCTGGCGGGATTCTGCCGGTTGATGTACCAGACCTGCGGACCACGGTAGATGAAGTTCTCGAAGTCCTGGTGGAAGATCGAGGCATTCAGACGCAGGCGGCTGTCCATGAAGTCCGCCTTGAAGCCAATTTCATACGACGTTGAATCTTCCGAATCCAGGTTCATGAACGATTCGATTCGCGGCGTATACGGCTGGAAGATACCCACACCGCTGGGACCATCGCGCCAGGAGGTTCCCACGTTCGCATAGATCATGAAGTCTTGGTTGAAGCGATGCGATGCAGCGAGATTCCAGACCGTGGGTTTTTCTTCGTCGTCGAATGCCTGTGCCGGTGTCGGCGCATTATTCAACGTCAGTGTGCTATCGCTCTTGAAGATGATGTAGCGAGCGCCGCCCGAAATCTCGGTCTGGTCCGTGATGTGCCAGGTGAGATTTGCGAAGACGGACGTTTCTTCCGTGCTGCTGCGGCGAGCGATCGGCGTCGCGAGGATGCCCGTGGGCGCACCAAACGCCGGAACCGGAATCGGAGTCAGCGTGTACGGTCCCGTCTGCATGCCGAACAGCGTGTAGTTCGTCAGGTCACTGGGGCTGCTGAACTCCTGATAGTAGACGCCGGCCGTGTAGTCGAATCTGTCGGCCAGACGCTCCTCGGATGCGATGCGCAGTTCGTGCGCCTTGCTTTCAGCCTGCGTGTGCAGCGTCTGAGCGAAAGAAGGAAAGTTCGGCACAACGCCGCCAAGGTCCAGAGGCGACATGGCGTCGACTTCCAGCTTGCTGTACGAACCCACGTAGCTCAATTTCTGACCGGCAAAGCGCCAGTCCACCTGAGCCGTCGCGATATCGATGTTCTGCTCGGTCGGACGACCGCCATCGGACAGGACGCTCAACCGATCCTCAGGCCGGATCGTCTGCACGCCCGCAGGCGCAGCCGTGCCATTGGCAAGATTGAATGACGAATACTGGTCAAACGCGAGCAGATCGCGCCCGATGTACTGATACATGAGGTTCGCAGTGACGGAATCGCCGGCATCCCAGCGCAGGGACACGCGACCACTCTTGGTCCTCTGTGACGGCTCCTGGCCATCAACGGTTTCCACATGGTCGTAGTCATTCTCGTCATACAGTCCGGCCACGCGGATCGCCAGGACATCCTGAATGATAGGCAAGTTGATGGCGGCCTGACCCTGATAGGCATTCTCGTCGGTACCGAGGGCGCTCACATAACCGCCAAACTCGGAAACATCAGCCTGTTTCGTCGTAACGGTGATCGAGCCCGAAGGAGAAGCGCGGCCACGCAGCGTGCCCTGCGGACCGCGCAGCACTTCGATCTGGCCGATGTCGTACATCTGCTGGAACAGCATGGCCGATTGAATCGGACCATCGTTCAGATAGAACTCGACGGTCGGCGATGCGCTCGACTCCACCTGGAACGAAGCGCCGCGAATCGTTGCAGCCGTCGTGTAGCCGGTTGCACCGCCGCTCATCGTCAGGCCGGGAACGAGAGACTGCACTTCCGTGAAGTTCTGGAGGTTCAGCTTCTGGATATCATCGGCAGTCACCGCGTCGACCGTCTGAGGAACGTCCTGCAGGCTTTCTGCGCGGCGGCGTGCGGTCACCACCACTTCTTCGAGCTGGAATCCGGCACTGGCCGTGTCCTGAGCCGGCGTACTGGTCGCAATGGCCAGCAGGCTCGAGCCCGTCAGTAACATCAATCTGCGAGTCTTCATGGGTG
>CAYWHG010000323.1:0-2777 GCA_964457865.1 uncultured Steroidobacter sp.
TCCGCCGGACGCGACTGCCAGCCGCCCTTCGCGGTGTAGTGTGGATGCACCCGTGAAACGACGGTCCCCGCCACCGTCGTCTTACCCACGGCGGCAAGCTCCGGCATCGTCGTGTACAGGACCAGATCGCCCGCCTCTAGCGGCGGCACCTTGTCCTCGATCATCGTGCTGAAACACACATGCGTGAGATCGGTGCGCGCCAGCAGTTCGGTGAGCGTGCCGGCGGGAATCGTCCGGTCTTCGGGATTGGCGATCTTCACGCTGCACATCCGCCCCTGCACGCCGAGCACGACCGCCAGTACAGGCCTACCATCCTTTAGAGAACAATCGAGATGCTCGCAGGCGTATTCGAACGCTTCCTGATTGGACTGGAATGTATGTGTCTGAGCCATGCTTCTCTCCGAAGGACCGAACCGCGCACCGCGGATCAATAGGCGGGTGGCGCCGGGCGCGAATGCTAGCCGATGCGAATCCCCCTGCGTGCATCCGCGGATGCCCACACGGTCCAGACCGCGGCCTCAGGGAATCTCCCAATGCGCGACCCTTCGGCTCCCACGTAATTGCTCCGTGCTGCACCCCGTAGGTATCCGCAGCGCGCTGTTGTACAGTCCGATACTTAGGAACCTTTCTATTTCGAGGTAACCATGCCGAAGGTGACGTACATCGAGGCCAACGGGACGACACATGTCATCGATGTGCCGGTCGAGGAAAGCGTGATGCGCGGCGCGCTGTACAACGACGTGCCCGGCATCATCGGCGAATGCGGCGGTGCCTGTTCCTGCGCGACATGCCGCTGCTACGTGGACGACGCCTGGGCCGCGAAAGTCGGCACGCCCGAGACCGATGCCGAACGCGAACTGCTCGAAGGCGCCGACGAGACGAAACCCAACGCGCGGCTTTCCTGCCAGATCACCGTGACGCCCGAACTCGACGGTCTCGTCGTTCGCCTGCCCGAAAAGCAGTTCTGATCCAGCGCGAGGAGAAGGAGACGCACCATGGCCATCGACGCAGCCAATCCCGTTCCACCCGTCTTCCCCCGCAATGCCGGCCCGGATCAGATCCCGCCGCATGTGCCGAAGGACCTCGTCCGTTCCGTCGGCCTGACCACCGGGCCGGAATTCCTCGCCAGTCCGCACGATTTCATGGCGAAGCTGCATCAGACGCAGCCGCCGATCTTCTACGACGTGAATCCCTACGGTAATGCCTGGCTGCTCACCAGGCACGAGGACGCGCTGTTCGCACTGCGTCACTGGGAATATTTCTCGAACGAAGGCGCCACGCCCTTTCCTCGCGATCCGAACGACTACTTCTATTTCATCCCGATCGAGATCGATCCGCCGCATCACCGCAAGTACCGCAACATCGTCGATCCGCTGTTCAGCCCGAAGGGTGTGCTGAAGCTGGAAGAGCGGATCCGCCAGCGCGCACGCGATCTGCTCGATGAATTCGCCGACAAGGGCGAGTGCGAATACACCACCGCGTTCGGCCGGCCGCTGCCGGTCTCGGTGTTCCTCGACATCATGGGTCTGCCGCAGGACATGCGCGACACCTTCGTCGAATGGGCCGTCGATCTGCTGCACGCGCCCGATCGCGCCACCATGGCGCGGGCCATGCAGAACATCGTCGCCTACATCAAGCAGGCGATCGCCGAGAAGAAAGCCAACCCCGACGACGGCGTGGTCAGCCGCATCGCGCACGCGGCGCCGGACGGCCAGCCGCTGAGCGACAAGGAAGTATTCGGCTTCGTGATCTTCCTGTTCATCGGCGGACTCGACACCGTGTTCGCGACGCTCAACAACATGTGGCTGTGGCTCGCGCAGAACCCGGAACGCGTCAAGGAAATCATCGCCCGCCCCAACGACATCGACGCCATCGTGGAAGAACTGCTGCGCCGCTGGTCGGTGACGTTCTCGGGCCGCGTGGTCGCGCAGGATCTGGAAATGCGCGGCGTGCAGATGAAGAAGGGCGACCGCATCACCTGCGTGCTGCCCGCCTGCAACTTCGATCCGGAAGTGTTTCCCAATCCGCTCGAAGTGGATTTCAACCGCCCGCGCAAGACCATCCTGGCATTCACGGTCGGCGTGCACAGCTGCATGGGCGCGCACCTCGCACGTCTCGAAGTGAAGATCGCCCTGCAGGAGTGGCTGAAGCGCATCCCTGAGTTCTCGGTGAAGCCGGGCACGCAGATCATTTATCGGCCCGGCGGCGTGGTCGGTCCGGAGTACGTGCCACTCGTCTGGAAGTAAACCTCTCATGCTGCCGCCCGATCCGCCGCCGCGTCTGCCACAGGTCCGGCCGGAGGATCTGACCGACGAGATGCGCGCGTTTCTCGCGAAGTGGTCGGGCGGCGTCTTCCAGAACGCCGATTCGAATCCGGTGCTGCTGACCTTCGCGCATCACCCTCAGCTCGCCGATCTCTTCTCGCAGCTCAACATTCACCTGCTCAGCACCAGCACCCTGCCGGTGAAGCAGCGTCAGATCGCGATCATGCGCACGGCCTGGCTCTGCAAGGCCACCTACATGTGGTCGAGCCACCTGCGCACGAGCATGCGTTGCGGACTGTCGCCGGACCTGTTCGCGCCCATCCAGGCCGGCGCCGACGATCCGTATTTCACCGAGTTCGAACGCGTCGTGATCCGCGCCACCGACGAACTGGTGAACGAAAAGAAAGTGAGCGATGCGAGCTGGCAGGCGCTGACGGCCGAATGGAACACGCAGCAGATGCTCGACTTCCTGTTCACGGTCGGCATCTACGTCACGGTCGCCGGCGTGATGCG
>CAYWHG010000324.1:0-2752 GCA_964457865.1 uncultured Steroidobacter sp.
TTGACGATCAGCGCATCGCAGCCGAGTTCCTCCAGGACATCTTCGGCGGTGCTGCCGATGAATACGCGCTTCAGTCCGCGACGCGACAACGCCCCCATCACCATCACGTCCGCCTGCGCGTCGCGCGCAGCC
Source organism: uncultured Steroidobacter sp. (assembly GCA_964457865.1). GTDB lineage: Bacteria > Pseudomonadota > Gammaproteobacteria > Steroidobacterales > Steroidobacteraceae > Steroidobacter. The sequence goes on from CAYWHG010000324.1 coordinate 133, forward strand.
TGCGGCAGGACCTGGGCTGGCCCGCCGAGTTGCACGTGAATGCGGGCCGTGTCGATGCCGAAGCGGGCGGCGAGTTGCGCCACCTGGCTCAACGCCTCTTCCTGCTCCCGTTGCAGATCCTGCGGCGACACCGCGAGCGCCGTGGGCGGCTCACGACCCACGGCCGCGGCGATGATCGAGGTGGGGATGTACGCATGCAGCGCGTGCAGTTCGCCGCCCAGGCGCTGAGCCAGATACTGGCCGAGTTCCAGTATCCGCTGGTCGAGCAATGCCGGCTTGTCGTTGGCATGGCCGGGATCGACTGCCGCGACGATCTTCGGCGCCTGCGCCCACACCGCGGACCGGGTCAGCAACAGCGGCACGGGACAGGCGCGGATGAGTTCCCAGTCCGTGTTGGTCAGGAAGGTGCGCCGCGCCAGCGAATGATGGTGCGTGTCCTTCACCACCAGGTCGGCGCTCGTCTGACAGGTTCGCTGCACGAGCTTTTCGACCAGCGGATCGCCGTACTCGGCCTCCGTCGTGACGTCGATTCCCTGCTCGCGCAGCGGCTGCGCCAGGCCCTGCAGGAACGCGCGGACATCGACCACGCTGCCCGCCGCGGTGAGACGCGACTCGCGCGCCGCGCGGGTATCGCAGACATATAGTTCCAGCCTGGCACCCAGTTTGGTGGCCAGCAGCGCCGCCTTGTTCACCGACGGATGCGTCGTCGCCGTCGGATCCACGATCGCGAGAATGTTGTTGATCTTCATGGCGGGTTCTCAGTTTCCGGAGGTTCCATCGTCATCGAGACGGGTGCGATCGCGCGTGGGGCCGCGCATGCGCGAGAGATAGTCGGCGACCGCCGTGAGTTCGTCCGGCTTCAGGCTGTCGAGGAATCGCACCAGGTCCGCGTCGACATTGTGGCGATGCCAGCTCGCGAGTCCCCTGGACTGCTGCAGCAGATAGGAATAGTGCTGGTTGCGCAGCGAAGGCACGAAGCCGTCGTCGTCGCCGCGTCCGTCTTCTTCATGACAGGAGGCACACTGCTCCTGGAAGATCGCCTCGCCCAGCTCGATGCCTTCGCCGTTGCCGGTTTCCAGCAGCACGGCCGGCGGCAGGGAATTCACATAGGCCGCGATGTCGACCCAGTCCTGCGGCTCGCGCAGTTTGCTGCGATCGATGACGGCATGCATGGTGTTGCTTTCACGTTCGAGCTCCGTGAAGTCGGCCAGTTGCTTGATGAGGTAGGCGCGACGCTGGCCTGCCAGCGCCGGAATGACCTTGGCGGCATCGCCCAGCGCCTTCGGACCGTGACAGCTGCTGCAATGTTTCGCGTAGAGCTTTGAGCCCTGCTTCGGATGACGATCGAGGTGCAATGCCGTCTGCACCAGTTCGTCGACGCGCTCGGGCGCGGCCGTTGCCGGCACTGCCGCTGCGCATGCGCCGACTGCCGCAAGGACTGCGAACTTGCGTGCTGCGCGGCTGCCAGGAATTCGTTGCTGCATGGGAATACTGCCACCAGATTGCGTTACGACGACTGCGCAGCGGCAATCTGCGTGACGCTGCGGCCCTCATACATCGGACGCAGCGGATCAGCCCGCACGCGCCCGCCATTCCTGATGCAGTTCGCTCCTGATGGAACCGGCGACATCGCCGAGCAGACTGGCAATGATGTCGATGACGTCGTCCAACGCGATGATGCCGGTCAGCGCGCCGCGCGCATCGACGACCGGAACGCGGCGCAGTCCGGACTGGCGCATCGCCTGCACCAGATCGCCGAGCTCGTCCGCTTGGTTGGCGATCAGCGGCTGACGCGTCATCACGTCGCCGACCGTCACGGCATGCGGATCGATGTCGCGCGCCGTCACCTGCAGCACGATGTCGCGGTCGGTCAGCACGCCGACCGGACGACGCAACGTGTCGCCCTCCTTGAAAACGACGAGAAAGCCGACGTGCTTTTCGCGCATCAGCCCGGCGGCAGCGGCCACGTCCTCGCCATCAGCGATGGCCACCACACCGTGCCGACAATACTGTTCGATTTTCATCGTCGATCTCCTTAGAGTCGGGGATGAACGCCTGATGAGATACCGAGAGCGGAGTGTTTCGCAGCCGGGAGGCGCGGCGAATGCGGACATCCGCGTAAGCAGTCAGGGGCGGCTGCAGTCGTCGGTCGCTTTCGCACCCCTCAGGCATTGTCCTCGGGATCGCGCACCAGCAGCACCGGCACCGTCGCGGTGCGCAGTACCGCCTCCGCGTCGCTGCCCAGTACGGCACGTCTGACACCGCGTCGCCCGTGCGTACCCATCACGATCAGATCGGCGGGCCAGTTCCGTGCGACTTCCAGGAGCAGTCGCGCAACGCTGCCACCGATGGTTTCGATGAGTTGCGGCTCGATCTTCACTCCCGCCTCACGGGCAGCGTCTCCGGCCTGCGCCAGGATCTGCTGTCCGTTGGCGCACATCGCCTCGATCACCGGCTCGTACAACGGCATCGGCGCATACGCCGGATCGAAGATGAATTCATTGACGACATGCACCAGCTTGAGCGTCGCGCCAGTGCCTTTCGCCAGCCGTATGGCTTCCTCCAGACCTCGCAACGAAGGTGCGCTGCCGTCGATGGGAACGAGAATTTTCTGATACAT
>CAYWHG010000325.1:0-2732 GCA_964457865.1 uncultured Steroidobacter sp.
TTCAAGATCTTCGAAGTCGCCGGCAGCGGCATGAGCGCACAGTCGGTGCGTCTCAATGCCACCGCCAGCAACCTCGCCAATGCCGACAGCATCAGCAGCGATCCCAACCAGGTGTATCGCGCCAAGCATCCGCTGTTCGAGGCGATCCGCACCGGGCTTGGCGCAAAAGCCGAAACCAGCGGCGTCGCCGTGCGCGGCATCGTCGAAGACCAGTCGGCACCGTCGGCGCGTTACGAGCCGGGCAATCCGCTGGCGGATGCCAACGGCTATGTGTATGCGCCGAACGTCAACACGGTCGAAGAGATGGTCGACATGATTTCCGCATCGCGTTCCTACCAGAACAACGTGGAAGTCATGAACACGGCGAAAGACATGATGCTCGCAACGTTGCGGCTCGGGCAGTGAAGACAGTTGACGGTTGACCGTTGACGGTTGACAGACAGAACGGAGAACAGATCGTGAATTCAATATCGCAACGCGCGCGCAGCGCCGGATTGGCCGTCAACGGTCAACCGTCAACCGTCAACAGCGGAGCCCAGTAAATGTCCACCACCGATCCCATCGCCGCACTCGCTTCGCAGACGCAGGCTGCACTCGCCTCCGCGCAGAAGCAGAAGTCGGCCAGCAGCCTCGGCATCGAGGACTTTCTGACGCTGATGACCACGCAGCTCAAGAACCAGGATCCGATGAAGCCGCTGGAAGGCACGGAGTTCGTCGCGCAGCTCGCGCAGTTCGGCGCGGTGTCCGGCATCCAGGGCATGCAGGCGTCGATCGAGAGTCTGTCCAACTCGCTGCGCTCGACGCAGGTTCTGAATGGCACCACGCTCGTCGGTCACGACGTGCTGGCGGCCGCCGACAGCTTCACCCTCACCCAGGGCGTGGACGTCAGCGGCGAGATCGACGTGCCTTACGGTACGTCGTCGCTGCAGATCCGCATCACCGATTCGACCGGCGCCCTGGTCCGCGAGATCAATGTCGTGCCGAAGGACGGCGTAAACGAATTCAGCTGGGACGGAACCTACGCCAACGGCGCGGCAGCGCCGTCCGGCAACTACGACATCGAAGCCATCGCGACGGTGGGCAGCGAACGCGGCTCCCTCGAAGTGCTGATGTCGGGCCGCGTATCCAGCGTCACGATCGACAGCACCGGCACGGGACTCACGCTCAACACGGGCGCGCTCGGCCCGCTGTCCATGAACAACATCCGCCGCGTGATGTGAGAAGAGAGGGGGTAGTGATCAGTGATCAGGGGGTAGTCAGAAACGACTGACGATGCAGCAGTTGCTCTGACTACCCCCTACCCCCTGATCACCACCCCCTTTAGTCCAGTTTTCCCAGGAGTATCTATCTATGTCATTCGGTATCGCGCTCAGCGGTCTCAATGCGGCCCAGACGGACCTCAACGTCACCGCCAACAACATTGCCAACAGCGCCACCAACGGCTTCAAGCAGTCGCGCTCGGAATTCGCGGAACTGTTCGCGGTGTCGCCGCAGGGCGTGTCGCGCAACCAGTTCGGCAACGGTGTGAAGGTTGCGTCCGTCGCGCAGCAGTTCACGCAGGGCAACATCAGCACGACGAACAACAGCCTCGATCTCGCGATGAGCGGGCAGGGCTTCTTCGTGTTGAGCGACGGCGGTGCAACGGCCTACACGCGCGCGGGCGCCTTCCAGGTGGACAACGCCGGCTACGTCGTCAACAGCCAGAACCAGCGCCTGCAGGTGTATCCGGCCGCGACCACCGGCGGTTTCAACACCAGCACCACCGGTGATCTGCGTCTCGTCACCAGCGAGAGCCCACCGCAGGCGACCTCGGCAGTCGAAACCGTTTACAACCTGCCGGCCAATGCCGCGGAGCCGACCAGCGCGCCGTTCGATCCGGCCGATCCGAACAGCTTCAACGAAGCGCGCTCGGTCACGATCTACGACTCGCTCGGCGCTGCGCACACGGCGAGCCTCTACTGGTCGAAGACCGCGACGCCGAACGAATGGAGCATGAACGTCTATGTCGACGGCAACCCGGTAGGCGCGGCCCAGACCCTGACCTACTCGAACACCGGCGTGCTGACGTCGCCGGTCAACGGCCAGGTGGCCCTGCCGCCCTATGACGCCGCTGCGGGTCTGGCGACCGGCGCCGCGCCGATCCAGCTCACGTTCGACATGTCGCGCTCGACGCAGTACGGCGATTCGTTCGGCATGACGTCCTCGACGCAGAACGGTTTCACGACCGGTCGCCTGATCGGCATCGACATCGATTCGACCGGTGTGGTGCAGGCGCGCTTCACCAACGGCCGCTCGACCTCGCTCGGCCAGGTCGTCGTCGCGAACTTCTCGAATCCGCAGGGCCTGCAGCAGCTCGGCAATACCAACTGGTCGGAGACGAATGCCTCGGGTCAGCCGCTCTACGGTCAGGCCGGCGGCTCGGGCTTCGGCCTGATCCAGTCGGGCGCACTCGAAGCCTCCAACGTCGACATCACCGCCCAGCTCGTCAACATGATCACCGCGCAACGCAACTTCCAGGCGAACGCGCAGATGATCCAGACGGCGGACCAGGTGACGCAGACGATCATTAATATCAGATGAGGCGCTAGGTACTAGGCGCCAGGCACCAGGGAGAACAAGTCTTCTCCGGCCTAGCACCTAGAGCCTAGGGCCCAGGGCCTTTTCATGGACCGCTTCCTCTACCTCTCGATGTCCGGCGCCAAGGAAACCTTGCGCGCGCAGACCGTCAACAA
>CAYWHG010000326.1:0-2709 GCA_964457865.1 uncultured Steroidobacter sp.
GATACTGGTGGACGCTTGCGAATGCCTTGGACAGGCTCATGGTGCCGGTAGAGGGAATCGAACCCACACTCTGTTGCCAGAAACGGATTTTGAGTCCGTCGCGTCTACCAGTTCCGCCATACCGGCACTGAGAAACCTGCGCTCGCAATGTCGTCGGACGCGGCTGATTCCTTGAGGAAATCAGGGCCTTGGCTGGGAGAGCAGGCCTGGGCCGCGGCGACGGGCCGGCAGTATAAGGAGGCCACGGGTCGCTCGCCAATTTTCTTTGCCGGCTGCGACCTTTTTCTCCGCTGCAGCATCTATACGGCCACGATGACGCAGTTTCAGGGAATACCGGTCTCGCCGGAAACCATCCGCGCCGCTGCGGCGGGCGATGCCGGCGCGCACGAGGCCATCTACCGGCACTGCAGCCGGCTGGTGTATTCGCTGATCCGCCGGCTCATTCCGAATGCCGCGACGGCCGACGATATTTTCCAGGATGTGTTCGTCGAGATCCTGCGCAGCATCGGCAGCTACACGGGCGAGGGCGCTTTCGTCGGCTGGGTGCGCACCATCGCCGTGAACAAATGCCTGATGCATCTGCGTTCGCCGTGGCATCGCAGTCTGTTCTGGATCGATGCGGAGGCGGACGAGGACGATGCGAAGACCTTCGTGCCCATCGACCCGGCGCCGCGTCCGGATGCGCAGGCCGCAGCGGTCGATTTGGAACGCGCGCTCGCGGCACTGCCGCCGCTCACACGTACCGTCGTACTGCTGCACGATGTGGAGGGCTACAAGCATCACGAGATCGCGCAGATGCTCGGGCGCTCCACCGGTTTTTCCAAGTCGCAGCTTGCGCGGGCGCACATCCGCCTGCGCGGGCTGCTCGATCCCGGTCTGTCCCTGTCGCAGGGCGAGAGTCTGCAATGCATGCCGCTATCCACCAACTGCTGAGCCTGCGCGACGGCGAGCCCGTCGACGTGCAGATCGCGCGTCATGTCGAGGCGTGCGCGAGCTGTTCCGCTGAACTCGCCCGTCTTGAACGGGTTCGTTCACGCCTGCAGTCGCTGACCGACATCGAGCCGCCCGCGGAGGCGTGGCCGCAGATCGCGTCGCGACTGCAGGCGACCGAAGCACCGCGCCGACAGCGAACTCCCTTGGCGATTGCCGCAGCGCTCGTTGTGGTGGTGGCGAGCGGGTTCGTGATTCGCGGATTCAATACGCCGGCCGTGGGCCCGCCGACAGTTCGACTGGAATCGCCGTCCGTGCCGACGCCGATATCGCTCGATGAACTGGTCGCTCAATCGCAGGAACTCGACCAGATGCTGCAGTACCTGCCGGAGCGTCCGACGGTGGAACGGGTCGCGCTGGCTGCGACCATCGACACGATCGAGGCGCGCGTGCAGTGGCTCGATCAGCAACTGTCCTATGTCGAAGACACCGGCGTCGACGATGTGCAGGCCACGCAGCTGTGGCGCGAGCGGGTCGATCTGATGGACTCACTGGTGAAGGTGCGCTACGCGGAGGGCGCACCGATGTCGTTCTGAATCGAAAATGAAACGCGGAGATCTGACCATGAACAAAACAGCGCTGCACTCGTCGTTCGGATGGGTTGCGACACTGTCCTGCCTGTTGCTTGTCTCTGCCGTGCATGCGGCGAGCGATGGCGACGCCGCGGACAAGGCGCGTGTCGAGAACCGGCAGAAGCTGGAGGCGGCGCAGAAGCGGCTCGACGAAGCGGCACGCGAAGTGGCGAACCTCAGCATGTCGATGACGGACGATGTGGAGAAGCACCTGGCGGCTGCGTTTCCCAGGGCCGTTCTCGGCCTGACCGTTCCCGCCGGGCGCCGCGATACGCGCGACGACGGCGCCGAAGTGCTTGGCGTGAGTCCGGGTGGCGGTGCGGCGGAAGCAGGCTTGCGTGCGGGCGACATCCTGACGGAGATCAATGGCAAGTCGATGAAGCGAAGCGGCGATCAGGGGTCGGGCGACAAGGTGCGCGCAGCCATGCGCGAAGTGAGTCCCGACGAAAAGGTTACGGTGAAATACCTGCGCGACGGCAAGCCGGCGACCGCGACCGTCGTGGCGAAGGGGCCGTCCAACCGGATGTTCAATTTTCATATGGCGCCGCCGGCGGTGGCGAGTCGCATGGGGGGCGCCTGGCCGCATTTCGCGTTCATGCGCGCCGATGGCCTGTTCGGGCAGGCCGAACTCGTGCCGCTGACGCCGAAACTCGGCCAGTATTTCGGCGCCGAGAAGGGATTGCTCGTCGTGCGCGCGCCCAGCGATGCGCGGCTCAAGCTGGAGGAGGGCGATGTCATTCTCGATATCGATGGCCGCGTGCCTTCGAGTCCTTCGCATGCGCTGCAGATCCTGACGTCGTACGAAGCGGGCGAGAAACTGAAACTCAATGTGCTGCGCATGAAGAAGCGCATCGCGTTCGATGTGACGATTCCCGACGACGTGCCGGAGCGCGGGTCGCGTGTTGCGCCACCGGCCGCGCCCGTCCCGCCGCCAGCTCCGGAAGGAGCGCCGGGGATACGCCGCGAGATCCGGGTGGTGAAGCCGGGCAACGAGACGGTGTGAAGACGCTTCGACGGGCGCGAACGGGAGAAGACGGACTCAGCGCGAACGGAGATGACGTGCTCAGTGCGAACGAGAGAAGAAGAATGATTTTCCCGACCTTCCGCCCCGCCTGCCGGACTGCTACCGTGCGCGCCCCATGCGGCG
>CAYWHG010000327.1:0-2692 GCA_964457865.1 uncultured Steroidobacter sp.
TCTGGCTCAAGCCTCACGCCTCAAGCCTTCCTTCCGGAACCCGCTACGGACTCATGCGTAGTGAGTTGATGGACGCCGATACGCGATGATGCGTATGGCTCGCCACCCGGAGGAGTTCCCCATGACCGCCAGCAGCGCCGGCCTGCACGAAGACGCCGAGAAGTTGCGTCCTGAAACCATCGACCGCCACCGCGCGGTGGCCTCGCTCATGGAAGAACTCGAAGCGGTCGACTGGTACGACCAGCGTATCGATGCCGCCGGCGATGCCGAACTGAAAGCGCTGCTGGCGCACAATCGCGACGAAGAGAAGGAGCACGCCGCCATGGTGCTCGAATGGCTGCGGCGCCACGACGCGAAGCTCGACGAACATCTGCGCACCTACCTGTTCACCGACAAGTCGCTGCTGCAGATCGAACACGAGGCGGAACACGGCGGTAACGGCAGCGATACGTCCGATGGCTCGCTCAACATCGGCAGCCTGCGCAAATAACGGAGACATTTCCGATGAATGACCTGCTGCGCGGCCTCGCCCCGGTTTCCGGCGATGCCTGGAAGGAAATCGATGCGGAAGCGACCCGCACCCTGAAAGTGCTGCTCGCCGCGCGCCAGATCGTGGACTTCACCGGACCTCTCGGCTGGCAAACGTCGGCGATTTCACTCGGCCGGACGGAGAAACTGTCGCCGTCGCTGCAGGAAGGGGTCGCTTCGCGGATGCGCCGGGTTCAGCCGCTGATCGAGATCCGCATTCCTTTCGAGATCGAGCGCGAGGAACTGGAAGCGATCGGACGGGGCGCGAAGGATCCGGATCTCGACGCCGTCCGCAATGCCGCACGCGCGGCTGCCATCGCGGAGGATCGCGCCATTTTTCAGGGCTATGACGCGGCGGGCATCCAGGGAATCTTCGGTGCCAGTGCCGATCGCAGCCTGACCATTCCGGATTCCTTCGAGGCCTATCCCGACATCGTGGCCGAAGCCACGCACCGACTGCGCAGCGAAGGCGTCAATGGACCCTATGGCATCGCCCTCGGCCCGCGCTGCTACACCGGCCTGACGCGCAGTACCTCGCGCGGGCATCCCATCATCGATCATGTCCGCGAACTGCTGGATGGCCCGATCGTCTGGGCGCCCGCGGCCGACGGCGCCGTCGTCATGAGCCTGCGTGGCGGCGACTTCGATCTGACGGTCGGTCAGGACTTTTCCATCGGTTACCTGGATCACACCAGCAGCGCCGTGCTGCTGTACCTGCAGGAAAGCTTCACGTTCCGGGTGCTGTCGCCGGAAGCCGCCGTGCCGCTGACCTACGCCCAGCGCAACGAACAGCGCAACGAAACCTGACGCAGGGAATCGACGAAACGGGTACCGGGCATTTCCGCCGCAACCGATCGATCGATTGTCATAAGAATTTGCGCTAATGCTGGCGTCACTCGCACTGTATAAGTGCGGGTGCCAGCCAGGTTAGTTCAGGCGCTGGGCACCTCCGCGGGTCGCAGGACGCGCGCTGCGGAGAAATCCGGCAGTTCGCGACTCGGCACGGGACTTGCTCTGTCCAGTGCATCAGTTCGCCAGCCACCCAGCCCGGCATCGCCGATCGCGCGCGATGCCATCTGCGCGCAGCAAGCGCAGCCAGCCATCGCCCGCGTCCGCCCACGGCTCCGCCGTGAATATTTGTCATTGATCGACTGCGTCGCAGCGTTGGCTGGTCCCAGGTTGTCAGGCTGTTGTTACCGCTCACGACGTTTGTTTTATGCGTTTACCGTCACTCAAATTTCTCAAGACATTTCAGGTCGCCGCCGCGCGGCTGAGCTTCAAGTCGGCCGCCGAAGAACTGTTCATCACGCCGTCGGCCGTCAGCCACCAGATCAAGGCGCTGGAGGAACAGCTCGGCGTGCCGCTGTTCGAGCGCGGTCCGCACTCGCTCACGCTGACGGAAGCCGGCAAGCAGTACCTGCAGCATCTGGACATGATGTTCACGCGCCTGGAAACCGTCACCGAGCAACTACGCATCCACTACAGTCGCGGCGTCGTGCGCCTGCACATGCCGCCGTTCTTCGCCACCGAACTGCTGCTGCCGAAGCTGCCTTCGTTGCTCGAAGCGCAGCCCGACACCGACATCCACATCAACACGGCGCTCGCGCCGCTGCAGACGCATCCTTCCGATGCCGACGTGTCGATCGTCGTGAACGCCACGCCGGAAAGCGGCCTGGATTGTCACAAGCTCTTTTCGCAGGCGTTCGTGCCGGCATGCTCGCCGGCGCTGCTGATGCGCAGTCCGATCAACACGGTCGCCGATCTCAACCGTCACACGCTCATCGTTCACGAAGCGCGACGCGATGCCTGGGAACGCTGGGCCGATTCCATCGGCGAACGCCTGCAGCCGAAAAAAGTCGTGCGCTTCGACACCATGCACACCGCGGCACAGGCTGCAGAACACGGCGTCGGTGTCGCGCTCGTGTCCGCTCCGCTGGGCAACGAGCGCTTCACGCAGGGGTCGCTGGTGCGACTGTTCGACGCGCAACTGGAAACCGGCGAAAGCTACTACCTGCTGCTGCGCCGTGAAGACGCCGTGCGTCCCGATGTGCATGCACTCACGCAGTGGTTGCTCAACGAGTTTCGTGTGGCGGCGTGAGAAAAAGTCAGAGTGGAGTAACCGCATAGAACGCAAAGATCGCAAAACAGATTTCTTTGGATGTGC
>CAYWHG010000328.1:0-2611 GCA_964457865.1 uncultured Steroidobacter sp.
ACTCTCAAGCCGCCTTGTGTTCGCGATCGCAGTCCGCCAGGAACTGCAGCAGCTCCTCGCGATACTCGTAGTACTTCGGATGTTCGAGCAGCGCCTTGCGCGTACGCGGGCGCGGCAGGTCGACATGCATGACGCGGCCGACGCGCGCGTTCGGACCATTGGTCATCATCACCACGCGATCGGCGAGCAGGATGGCTTCGTCGACGTCGTGCGTGACGCAGATGGCGGTGACGCGGTTGCGGCGCCACACGTCCATCAGGACTTCCTGCAGATCCCAGCGTGTCAGTGCATCGAGCATGCCGAAGGGTTCGTCGAGCAGCAGCAGCTTCGGCGCGAGCGCGAAGGCCCGTGCCAGGCCGACGCGCTGCTTCATGCCGTTGGAGAGTTCGCCGGCCTTCTTGTCGAAGGCATCGGCGAGGCCGACGCGCGTCAGGTAGTAGTCGACGATGTCGCGACGCTCGCCGCTGCCGATGTGCGGATACACCTGCTCGACCCCGAGCGCGACGTTCTCGCGTGCGGTAAGCCAGGGCAGGAGACTCGGCGCCTGGAAAACCACGCCGCGATCCGGTCCGGCGCCGACGACTTCGCGGCCGTCGAGCACGATGCCGCCGCCCGAGATGTCGTTGAGGCCGGCCATCATCGACAGCACCGTCGACTTGCCACAGCCGGAATGACCGATGAGCGAAATGAACTCGCCCTTGCGGATGTCGAGATTGAAGCGATCGACGACCGTCAGCGGCCCCTTCGGTGTCGGATACACCTTGCTGACTTCGTAGAACTCCACGAACTTGTCGGGATTCTCCGCGGGCTTCGTTGCCGTCGCGCTGCGCTGCGCCTTCGAGGCCGTGATCGGCACGACTTCGGGCAGCGCCACGTTCTCCTGCACCTGCGCGGCAGCCTGACTCGCGCCGAGTTCCAGCAGGTACTGCGTGATCTGCGCCCGCAGGTGCTGGTACTCCTCGCTGTGGTTGATCGCCGTGCGCTCGCGCGGGCGCGGAAAGTTCACCCTGAACTCGCGCCCCAGCGTCGCGTTCGGGCCCGGCGTCAGAGGAATGATGCGATCGGCGAGCAGCAAGGCCTCATCGACATCGTTGGTCACGAGGATCACGGTCTTGCGCTGCCGGCGCCAGATGGATTCGATCTCGTCCTGCAGCCGCGAACGCGTCAGTGCATCGAGCGCCGACAGCGGTTCGTCGAGCAGCAGAATCTCGGGATTCATCGCCAGCGCCCGCGCCACAGCGACGCGCTGGCGCATGCCGCCGGACAATTCGGCGGGCTTGCGATCCACTGCGTGCGACAAACCCACCATGTCGATGTATTCGAGCGTCTTGGCGCGCCGCGTCGTTGCGGCCATCCTGGGAAATACCGCATCCACCGCGAGTGCGACATTGCCGAAAACCGTGAGCCACGGCATCAGCGAATAGCTCTGGAACACGACGCCACGATCCGGCCCGGCCTCGGTCACCGCCTTGCCCTGCAGCAGAATCTCGCCGCTGTCCGGCGGCACGAGCCCGGCGATCGTCGAAATGAGCGTGGTCTTGCCGCTGCCGGAGAAGCCGACGATCGCGACGAACTCGCCTTCGTCGATCTGCAGGTTCACGCCACTCAGCACCTGCGTGTGCCGACCTCCTGAGCCCTGGTAGCCCTTGCTCACGTTCTTCAGCTCAAGAAACTTCATTGCGAAACCTCTCGAAAAAGGAATCAATGGCCGCAAAAGGCGCAAAAAGCACAAAAGGGAAAGACCAGGAATCCACATATCTTTTTTGCGCCTTTTGCGCTTTTTGCGGCCATTGCTCTTCTACCTCTGCGTCCCAAAACTGAACGCGCTCTGCAATGTCAGCATCACGCGATCGAGCACGAAGCCGATGAGGCCGATGGTGAAGACGGCGACCATCAGGCGCGCCAGCGAGTCGGAGCTGCCGTTCTGGAATTCGTCCCAGACGAATTTTCCGAGGCCCGGATTCTGGGCGAGCATCTCGGACGCAATCAGCACCATCCAGCCGACGCCCAGCGACAGGCGCATGCCGGTGAAGATCAGCGGAAGCGACGAGGGCATGACGAGCTTGAACAGCTTCGTCTGCCAGGGCAGGCGCAGCACCTTCGCGACGTTGAGCAGATCCTTGTCGATCGAGGCGACGCCCAGCGCCGTGTTGATGATGGTCGGCCACAGCGAACACAGCGTCACGGTGATCGCGGAAATCAGGAACGATTTCTCGAACAGCGGATCGGCGGACACGTACACGGCGCTGACGACGATCGTGACGATCGGCAGCCAGGCGAGCGGCGAGACGGGCTTGAAGATCTGGATCAGCGGATTGAGCGCCGCGTTGATGGTCTTGCTCAGTCCGCAGAAGATGCCGATGGGCACGGCGACCAGCGTCGCGAGTGCGAAGCCCATGAAGACCGTCCTGAGGCTGGTAAAGATCTGATCGATGTAGGTCGGCTTGCCCGTGTACTTGCGCTTGACGATCTCGGCGGACGGGTCGGCAACGAGTTTTTCCGCATTGCGTTTGGCCTGGCGCTCATGGAATGCCGCGGCCTTCTCGCGTTCGGCCTTGTGATCGGCCCACAGCGCCTGCGTCTGCTGCCACACGGCGACCGGGCCGGGAAT
>CAYWHG010000329.1:0-2605 GCA_964457865.1 uncultured Steroidobacter sp.
AGGGAAAGTGTGAAGCACGCACGGACCCCCTGAGACGCACATCACCTTGCGAGCAAGGTGTGAACCGTGGCCGATGCTGCGCGTCGGTCGTTTACCTATACTCCGCGCCGCACCGGCATCCATGACCGGTGCATGGAATAAACATACAAAGTCGTATGGGAGGAGTAATGATGATTTCGAAAAGGAATACGGGTTGGGCCGTCGGAATGGCCCTTGCCATGGCGGCATCGACGGCGAGCGCAGGCGCGCGGGATGCAGGCTTTTATATAAGCCTGAACGCGGGGCAGGCAACCGCAGATATGGCCGTCGAAGATGGCGACGACCTCATGTTCTTCATCATCGAGGACGGCGCCGGCGGCATCATCCTGGATGGTGAATCGAGTCTCGAGGATAGCGACACGACCTGGTCGATTGTGGGTGGCTACAAGTTCAATCCCTATATCGCTGTCGAGGCCGGCTACGCCGATCTCGGTACTGCCGAGTATCGGGCGACCGCCGATGTGTTTTTCCCGGGAGAGGGAACGATTCTGCTCAATGGCGGCATCGACATTGGTGCGACTGGATTTACCGTGGCCGCTGTCGTCAGCGCGCCGCTGGGCGAATCCTTCGATCTGCATGGCCGCGTCGGCATGCTGTTCTCGGATACCGAGATCAAGATCTCCATCACCGATGGATTCGATAGCGTCAGCGAGAGCGAATCGTTCAGCGACAACGACCTGTTCTACGGAGTCGGCGTATCGTGGTACGTCGGCGCGAACTGGTCACTCAATCTCGACTACCTCCTGTACAAGGACGTAGGCACGGAGGATGAAACGGGCGAGACCGACATCGACTCGTTCACGCTGGGCGTGACTTACCGCTTCTGATCGATCGGCGGCGGGGTCCTTGCGATCCCGCCGTTCTTCCGCGGGCTGTCAGCCCCCGCTCTGCACAGCCCTGCGCGCGTACAATCGCGCCGCATGAGGCATCATCCAACGGCACTCCTGAAAATCTTCGTGCTCGCGCTGTGTTGCTGCGCTGCGGGCTGCTCGACGCTCCCGAACGGCCGCAGCTGGGGCGAAGACGCAACCATCGCGCCGGGCTGGGATCGCGTACGCGATGCCGCGACTCACGCAGCGAAAGATCCCTGGGTCTGGGCACCGCTGATCGGCGCCGCAGCCTTCCAGATCGACGACTGGGATCGCCGCACTTCCGACTGGGCGCGCGAGCACACGCCGGTGTTCGGCTCGCAGCGCAGTGCCGAGGACTGGAGCGACAATCTGCGCAATGCCTCGGTGCTGGCGCACTACGTCACGATCGCAGCGACGCCGAGCGGACCCGATGCCGGCGACTGGTTCGTCAACAAGGTGAAGGGAACGCTGGTCGGCGTCGCTGCCGTCAGTTCCACCGTCGCGATCACCAATGGATTGAAGAGTGCCGCCGACCGCGAACGGCCCAACGGCGACGACAGCGCAAGCTTTCCGTCGGGCCACACTTCGTCCTCTGCGGTGCACACCCGTCTCGCTTCGCGCAACCTGCGATCCATCGACATGAGCGACGGCTGGCGCTGCGCCGCCGACGTCGGCCTTACGGCACTGACCCTCGGCACTTCATGGGCGCGCATCGAAGCGGGCTGGCACTATCCTTCCGACACGCTGGTCGGCATGGCGATCGGCAACTTCCTCGCGTCTTTCTTCAACGACGCATTTCTGGGACTCGATGCGCAGAGCCAGACGTCATTGAGCATGCAGATGGTTCCCGAAGGCGCCGCATTGCAGTGGCGCATGCGCTTCTAGCGTGAGTCCAGCGCTGCCCCGCCTGGTGCTCGATACCAACATCGTGCTCGATTGTCTGGTGTTCCGCGACGCCGCGACACGCGACCTGATGGCGGCGATCGAGGCGCAGCGCGTACAGGTGCTCGTTCACCCGCCGGCGCTCGACGAACTGCAGCGCGTACTCGCCTATCCGCAATGCCGTCTCGACGGGCCCGAACAGCGGCAGGTGATGCAACGCTATCTCGCCGTGGCCACCATGGCAGCGATGCCTGAAGGATTCCGCCGCGACGACTTGCTGCTGCCACCCGGGTTTCCGCGCTGTCGCGACCGTGACGACGAACCGTTCCTCGCACTCGCGTACCACGCGCGAGCGGACGGGCTCGTGACCAAGGACAAAGCCCTCCTGAAGCTGCGCAGGAAGGCGCGGAGATTCGGCGTCGCCATCGTGGCCATGGCGGATCTGCCGCCCTTGAATTGACGGCCTCGCTCGTTCGCTCGCACAATGGCCGCGCTCGGTCGGAGCATCCACGTCCGCGGAAAGGGCTGCGCCCACGACAACGATGACCTCACGCGAAGGTCCGTGTTTCCCTTATCTGCCTGTGCGGACGCAGGTCATCCGATAAGGGGAATCTGTCATGGCCGACCGGCTCGGATCCTATCCGCACTTCCGTCTCAATCTCGAACAGCAGGGCAAGCGCGCAAAGGAACTGCTGAAGGCAGCCCGCGCCGGCAATCCCGAAGCGCTGGCGCGATTCAAATCGCCGCCGAAGCTGGCCGAGGCGCAATACCTGATTGCGCGGGGACTGCGCTTCGAAAACTGGGCGGCTCTCAAGCGCCACATCGCGGAGATG
>CAYWHG010000330.1:0-2594 GCA_964457865.1 uncultured Steroidobacter sp.
GGGGTGCGAGTCATGGGCGGCGCAAAGCATACCCGACGCGTCTGAACGTCCGGTCGGTACTGCTAGAATCCGCTGCCTCACCGATCGGCGACATTCCTTCCGCAGATGTTTGGTTTCAAATCGAAGACTTCCGAGGCCGGCACCGACAAGGACAAGCCGGGCCTGTTCCAGCGCCTGCGCGCCCGCCTCAATCGCGGCGACTCCTGGCTGACCTACGACCTCGCCAATCTCGTTCCCGGCGGGCGCATCGACGAGAACGTGCTCGATGAGCTGGAGACGCGGCTGATCACGGCGGATGTCGGCGTCGAAACCACGGAAAGAATTCTCGCGGGACTGCGCAAGCAAGTGGCGCGCAAGGAACTCGGCAATCTCGAAGCCCTGCTGGATGCGCTGCGCGAGTCATTGCTGTCGGTCGTGAAGCCGGCCGCGATTCCGCTGGTCATCGACACTTCCGTCAAACCGTTCGCGATCCTGGTGGTCGGTGTGAATGGCGCGGGGAAGACGACTTCGATCGGCAAGCTGGCGCGCCGCATGAAGGATCACGGACTGAAGGTCATGCTCGCGGCCGGCGATACCTTCCGCGCCGCCGCCGTCGAACAATTGCAGATCTGGGGCGAGCGCAATGCCGTGCCGGTGATCGCCCAGGCGGCTGGAACCGATCCGGCGGCCGTGGCGTTCGACGCCATTCAATCCGCGAAGGCCCGCGGCATCGATGTGCTGCTCGCCGACACCGCCGGCCGGCTACATACGCAATCGAACCTGATGGAAGAACTGAAAAAGGTGAAGCGCGTGATGGGCCGCGTGGATGCGAGCGCGCCGCACGAAGTGCTGCTGGTACTCGATGCCAGCCAGGGACAGAACGCCCTGCAACAGGCGCGACTGTTCAACGAAGCGCTCGGCGTCACCGGCGTGGTGCTGACCAAGCTCGACGGCACGGCAAAAGGCGGTATCGTATTCGCGCTTGCGAGCGAACTGAAACTGCCGATCCGCTTCATCGGCACGGGCGAAAGCGCCGAGGACTTCGACGAGTTCGATCCCGAGGATTTCGTTGACTCGCTGTTGAAACGCAAAGAGCAAGAATGATCCGTTTCGATCACGTCTTCAAACGCTATCCGAATGGCCGCGAGGCCCTGAGCGACCTGTCGCTGGAACTGGCCAGCGGCGAGATCGCGTTCCTGACGGGCCACTCGGGCGCGGGCAAATCGAGCCTGCTGAAACTGATCGCGCTGATCGAACGTCCGAGCCGCGGGCAGCTCATCGTGAACGGACAGAATGTCGCTTCGGTGCCGCGCTCGAGGATTCCGCATTTCCGGCGCCAGATCGGCGTGGTGTTCCAGGATCACAAGCTGCTGCCTGACCGGACCATCTTCGACAACGTCGCGCTGCCGCTCATCATCGCCGGTGTCGGCGCGAAGGAAATCGGCAAGCGCGTGCGCGCCTCGCTGGATCAGGTTGGATTGCTGGGACGCGAACAGAGCCGTCCGCTCGAACTGTCGACCGGCGAACAGCAGCGCGTCGGTATCGCGCGCGCGGTCGTCAGCAAGCCGCCAATTCTCATCGCCGACGAGCCGACAGGAAACCTGGATCCCGACCTGTCGCTCGAAGTGATGAGCATCTTCCGCCGCTTCAATGAAGTCGGCGTCACGGTACTGATCGCGAGTCACGATCTGTACCTGCTGGAGCAGTTTCCCGTGCGCCGTATCCGGCTGGAGAGCGGACGGATTCAGGAAGGCGCGGCAGCCACGGAAAAGCTGCTCGACCCCGCGACCCTGATGGAGCGGCACTGACATGGGCGCCTGGCTGATTCGTCATGTGCAGACGTCGCTTGGCGCGCTCGGCCGGCTGTCGCAACACAAGCTGGCGACGCTGCTCACGACGCTCGTCATCGGCATCGCCCTCGCACTGCCCGCCTGCCTGCATCTGCTGATCGCCAATGCGCAGACGGCGACGGGCAACTGGAATCGCGCCGTCGACCTGTCCGTGTACATGAAGATTCCGACCGCGGTCGACGAAGTCCGGCGCATCGCCGACAAGCTGCGCCAGCGGCGCGATGTCGCCGACGTGGAAGTGCTGACCGCCGATGAGGCGCTGAAGGAATTTCGCCGCGACTCGGGCTTCGGTCCAGCCATCGACGCTCTGACCAGCAATCCCCTGCCGCACTCGCTGATCGTGCATCCCAGGGGCGAGTACGCGACTGCGGCACATCTCGAAGACCTGGCGGCCGATATCCGCGCCGAGCCGTCGGTGGACATGGTCCAGCTCGACACGGCCTGGGTGAACCGGCTGCAGGCGATCCTCGAAGCGGTGCGTCGGGCCGTGATCCTGACGGCCGCTTTCCTCGCCATCGGCGTCATGGCCATCGTGGGCAATACCATCCGCCTGGATATCCAGAACCGCCGGGCCGAGATCGAAGTCACCAAGCTGGTCGGCGGCAGCGACGCCTTCGTGCGTCGTCCATTCCTCTACAGCGGTGTCTGGTATGGCGTCGGCGGCGCCCTCATCGCCTGGCTGCTGACTGCCGTGGTGGTTGGCGCATTGCGGGAACCCATCAACCGGATCGCCGGGCTCTACGGCAGCGGCTTCCAGATCGCCGG
>CAYWHG010000331.1:0-2584 GCA_964457865.1 uncultured Steroidobacter sp.
TCGGCGCGTGCGTAGTCGGACAGGATCGTATCGCTGAGCCGCCAGAAGTCCGGGTCGGTGCGGCGCATCGCGAAACTTCACGTCCCGCAGAACGTCGCCAGCACGCGCTCGCCGGGTTGCGGCGGCTGCATGTATTCGGCGTGTTCGGGCTGATCTTCGTACGGACGCTGCACGATGGCGAGCAACCTGTGGAACGGCGCCATGTCGCCGTCATCGGTGGCCGCATTCAGCGCGGCCTCGACGCGATGATTGCGCGGAATGAACGCCGGGTTCACGCGACGCATGTCGGCCGCACGGTCGGCTGCCGTTTGCGGTTCGCGCGCGAGACGCTGGCGCCAGTCGCTCAGCCATGTCGGCAGTTCGGCGCTGTCGCCGAACAGGGTGCGCAGTGCCTGATCATCAGGATCTTCGGCTGCGGCGGCGAGGCCGCGGAATGTCAGCGTGAAATCCGCATGCGCCGCATGCATGGCGGCGAGCAGACGGCGCACCAGGTCCATATCGCCCTCCTGCGTCGAGGCCAGGCCGATCTTGCGATTCAGCGCGGCGAGGAAATTCGTGTTGACCTGTGCCAGGAAGGTCTGCAGGACTTCCGTCGCCGCGCCGACGGCCTTGTCCGTATCTGCATCGATGAGCGGCAACAGCGTCTCGGCGAAGCGCGCCAGGTTCCACTGCGCAATGGCAGGCTGATTCACGTACGCATAACGGCCGCCGCGGTCGATGGAACTGAACACGGTGCCCGGATCGTAGTCGTCCATGAAGGCGCAGGGTCCGTAGTCGATGGTCTCGCCGGAAATCGCCATGTTGTCGGTATTCATGACGCCATGAATGAAACCGACCCGCATCCAGTGCGCAATGAGCGCGGCCTGACGATCGGCCACGGCCCTGAGCAGCGCCAGTGCGGGCACGGGCTCGTCGCGCACCTGCGGATAGTGGCGTGCGATCACGTAGTCGAGCAGTTCGCGTACTGCCTCTTCGTCGCCCTGCGCGGCGAAGTACTGGAATGTCCCGACGCGCACATGGCTCGCAGCAACGCGCGTGAGCACTGCGCCAGGCAGCGGTCGTTCACGAAATACCTGTTCGCCGCTGGCGACGACGGCGAGCGAGCGCGTCGTCGGAATACCCAGCGCATGCATCGCCTCGCTGATCAGGTACTCACGCAGCATCGGTCCCAATGCAGCAAGGCCGTCGCCATTGCGTGAGAACGGCGTCTGGCCGGTGCCCTTGAGCTGGACGTCGCGCAGGACGCCTTCCCGATCCCGCAACTCACCCAGCAGGATGGCGCGGCCGTCGCCGAGACGCGGCACGAAGCCGCCGAACTGATGTCCGGCGTAGGCCATTGCGATGGGTGTCGCGTCATCGGGCAGTTGATTTCCCGACAGCAGCACCGCTGCCTCGGTCTCGAGCGCCTGCGCGTCGAGTCCCAGGTCCGTGGCCAGCGTGCGATTGAAAACGACCAGCCGCGGATTCGCGACTGGCGCCGGATTGACGCGCGCATGAAAGCGCGCGGGCAGCGCGAAGTAGCTGTGTTCGAATCCCAGACGCATGGAAGACCGCACCGGCGCAGCGAAAGTCCCGGCATCGTACTCGAACGGACCGCGAAGTCACCCGACGTGGAACATCGCTGACGACGGTGAGGCAGCCGGTCCTTCCTCGATGGCACCCGCCGGGGGCACAATCGATCGATCACAACAACAACCGACCCATCACGGAGTCATGAAATGAAGAGTCACATGCGCTGCAGGCCGCACGCGTTGATTGCCGCGACCGCAGCGCTGCTGCTGGGCACCGCCGCCCACGCAGAGGACGCCTGCCTGCTGACACCGGCACAGCTCCAGACCTTGACCGGCCGTGCCTTCGTCGAAGGCCAGGCCAGCAAGAACCTGGGCGATGGTTCGCCGCTGTGTCATTACGCCGAGCAGGCGAACCCGCAGCGCAAGCTCACCATTGGCGTCAGCTCGACCAATGCGCAGCAGCAGTTCGACAGTCGCCTGCGCATGCTGCAGATGGGCGGCAAATCGATCGAGCTGAAAGGGGTCGGCGACAGCGCCTACTACAACGGCACGGCCGCTGGCGTACTGGCCGGCGGCAAGCTGATCACTCTCAGCAATCTGCGCCGCGCTTCAGATCCGAAGATTGAACCGGACAAAGTAGTCGCGGCGCTGCAGGCGGCACTGAAGAAATAGCGCGCGACTCCATAGTCGGCCCGCCTGCGGGAACGCTCAGGCGGCCCGCTTGCGCAATCGCACGGGCAGGCTCTTCAGCCCGCGCAGAATCACCATGCTGCTGCTGAGATCGAGTTCATCGTTCGGCACAGCGAGTTCCAGCGATTCCACCGAATTCACGATCTCGCGGATCGCGCATTTCATTTCCTGGCGCGCGAGCATCGCACCGATGCAGTAGTGAACGCCCAGGCCGAAGGCCAGGTGCTGGTTGGCATTGCCGCGGTCCATGTCGAACTTGTCCGGCTCGGCGAAGCGTTGCGCGTCGCGATTGCCCGACGCCCAGCACAGCAGCACCATGGCTCCCGCCGGGATCGTCTTGCCGCCGAGGACGGTTTCCTGCTTCACGATGCGCGGCAACGTCG
>CAYWHG010000332.1:0-2575 GCA_964457865.1 uncultured Steroidobacter sp.
TCGACCATCGCATGCGCACGGCGGCGGGCGAGTATCGCTGGATCCGCACGCGCGGCAGCATCGAACGCCATGCCGACGGCAGCATGGTCAGCATGTCGGGCTCGATCCAGGACATCCACGAACAGAAGCTCGCGGAAGATGCGCTGCGCGCGGCGCAGGTGCGCTTCGAGCGCGCCATCGCCGGCACGCAGGACGGACTGTGGGAAGCCGATGCCGACGGCACGGCCTGGTCCTCGCCGCGACTCGGGCAGCTGCTGGGCTACGGCGCCGACGATTTCCCGTCGCATCTCAATTTCATGCGCGACCTGCTGCACCCCGACGACGTCGCGCGCGTCGCCGAGGCGACGCGGGCGCATCTGGACCAGGACCAGCCCTACGACGTCGAAATCCGCCTGTGCATGCGCGATGGGGAGTATCGCTGGTTCCGCGCGCGCGCCCGCGGCGAGAAGGATGCCGGCGGTCACGCACACCGGTTCTCCGGTTCGCTGCAGGACGTGACCGAGGCACGCGAGGCACGCGAGGAACTGCTGCGCGCCACGCAGGCGGCCGAAGCCGCCAATCGCGCCAAGAGCGAATTCCTGGCGAATGTCAGCCACGAGATCCGCACGCCGATGAACGGCATCATCGGCATGACCGGCCTGCTGCTGGAGACGATGCTCGACCGCACGCAGCGCGACTATGCGGAAACGATCCGCGGCAGCGCCGATTCGCTGCTGATCGTCATCAACGACATTCTCGATTTCTCCAAGATCGAGGCCGGCAAGCTCGATATCGAAACCATCGAGATGGACCTGCGCAGCAATGTCGAGGACGTCGGCGGCGTCATGGCATTCCAGGCGGCGGCGCGCAATCTGGAACTGGTCGTGCACGTGCATCCGCAGGTGCCGGGGCGCGTGATCGGCGATCCGCAGCGCCTGCGCCAGTGCCTGATCAATCTGGTCGGCAATGCCGTCAAGTTCACCTCCAGGGGCGAGATCGTCATCGAAGTCAGTCTCGCGGGGCGTCGCGACGGCAAGGCGCTGGTGCAGTTCGAAGTGCGCGACACGGGTATCGGAATCGCGCCGGAGAAGCTCAATTCATTGTTCCAGCCGTTCGTGCAGGCGGACTCCTCCACCACGCGCCACTTCGGCGGCACCGGTCTCGGCCTGTCGATCGTGCGGCGGCTGGTGGAAGTGATGGGCGGCGAAGTCGGCGTGGAGAGCGAGCCGGGCAAGGGCTCGGTGTTCTGGTTCGTGCTGCCGATGGAACCGGCCGCGCAGCAGACGCTGTCGGTGCCGATCGATCTGTCGCGGCTCGGCCGGCGCATCCTGGTGGTCGACGATCAGGAGACCAATCGCCGCGTGCTCGGCGGCCAGCTGCTGCATGCGGGCTACGAAGCCAGCCTGGCCGGCAGCGGCGAGGAAGCCTTGCGCCTCATGCGCATCGCGCTCAACGACGGTCATCCCTTCGAAGTGGTGCTCGTCGACTACCGCATGCAGGACATGGACGGTGCCGCGCTCGGCGAGCGCATCAACCGCGATGCCGAACTGTCGCAGGCGCGCGTGATCGTGCTGACGTCGCTCGACCGTCACGGCGACATGCAGCGCTTCGCGGCGCTGGGCTTCGCCGGCTACCTCACCAAGCCGGTACGCGCCCGCGAACTGTTCGAATGTCTCGACAAGGTGTTGTCGCGCGATGCGAAGGAATGGCAGCTGCAGAGCCAGCCGATCGTCACGCGCGGTTCGCTCGGCAACAGCGACAGCGCGCGTCGCTACCAGGGGCACGTGCTGCTGGTGGAGGACAATGCGGTCAATCAGAAGGTGGCCGTACGCTTCCTCGAGCGCATGGGCTGCAAGGTCCGCGTCGCGGACAACGGCGCGGAAGGCGTCAAGGCATGGCAGGAAGGCCGCTTCGACATCGTGCTGATGGATCTGCAGATGCCCGTGATGGACGGCCTGACCGCGACGCGCCGCATCCGCGAACTCGAGCAGACGAGCGGCGCGCGCGCCACGCCGATCGTGGCGCTGACCGCCAATGCGATGTCAGGACAGCTCGAACGCTGTCTCGACGCCGGCATGAACGGCTTCCTGACCAAGCCGCTCGAAGTGGCGCGACTGCATGAAGCCCTGACCCGCCACGGCCTGGGCGTGCCCACCGACACCGCACCTGCCGAAGCGACGGCCGCGGCTTCCGCCGAGAACGTGCCGGTCGAACTGGCGCGGCTGCACGAACTGACCGCGGGCGATCCGGAGTTCGCCTACGAACTCGCCGCGACGTTCGTGGCCAGCGGCGAACAGGTGCTGAAGGAAATCCACGCAGCGCTGGACAGCCTCGATCGAGTCGCGCTCACGCGTGCCGCCCACAAGCTCAAGGGCGCCGGCGCCAACATCTACGCCGAACCGCTGCGCGCGCTGTCGCACGATCTCGAAGCGAACGGACAGGGCCTGGATCAGCCGCGGTTGCGCGACCTGGTGCTGAGCATCGACCTGGAATTCCAGCGCGCCGCGCAGTTCCTGCATGCGCAGGTGGCGCGACCGGAGCAGAAGGCGGGGTAGGTCGGGGAGAGGTGATGAGGTGATGAGGTGATGAGGTGATG
>CAYWHG010000333.1:0-2574 GCA_964457865.1 uncultured Steroidobacter sp.
CGCCGGCCGGTGACCAGTACGTGCTCCTGCGCCAGGTAGGTTTCGAGATCCAGCGAGCCGCGGACGGTTGGATGATCCGCCCGCGCCAGCACCACCAGCGGCTCGGCACTGATGCACTCGCGGCGCACATCGAGCGACAGCGGCAGGGCGACATCCACGCCGACATCGAGTTCGCCGCTCTGCAGGTCTTCTTCGAGATCGCGGCGGTCGATGCGCACCGAGGCGACATCGACATGCGGCGCCGCCTCGCGCACCCGTCGCAGGATCGCCGGCAGGAAGGAGTACTCGTGCGCCTCGCGCACCGCCATCGTGAACGTGCGGTCGCTGGTCAGCGGATCGAACTGCCCCGCGTGCTGCATCATGTGTTCGAGGGCGCCGAGCGAACGGCTGACGGTCGCGGCCAGGGCGCGGGCCTTCGGCGTCGGCACCATGGCATTGCCATGACGCTCGAACAACGGATCGTTGAGCATCTCGCGCAAGCGGGCGAGCGCATGACTCACGGCCGGCTGCGACAGGTGCAGGCGCTTGCTGGCCGGCGTGATGCCCCCCTCGCGGTAGATCGCGTCGAATACCGTGAACAGGTTGAGATCGATCCGGGACAGGTGCATGTTCTCGTCTCCGCAGCCATTCGCGCCGCTGATCGGCCGCCATGCAGACTTAGCATTGGCCTCGGGCACGCGATCGCTGCAAGGTAGCGACAAGAATCGTACTGCAGGGCGACCTGCCCTGTCCTGACCTCACAGGTGCCCCATGGAATTCGACTTCAGTCCCCGCGTCCGTGAACTGCAGGCCCGGCTGCTGCGCTTCGTCGACGATCACATCCTTCCCAACGAAAAGACCTACGAAGCCGAGATCGCCGCCAACCGGCGCAACGGCAATCCATGGGTACCGGTGCAGGTCATCGAGGAACTGAAGCCCAAGGCGCGCGACGCCGGCCTGTGGAACCTGTTCCTGCCGCGCTCGCCGCGCGCACCGCAGGGCCTGTCGAATCTCGAATACGCGCCCTTGTGCGAGATCATGGGCCGCGTGCCCTGGTCGGCCGAAGTGTTCAATTGCTCGGCACCCGACACCGGCAACATGGAAACCATCGAGCGCTACGGCACCGAAGCGCACAAGGACGAATGGCTGGAACCGTTGCTCGCCGGCAGGATCCGTTCGGCCTTCCTGATGACCGAGCCCGCGGTCGCCTCCTCGGACGCCACCAACATCGAGTGCAGCATCCGCCGCGAAGGCAACGAGTATGTGATCAACGGCCGCAAGTGGTGGTCGAGCGGCGCCAACGATCCGCGCTGCAAGATCTACATCCTGATGGGCAAGACCAATCCGGAAGCCGGCAGGCATCAGCAGCAGTCGATGATCCTCGTGCCCGCGGACTCGCCGGGCGTGGAAGTGCTGCGGCATCTGCCGGTGTTCGGCTACGACGATGCGCCGCATGGTCATGCCGAAGTCGATCTCAGGAATGTGCGCGTGCCGGCCACCAACATCCTGCTCGGCGAAGGCCGCGGTTTCGAGATCGCGCAGGGCCGCCTCGGTCCCGGTCGCATCCATCACTGCATGCGCTCCATCGGCGTCGCCGAACGCGCGCTCGAACTCATGTGCAAGCGCCTCAATGCGCGCGTCGCCTTCGGCAAGCCGATTTCGGCGCAGTCGATCTGGCACGAGCGCATCGCGGAATCGCGATGTTCGATCGACCAGGCGCGCCTGATGGTGCTCAAGGCCGCGTACATGATGGACACGGTCGGCAACAAGGTAGCGAAGAAGGAAATCGCCATGATCAAGGTGATCGTGCCGAGCATGGCGCTCAAGATCATCGACTGGGCGATCCAGGCGCACGGCGGTGCCGGCGTGAGCGACCAGTTTCCGCTGGCCAAGCTCTGGGCCGGTCAGCGCACGTTGCGCCTTGCCGACGGTCCGGATGAAGTGCATCGCAATGCCATCGCGAAACTGGAACTCGCGCAGCACCTGCACCAGTCGCAGGACGCGGTCGAAATGCCCGTGACGCGCGGCAGCTGAGCCGGCGCATGCGGCACGTCGTTTTTCTTGCCGCGGGCAGACTCGAATGGCGCGAGACACCGGACGCCCGGCTTCAGGGACCCGATGAGGCCGTCGTCCGTCCGGTCATGATCGGCCGTTGCGATCTCGACCGGCTCTATCTCGCAGGCCATGTGCCGCTGGCCCCGGGCGAACCCATCGGCCATGAAATCATCGGCGAGATCGTCGACCTGGGCGAGCGCGCGGCACGGCAGTTCGCCATCGGACAGCGCGTCATCGTTGCGGCACAGATCTCGTGCGGCACGTGCCCGTACTGCCGTCGCGGTGCGACCGGCCGCTGCAGTTCGGTACCCTTCGGTGCGAGCTACGGCATGGGTCGCGCCGGCAATTACGGCGGCGCACTGGCAGAACGGATCCGCGTGCCCTACGCGGCCGCCATGCTGGTGCCGTTGCCGGACGGCGCAGATCCGACGCAGTTCATCGGTATTGCAGACATGGCCACCGATGCCTGGCGGGCCGTGGGGCCGCAGCTGTCCGCCCGACCGGAATCCCGCGTGCTGGTGACTTCCGGTCCGTGCCCCG
>CAYWHG010000334.1:0-2520 GCA_964457865.1 uncultured Steroidobacter sp.
CCGGCGAGCGGGGCAGAAGATGCCGCGATTCAATGCTGATTCGAACGGGGGACGATATGGCGCAGCAGTTCAATACCGCCGATCTGGTTGCCGAGGCGCAGCGCGCGACGGGACTGGAACGCTTCGACAGCGACAGCTTCCGCGAAGGTCTCGACATCCTGCTGGCGGATGCCAACCAGGTCGCCTATCCCGAGTCCGGCGTACAGCGCTTCCGCGCCACGATGGTCGCGGCGCTGGCGAATCGCCTCAAGGTGAACGCCTATCTCGAACAGCATCCCGAACTGCTTGAGCGGCCGATCGAACGTCCGGTCTTCGTCTTCGGCGTGC
This sequence comes from uncultured Steroidobacter sp., assembly GCA_964457865.1. Lineage (GTDB taxonomy): Bacteria > Pseudomonadota > Gammaproteobacteria > Steroidobacterales > Steroidobacteraceae > Steroidobacter. The sequence goes on from CAYWHG010000334.1 coordinate 328, forward strand.
CGCGCACCGGCACCACGCTGCTGAGCAACCTGCTTGCCGCCGATCCGGCACGACGCTCGCCGCTGACCTGGGAAATCGACGATCCCGTGCCGCCGCCGAGCACGGCGACGCTCTACAACGATCCGCGCGCGCTCGCCCGGCTGGAAATGGAACGCAAGATGCTCGCGGCTCGCCCCGAAATGGGCAAGTACTACCGCAACTCGGCGATCTATCCGAACGAGTGCATGTTCTTCATGAATGCCGACTTCAAGGCATTGATGTGGGAATCGCGCGGCCGCCTGCCGAACTATCGCGACTACCTGTTCAACGACGCGGATCTGACGTCGACCTACCAGTACCACAAGCGCTTCCTGCAACTGCTGCAGGCCGATGCGCCCGGCATCTGGAATCTCAAGATGCCATCGCACGCGCTGTATCTCGACACGCTGCTCAAGGTGTACCCGGATGCGCGCCTGGTATGGACGCATCGCGATCCGCTGACCGCAACGGGCTCGTTCTGCAGCCTGCTGTCGCTGGCGCACATGGGCTTCCTCGGCAAGGTCGATGCTGAATGGCTGGGCGAAGATTGTTCGTACCAGGCGGTCGAGCACGCGAACCGCATCATGGATACACGCCAGCGCATCGGCCACGACCGTGTCATCGACGTGCACTACGCCGATCTGATGCGCAATCCGATCCCGACCATGCGCACCCTGTACAAGGCCCTCGGCGACGAGTTCACGCCGGCGGCCGAAGCATCGATGACCGCGTGGCTCAACGACAACCCGCAGGACAAGTTCGGCCGGCACGAATACAAGCTCGCGCAATACAACCTGACGCCCGAGAAGGTGCGCGGGATGTTCGAGCGGTATCTGTCGGCGTACGACGTCGAAGCGGAGGGCTGAGCGGGAGAACCTGGAGAAGAGCGGAGTAACCGCAAAGAACGCAAAGAACGCAAAAAAAGCCGGGAGAAGATTAATGGCCGCAAAAGGACGCAAACGGGAATCCTGATTTTCTTTTTTGCGCTCCTTGCGCCTTTTGCGGCTATTTCTCTTTTTCCGTTATGCGTTCTATGCGTTCTATGCGGTTACTCTCGTTCCTTCTTCGGAGTGACAGAAATGACTCAGCGATTCAACGACAAACTCGTTGTCATCACCGGTGCCGCGGGCGGCATGGGGCTGGCCTTTGCTCGTGCGTTTGCGGGTGAAGGGGCTTCGCTCGTTCTCACGGATATCGATGAGAAGGGGCTCGATGCGGCGGCGGCCTCGCTGCGCGGGCAGGGCGTGACCTGCTCGACCCATCGGGTCGATCTCGCGAGCGAGACGGGGATTGCGGAGCTGGGCGGGAAACTGCTCGCCGCACATCCGCGCGTCGATGTGCTCATCAATAACGCGGGCCTGGCGTATGGCGAAGTCGCTACGGGATTCGCTGATCTCTCGCAGGAAAAGTGGCTCCGATTCTTCGCGGTCAACACGATCGCGCCGCTGCGGCTGGCGCAGGCATTGCGGCCGGCGCTGGCCGGTGCGCGCGGCAACATCGTCAACATCACGTCCATGGCCAGCTACCTGCCGGGCACGGCTTACGGCGTGACCAAGGCGGCGCTGAATGCGATGACGTTCGGCATGGCGGGTTCTTTCGGCAACGATGGCATCCGCGTCAATGCCATCGCCCCCGGCATCATGGAAACGCCGGCGTCGCGCGATAGCCTGCCGGCGGAAACCTATGCGCGCGTGCAGGGACAGCAGATCCTTAAACTGCACGGCACGGCGGATGACATCGCCTCGCTCGCACTGTTCCTCGCCTCCGACGATGCCCGCTTCATCACCTGCGAGATCGTGACCTGCGACGCCGGCAACCGGCTGCGCGGCTGGCGCGGCTGATGGCGCACTGACCGGCATTCCGCCACCATGGCGACATGACGGAATCCACGCTCGATATTCCTGGCGCCGCGCTTCATGTCGACATTCGCGGTGAGCGGCCGCGTGCCGTCTTCGTGCACGGCCTCGCCGGCGATCTGCATACCTGGGATGCGGTGTGGCGCGAGTTGGGGCCGTCGTTCCCCGCACTGCGCTACGACCTGCGCGATCACGGCGCGTCGGTCAGTCGCTCACGGCCCTTCAATCATGCGACAGACCTGCTGCATCTGCTGGATGCCGCCGGCATCGAGCGTTGCGATCTGATCGGTGTCTCGATGGGTGGTGGCATCGCGCTCAA
>CAYWHG010000335.1:0-2397 GCA_964457865.1 uncultured Steroidobacter sp.
CAGCTGTCCGCCCGACCGGAATCCCGCGTGCTGGTGACTTCCGGTCCGTGCCCCGTCATCTCCCTGTACTCAGCAGGCCTTGCGGTCTCGCTCGGTGCTGCACGGGTCGACTATGTCGATACGGACGAGGCGCGGCGCACGATCGCACGAGATTACGGCGCCCATGCGTTTGGCAGCGTCGCCGCGGCAGGTGGCCCCTATGACATCGTCGTCGACGGTGCCTTCGATGCGGCGATCTTTGTCGATGCCGTCAATCTGTGCGCGCCGGATGCACTCATCACCAGCATCGCGCCGCCGCTCACGCCGCCGGCGCTGCCGATGCAGAGCCTGTACCACAAGGGAGTTACGTGGCGAATCGCGCGCCCGGACTGTCGCGCCGGTCACGCCGGCGCACTCGATGCGTGCGCCAGGCATGGTTTCAGGCCCGAACGGGTCGGGCCCCGGCTGTACCGGTTCAGCGAGGCGATCGACGCCTGGCTGGACCCGGCGCTTTACGTCGCGGTCGCGGCGTAGTCTCAGGTCACGAGCAGGGCGATGACATTGCGCGCGGCCATGACCATCAGCACCAGCGAAGCCAGCGAGAACACCAGGAAACGCACCGGCACGTAGTTGGAGGTGCACTGGATCAGGGAATGCGCGATGCGCAGCCCGACATAGATCCAGGCAAGCGCGACGTTCAGTCCGTCGGCCACGCCGACGGTGTGACTGTAGATTGCAAGCGCATAGAAGAGCGTCGGCTGTTCGTGCAGATGGTTGTAGTTGTCGGCGATCTGCTGCGTCGACACGGGCAAGGGGTCGAGGTCGCTCTTGCGCTTGATCTTGCGGGCGTCGATCCGCGCGGCGCGCATCGCGGGTATCCGCGTCGCATACAGCCAGAACCAGATCACGAAGGTCCACACGATCAACGCCAGCACCGGCGTCATGATGTTCGGCACCATGGATATCCCCTTGTCGAAGCGATTTATCGGGCCAGTCGCGCGGCTTGATATTCATCCGGCCGGAAGCCGATAAGCAAGTGACCGGCACCTTCGAGGACGGGACGCTTGATCATGGAAGGCTGTTCGAGCATCAGGTCGATGGCCTTCTTCTCGTTCAGATCGACGCGCGCCGCCTCCGGCAGCTTGCGGAACGTCGTGCCGGCGCGATTGAGAACCGTTTCCCAGCCCTTTGCCTTGCACCAGCGCACCAGCGAAGCGCGATCGATGCCGCTCACTTTGTAGTCGTGAAAAACGTAGTCGACACCGTGCTCGTCCAGCCAGGTCCTGGCCTTCTTCATGGTGTCGCAGTTCTTGATGCCGTAGAGCGTGAGAGACAAGGCGGATCCTCCGGGTGAAATCCGGCGGGATCATAATTTGTCTGTCATTCCCGCGCAGGCGGGAATGACGAGAAGGATCCGTCAGCCACCCGTCGCCGGCGTCACGAACCGGAACAGATACTTCATGGCATCGCCGATCGTGTTCTCCCACACGGCCCAGGTGTGGCCGCCGTCGACGATACGCAACTCGGCGGGCTGCTTGTTCTTGCGCAGCAGCGTGTAGAACTCGGCCGCGGTTCCCTCGATGAAGAACGCATCGTCATCGCCGGAGTTGACGTACATCGGCACGGGCAGTTTCTTCTTCAGATACGCATCCCAGAGCGCGGTGTAGTTGAGGTCGTGCCAGACCTGCGGATCGAACTGCGCGGCGCCGAACACACCGACACGACGGGCCGAGGAATTCTCGGGAGGCTCGTCGGCATAGATGGCCGGCGACAGCAGGCCGGCCGCTGCGAAGGTCTCGGGATACTTGAACGCGAACCGCGCCGCGCCGAATCCGCCCATCGACAGCCCGGCGATCACCCTGCCCTCGCGCCGCTCGACAGTGCGGAACTGCCGCTGGATCTCGGGCAGCAGATCCTGCATGACTGCGGTCTCCATGCGCTCCTTGCGATCGACATACCAGGTCGTGCCGGCTTCGGGGATGACAATGATGGCCGGCGGCATCTCGCCGCTGGCGATGATCTGGTCGGCGGTCTGCTGAATGTGGCCGGAGGAAACCCAGTCGTACGCTTTCTGTCCGTTGCCGTGCAGGAGATACAGCACTGGGTAGCGTGTTTCGGAGCGATCGTAGTCCGTCGGCAGGTACGCGACGTACGACCACTTGCGTTGCAGGGCCGGCGAATCGAACTCGCGGGTGGTGATGGTGCTGGCCGAGGCCACCGCGCAGAGAGCCAGCAGCAGCATCGCAACGATTGCAGCGGATTTTTTCATGCGTACCAGCTACTGCGAAGATGGATCCCCGCCTACGCGGGGATGACCGCTGATTCAATGCGGCTAGCGCTTTGCCGCCGCGGCCTCGGCCTTTTCCTTCTCGCGCTCGGCCGCAAGAATTCCCGGCAGCGAGTAGTTTCCTTCGTGAC
>CAYWHG010000336.1:0-2383 GCA_964457865.1 uncultured Steroidobacter sp.
CGGCCGCCACGTGCGGCGGGGTGGTCGCCGTGTATTCCTCGGCGTCCTTGCGCAGACCCTTGCGATACACCAGCAGATCGTCGAACTCGCCGCGGCGCAGCCGCTTCACGGTGTCTTCCAGGTAGCGATCGACCGACTGGTCCGTGAACAGACGCTGGTACAGCTCGCGCTGCACCTGTTTCGCGAGCGCAGTCCAGTCGCTGCGCACGACTTCCATGCCGATGAATTCCGGCGTGTCCTTGCCGTAGCGCAGTCCGGCGTAGCGTTTGCTGGCGCCGCGCGTGCTGTTGCGCGCGTGCGCCAGGAACAGGCGCGAGTAGAGCTTTTCGAATTTGAGTTCCAGGCGACTCGGCACCTGCCAGCGCTCGTCGATGTAGCGAGCGATCTCCGTGCTCAATTTCGCCGCCAGTTCGCGCCCCTGCGCCTGCGCCGCCGCGGCATCGTCGATGCCGGACTGCACGAACAGACTGTCGGTATCGCCATAGAGCACGACGAATCCGGCAGCCTCGAACCAGCGCTTCGACCACAACAGCATCTCGCGACCGGTGCCGGTGATCGAGTTGGCGAGCGCCGGGTTGTAGAAACGACAGGCGGGTGTGCCGAGTACGCCATAAAAGGAATTCATCAGGATCTTGATGGCGTTCGACGCCACATCATCGCCGGACTTCTTTGCGGCTTCGCGACGCGGGAACAGGTCATCGAGCATGCGTGGCAGGATGCCGTGCTCGCGCCGGAAGGCGCCGCCGGGAACGCGGTTCAGATCTTCCTGCGGCGATGGATTCGCGACGTACGACAACGGATCGATGTTGAACGTGCGGATCAGGCTCGGGTACAGGCTCTTGAAGTCGAACACCCAGACGTTGCGGTGCACGCCCGCAATCGGTTCGAGCACGTGGCCGCCCTGCTGCGCGACATGTACGCGCGAATCGTCGGAACGGACCGTTGGCGCGACGATGTGTCGTCGCTCCAGTTCCGAGAGATAAAGAAAATCGAACGAGGCGATGCTGGCCGCGACGCGATCCGGCGTCATGCCGCTGAGTTCGCTGCGCGCCAGCGCGAGCCTGACGACGTCGAGTTTCTGCACGATCTGGAAGGCCAGGCGCGAGTCGGTGCGCGCATAGAGCGCGAACGCCGGCAGATCGTGCCGGTAGTTGTGCATGATCTCGCCGAGCCGGTCGCGCGAATCGCCCTGCACCGCCTTGCCTTCACCCAGCACCTGACGCGCGACCGCATCGAGCGAGTAATCCTCCATGCGGATGAAGGCGCCACGCAGCAGGTCGATGCCGTCGAGCACGAGTCGTCCGGGAATGCTCGCCTGACCGCTGCCGAAATAGCCCTCGGGTTTGCGGATGCGGATCGCGCCAGCGTCGCGGCCGAGCTCGAACGGATGGCGCACGCGCGCAGCGATGCGCTGCAGGACGCTCAGGTCGAAGTCGATGATGTTCCAGCCGGTGAGCACGTCGGCATCGAAGCTGCGGACGCGCTGGCAGAAGCGGTCGATGGCCTCGAACTCGTTGTCGCAGCGGATGGCACGCTCGGGCATCTCGCGTTTCGCATCGTCGACGATCAGCACTTCGTCGATACCGGGCGCGAAAATGGAAATCGCCAGCAGCCGCTCGGCCTTCGCGTCGGTTTCGATATCGAACGACAGCACGCGCGGCTCGACCTGCACGTCGGCCGGCGTCATCACCGGGTTGTCGAAGATGTGCGTGATGCCGGTGCCCGCCACGGCCTCGCCTTCGATCACACAGCCGCCCTTGATGCCGCGTTCGATGAGGTAGCGCATCGCGAACCGCACATCGGCCTCGAACGTATCGATGCCGGCCGCATGCAGGCGATCGCGCATCGCCGGAACATCGCCGGGTACTTCCGCCTCGATGCGGCTGACCTCGGCACCGTCGAACGTCCGGCGACCGGCGGGCTGCGGTTCAGGGATACGCTGAGTCCGGGCCCGGGCAACGTCCGCGGTACGTATAAAGAAGTGCGGTCGCGGGCGATCGTCGCGGACCAGGAACGTGCCGCCGTCCTCCAGCCGTCCATAGAGGTATACGACGGGTACGCGCACGCCTCCCTGACCGGAAATCACCCGATAACTCGCCTGCAGTACGAAGCCGCGCACTTTCATGGCGTTATTGTGCCCTGCAAAAGGTGTCCGTTGACAAAACATGACGGAAACGAGACCGCGTGTTTCGAAAGTTTCCCCTTGCGCGAAAGCCGCGCGGCAGTAGGCTCTCTCCTACCGAATCGAACATTCGTCATGGCATGTGCCTGACACAGGGGGTTTCGTGAACAGATCCTGGCTCTCGCTGGCAGCCGTCGGCATCGTCGTTGCCACGTCCGCCTCGGCCGTCGATCGCGTCGGGGATTTTTCCCTGATCGATCA
>CAYWHG010000337.1:0-2322 GCA_964457865.1 uncultured Steroidobacter sp.
GTCATCCGCAATCTCGACTGGACGCTGCATCGCGGCGAGAACTGGGCCGTGCTCGGCGCCAACGGCTCCGGCAAGTCGACCCTGCTCAGTCTGATCTATGGCGATCTGCATCCCGCGCTCGGCGGCAGCATCGAACGCGACGGCATGGCGCGCGGCACGCGCATCGAGCACTGGAAGCGGCGTGTCAGCTGGCTGTCGCCGGAACTACAGGCGAATTACTTCGCCGCGAAATCGCTGGAGGAAATCGTCATCTCGGGGCGCTACGCCAGCATCGGACTGAATGAACCGGCGACGCGTGCCGATCGCACGGCTGCCGCGCGCTGGCTGAAGTTCTTCGGACTCGAATCGCTGCGTCATCGCGGACCGCGGCAGGTGTCGTATGGTCAGCTGCGTCGCGCATTGTTCGCACGCGCCATGATCAACGAGCCGGAACTGTTGTTGCTGGACGAGCCCTGCACCGGACTCGACGGCGACGTGCGCGAACAGATCCTCGACACGATTCAACGGCTGGCCGAATCAGGCACGCAGATCGTGATGGCCGTGCACGATGCGGATGACATCGTGCCGGCGGTGGGAAAGGTGTTGAGAATTGGCAGGGCGGGGAAAGTGACGCAGGAAGAAAGGCGGTAAAGGCGGTCTCTGGCCGACTGGTCTCTGGTCTGCTGGCCAGAGTGCGGTGGCTGTTCGCCTTATTCCTGTTCTGGCCAGTCGGCCAGCGACCAGTCGCCCAGCCAACTGTCTGAACCCGCAACGCGGGTTCAGACCTGCACTTCTGCCTCATACACGATCACCGCATCGCCGGTGATCCGCACGCTCTGTGCGACCGTTCCCGATGACTCGACTTCCACCTGTACCAGGCCGGGACGTCGTACCCATTGACCCTGTTTGCCTTCGAACACGACGCGTCCGTCCTTCGGCTGCATCAGTCCGTGAGTGACGAGGTAGACACCCAGCATGCCGTGCGCATTGCCGCTGACGGGATCTTCAGGAATGCCGAGCGCCGGGCAGAACATGCGCGATTCCGTGCCCTGCTCGTTGAGGGCGAACACGAAATAGCCGTCGGCGCCCACATGCGGCGTGAGGCGCGTGAGTTCCTCGAAATCCGGCTTGAGTGAATTGAGCAGGTCGGGCGAGCGCAGGCCGATGAGCAGCCGCGACGTGCCCTTGGTCATGATCTGCAGCGGACAGTCGTTGTGCAGGCTCGGGCTCGAAATGCCGAGCGCGTCGAGCACCTGGCGGCGATGATGATCGGGAATCGTCGGACCGAGCGACGGCGGATTCTGGGTGATGGCGACGCGCAGATCGCCGTCGACTTCCGTGACTTCCACTTCGACGATGCCGGCACCGGTCCGCTGGCGCACCTTGCCGGTCGGTTTGCCGTCGACCTTGGCGCGCACGTACTGGGCCGCGATCGTGACGTGACCGACGAACGAGGCCGGATGACGCGGCGTGAAATAGCGCACCTGCATGTCGTGATCGTTGCTTTCGGCCTCGAGCACGAAGCCGGTTTCGCAATTCACTTCGGTGGCGATCGTCTGCATCTCCTGCTCGGAGAGATGATCGCCGTCCAGCACCACGATGGCGGGATTGCCGCAGAAACGCTGGCGCGTGAACGCATCGACATGGAATAGCCGGCAACGGCGATTCGCCATAGGAATCTGAAGCCTCGTACAAGATTGAGAATTTCCCCGGGGCTTTTATGGCGGAAGTGGGGAGGAAGAGCAAGCGGCGACTGGCTGCTGGCCACTGGTGGCTGGCCAGAATCAGGCCGGCAGCATTCTGCTGTTCTTTTTTCGTCTGGCCAGTGGCCAGCAGCCATTCGCCAGTAGCCGCGCGCACTTTGCACGCGCTACAATCGCCGCCGCCTTGGGGTGGCCCTGACTGGGCCTGAGATGCCGGACCGCGAATGTTCTTCGCTCATCGGCGGACCCGTTGAACCTGATCCGGTTAATACCGGCGTAGGGAGCAGGTCGTGCGATGCGGGGATTTGACTACATCGCTCAAGCGTCTCGGCGCTTCACTCGTTCGCTGCTGTCCATGCCGGTTGCCGGATCTTCTTTACGAGGATCTGAACATGCGTGCGCCTGTGTTGTTGCTGTTGGGATTGGCCGGATCACCGGTCGCTGTGTCGGCTGCCGACGCGGACATTCTGGAAGAAGTCGTCGTTACTTCCACGCTGCGCAGGCAGACGCTGGTCGAGGCGCCCATCAGCGTCACGGTGCTGGACCAGAAAACCTTGCGTGATGCCGGTCAGCAGCACTTCGAAGACGTGCTCACCAGTGTGCCGAATCTGCACTGGGCCGGCGGCACCTCGCGGCCGCG
>CAYWHG010000338.1:0-2318 GCA_964457865.1 uncultured Steroidobacter sp.
GAGTCGTACCTGGCGCGGCTGGTGCGGCGCGGCGAGTCGGTGGCGATCTGCGAGCAGATCGGTGACCCAGCGAAGTCGAAAGGCCCGGTCGAGCGGCAGGTGGTGCGGGTCGTCACGCCGGGCACGGTCACGGACGAGGCATTTCTCGATGCGCGGCGCGACAACCTGCTGGCGGCGCTGTATCGCGATCGTGAGCACTTCGGTCTCGCCTGGATGGAACTCTCCAGCGGCCGCTTCAGCGTGCTCGAAGGATCGGGCGATGAAGCCCTGAGCAGCGAGATCGAACGACTGCGACCGGCCGAATTGCTGCTGCCGGAACAGATAGCCGCCGCCGGCGTGCAATGCCATACGCGCGAACGGCCGATCTGGCACTTCGACCTCGATTCCTCGACGCGCACGCTGTGCGAGCAGTTCGGCACGCGCGATCTTTCCGGTTTCGGCTGCGATGGCTACAGCTTCGCCATCCGCGCGGCCGGCTGCCTGTTGCAGTACGTGCGCGATACGCAGAAGGCGGCGCTGCCGCATCTGCGCGGGTTGCGTACGGAAGAACGCAGCGACGCCGTGCTGCTGGATGCCGCCACGCGCCGCAATCTCGAACTGGAAATCAGCCTCGCGGATCGCCCCGAATGCACGGTCGCCGCGGTGCTGGATCAGACCGCGACCGCGATGGGTGGGCGCGAACTGCGACGCTGGCTGCATCGGCCGCTGCGCAATCGACATGCCATCGAGCTGCGCCTGAGCGCGGTCACGGCGCTCATCGATCAGGGGCGGTACTCCGCGCTGCACGATCTGCTGAATCATGTCGGCGATATCGAGCGCGGCCTGGCGCGCGTGGCGCTCAAGAGCGCGCGGCCGCGCGATCTGGCACAGCTGCGCGACGCACTGGCGAAACTGCCCGAACTGCAACGACTGCTGGAGAAGGAAGAAGCGCCGCTGCTGCAGCAGCTGCGGGAGCAGGTCGGCACGTATCCCGACATTCATACCCTGCTCACTCGCGCGATCGTTGAAACACCGCCGCCCATCCTGCGCGACGGCGGCGTCATCGCGCCCGGCTACGATGCCGATCTCGACAAGCTGAAACTCATCAGCGAGCACTCGGACCAGTATCTGCTGGATCTCGAAGCGCGCGAGCGCGAGCGCACCGGCATCGCCAACCTGCGTCTCGGCTACAACCGCGTGCAGGGTTACTACATCGAACTGAGCCGCAATCTCGCCGACAAGGTGCCGCCGGACTACCACCGCCGTCAGACCGTCAAGAACGCCGAGCGCTACATCACGCCGGAACTGAAAGAGTTCGAAGACAAGGTCCTGGGTGCGCGCGACCGGGCGCTGGCGCGCGAGAAACAGCTGTACGACGAACTGCTCGATCAGCTCATCCTGCGGCTCGCGGAGTTGCAGAACACTGCGGCTGCACTGGCGGCACTCGATGTGCTGTCGAATTTCGCGGAGCGCGCCATCGCGCTGCGCTACGCAGCGCCGACGCTCACGGACGATCCGGTGATCGAGATCACCGAAGGCCGGCATCCGGTCGTCGAACGCTTCATCGATCAGCCGTTCGTACCCAACGATCTGACGTTCGGCGACACGCGACGCATGCTCGTGATCACCGGCCCGAACATGGGCGGCAAATCGACCTTCATGCGCCAGACCGCGCTGATCGTCATCCTCGCGCGCATCGGCAGCTACGTGCCTGCAAGCGCGGCACGCATCGGCCCGGTCGATCGCGTGTTCACGCGTATCGGCGCGTCGGACGATCTCGCCGGCGGCCGTTCGACCTTCATGCTGGAAATGACCGAGGCCGCCAACATCCTCAACAACGCGACCGAACACAGCCTGGTGCTGATGGACGAGATCGGCCGCGGCACGAGCACGTATGACGGCCTGTCGCTGGCATGGGCCTGCGCAACGCACATCGCAAAGAACGTGCGGGCGTTCACGCTGTTCGCCACGCACTACTTCGAACTGACGTCGCTGGACAAGGAACTCGAAGATTGCGTCAACGTGCATCTCGATGCGACCGAACACGGCGACAGGCTGATCTTCCTGCACACGGTGAAGGAAGGGCCGGCTAATCAGAGCTACGGGCTGCAGGTCGCGGCGCTAGCGGGTGTGCCCTCCAAAGTCATCACATCAGCACGGCGTTATCTGCACGAACTCGAACGGCGCTCGGCCGCGACGCAGGCGACAACGCCGCAGCAGGAATTGCTGCTGCAGATGCCGGCTGAGGTCGAAGAACACGCAGCGGTCGCGGCACTGCAGGATCTGGATCCCGACACGATGACGCCACGCGAGGCGCTGGAGGCGTTGTATCGGTTGAA
>CAYWHG010000339.1:0-2251 GCA_964457865.1 uncultured Steroidobacter sp.
CGACGATCCACACGCTCATCCAGAGCCAGTTGTCGAGGAAGGCGCGGAAGAACAGATACAGGCACGCGAGCGCGCCGGCCGGGCAAGTGAGCCAGGCGAACGGCACGCGGAACGGCCGCGGCAGATCAGGCTTGGTGTAGCGCAGCACCAGCACGCCGATGCATACGGTCGCAAAGGCCAGCAGCGTACCCATCGACACCAGGTCGCCGAGCACGTCGAGCGGCAGCAGTCCCGCGAGCAACGCGGCCACGGCACCGACGAAGATCGTGCCCAGGTAGGGCGTCTGGAACTTCGGATGAACGCGACCGAAGAACTTGCCGATCAGGCCGTCACGCGACATCGCGTAGAACACGCGCGTCTGGCCGATCATCATCACCAGGATCACTGAGCTCAGGCCGGCGATCGCACCGATCTCGACGAACAGCTTGAGCCACGTCAGGTCCGGATAGGTTTCCAGTGCGGTCGCGACCGGCTTGGCGGTGCCCAGCAGGTGGTAGGGCATGATGCCGGTCAATACGCCGGACACCAGGATGTAGATGATCGTGCAGAGCACCAGCGAGCCGAGAATGCCGATCGGCATGTCGCGCTGCGGATTCTTGGCCTCGGACGCCGCGGTCGAGACTGCATCGAAACCGATGTACGCAAAAAATACGACAGTGGCGCCGCGAATCACGCCGTCCATTCCGTATTTCCCTGGGGCCTCGGCCGGCGGAATGAAGGGCTGCCAGTTGTCGGGGTTCACGTGCTGGATCGCAAACAGCACGAACAGGAAGATCACGGTCAGCTTGATCGCAACGATGACCGAGTTGACCGCGGCTGATTGCGAAATGCCGCGATAGCACAGGGAGGCGATCGCCACGACGATGATCATCGCCGGGACATTGATCAGGCCGCCCGTTGAGACCAGCGAGTGCTCTGAAAATCTCAGCGGGGCGTTGGCGAGCGATGCGGGCAGCGCAAGTGACGTACCGAGATACCCGCCTATCGACTCCAGCAGTCCATTGAAGTATCCGCCCCATCCGACGGCGACCGTTGCTACGGCAACCAGGTACTCCAGCACCAGCATCCAGCCGATGAACCAGGCGACCAGTTCGCCAAGCGTTGCGTAAGCGTAGGAGTAGGCGCTGCCGGAGACCGGCAGCATCGATGAGAACTCGGCATAACACAGGCCGGCGAGGGCGCAGGCAACGCCGGCAATGACGAAGCTCAGCGTGATGGCAGGGCCCGCATGATTGGCGGCTGCCTGGCCCGTCATGACGAAGATACCTGCACCGATGACGGCACCGATGCCCAGCAGCACGAGCTGTCGGGCCGTCAGTGCGCGCTTCAGTGTGCTGGCGCCGGGCTGCGCGGGGTCGGCGGGTTCGCCGGCATCGACATGCGGATCGTTGCCCGCGACCTTCGTTCTGAACAAGTCCACGCGTTGACTCCTCCCCGAATGTTATGTCCGCGCACAGGATGGGCGCGGGTCGCAAATCGCTGACCGCGCTGCCCGTTGGACGACGGCAGGGAGCGTCAGGACGTGCTTAGGCGCCAGACTCTAGCGGAGCAGTTTCACAAAAGCGAGGCAACACAGTTCGCGCTCAGGCGCGCAGCGATTCGGGGATGTGCGGTCCGAGTAGTTCGAGCAGCGGCGTATACACTTTGGGGGTACCGGCGACGATGTGCGGTTGCAGTTTGTACTCATCGCCGCCGAGCGTTCCGATCATTCCGCCGGCTTCTGTAATGAGCAGGGAGCCTGCCGCTGTATCCCAGGGCGACAGGCCGATTTCCCAGAAGGCATCGAGTCGACCCGCGGCCACGTAGGCCAGGTCCAGCGCTGCCGAACCCGGTCGACGAATTCCCGCGGTCTGCTGGATCACGGCCTTCATCATGGCCATGTAGTTGTCGAGCCAGTGCAGGTTCTGGCGATAAGGAAAGCCCGTGCCGACGAGGGCGCCTTCGAGCCCGATGTGGCTGCTCACGCGGATCTTGCGGCCATCGAGCTGTGCGCCTTCGCCGCGCGACGTCGTGAACAGTTCCTGGCGCAGCGGATCGTAGACGACACCGTGTTCGATGCGACCGCGACGCTGCACGGCGATCGACACCGCGAACTGCGGAAAGCCATGCAGGAAGTTGGTGGTGCCGTCGAGCGGATCGATGATCCAGACGAATTCGTCATTGCCGCCGCGGCCGTCGCTGTGGCCGCTTTCTTCGGCCAGCACGGCGTGATCGGGATAGTGCTTGCGGATGGTCTCGATGATGTCCCGTT
>CAYWHG010000340.1:0-2246 GCA_964457865.1 uncultured Steroidobacter sp.
GTGCACGTGGGCGGTGCCGCCGTCCTTTCCCCGCTACTTCAGCCCCGGGGGCCTCCGGCAGATGGGCAGAGCCTCACAGCACACCTGGACCGTTCGACTACTGGGCGCGCTCTGCGGCGTGCTGGGGGGATGGCTCGTTCTCGCCGCGCAGGCGCCGCAGCGACCGCGCGATACCGCCATCGTCCTCGAGATCCGGGACGCGATCGGGCCGGCGACGAGCGATTTCTTCCGACGCACGCTCGAGCGGGCCAACGAGCACCAGGCTCCGCTCGTCATCCTGCAGATGGACACGCCGGGCGGACTCGACTCGGCCATGCGCGACATGATTCGCGACATTCTCGCGTCCAGCGTTCCCGTGGTGACGTACGTTGCGCCTTCCGGCGCCCGGGCGGCGAGCGCCGGCACGTATCTGCTCTACGCCAGCCACATCGCCGCGATGGCGCCGGCAACGAATCTGGGCGCCGCGACCCCGGTACAGATCGGCGGTTCGCCGCCGGGCGATGCGCAGCGGGACGACGGCGGAAAAAAGCCGGACGAGTCCCCGAAGACCGCGGAGCCCGGCAGTGCGATGGAACGCAAGGCAGTGAACGATGCCGTTGCCTACATCCGCGGGCTCGCCGAACTGCGCGACCGCAACGCCGACTGGGCCGAAACGGCGGTGCGCACGGCCGCAAGCCTGTCCGCGACGGCGGCGCTCGAGCAGAACGTCATCGATGTGATCGCCGCCGACATCCCCGAACTGCTGCGCAAGATCGACGGGCGGAAGGTCAAGGTCGCGGCCGGCGAAATCGAACTCGCGACGGCGGCACTCGTCGTGGAGCCTGTCGAGGCAGATTGGCGCACCCGGCTGCTCGCCGTCATCACGAATCCGAACGTCGCCTATCTGTTGATGCTGATCGGCGTCTACGGACTGCTGCTCGAGGGCTACAACCCCGGCGCGCTGGTCCCGGGCGTCGTCGGCGCGATCTGCCTGCTGCTCGCGCTCTATGCATTCCAGGTGCTCTCGGTGAACTACGCCGGACTCGGCCTCATGCTGCTCGGACTGGCGCTCATCGTCGCAGAAGCATTCTCGCCGAGCTTCGGTGTGCTCGGGCTCGGCGGCATCGCCGCATTCGTCATCGGCTCCATCATTCTCATGGACACGGACGTGCCCGGCTTCGACGTGGCGCGCGGCGTCATCGGCGGCATGGCGTTCGCCGGCGGGCTCGTCGTCCTGATGACTTCGATCTTTTTCATGCGCTCGCGGCGGCGTCCGGTGGAAACCGGTGTCGAGCAGATGCTGCGCGAGACCGCGATCGCTGCGGAATCCTTCGAACACACCGGCTTCGTGCGGGTGCGCGGCGAACTGTGGCGCGCCAACTCGGCGACGCCCGTCGCAGCAGGCCAGCAACTGCGCGTGATGAAGGTCGATGGCCTCACGCTCGACGTCGTTCCGTATTCACCAGCGTCTACCAATCCCCAACCGCCAACCGCTGTTCAATAGCCAGAGGTCGCCATGTTCTGGATCGTCCCCGCGGTATTCGTGCTGTTCCTGTTGATCTCGGCGATACGCGTACTCAACGAGTACGAGCGCGGCGTCATTTTCACGCTAGGCCGGTTCACCGGCACGAAAGGGCCCGGCATCATTTTCGTGGTGCCGATCGTGCAGCGCATGGTGAAAATGGATCTGCGCATGATCGTGCTCGACGTGCCGACGCAGGATGTGATCTCGCGCGACAACGTGTCCGTGAAAGTGAATGCCGTCGTGTATTTTCGCATCGTCAATCCGGAGAACGCGGTGATCCAGGTGGCGCAGCCGTTCGAAGCGACCAGCCAGCTGGCGCAGACGACGCTGCGCTCGGTGCTCGGCCAGCATGAGCTGGACGAGATGCTGTCGCAGCGCGAGAAGCTGAACGTCGACATCCAGCGCATTCTCGACCAGGCGACAGATGCGTGGGGCATCAAGGTCGCGAACGTCGAGATCAAGCACGTCGATCTCGACGACACCATGATTCGCGCGATGGCGAAGCAGGCGGAAGCGGAGCGCACGCGCCGCGCGAAGGTCATTCATGCGGAAGGCGAGAAGCAGGCCGCCGCGATGCTCGTCGAAGCGGCGCGCGCGCTGGGTGCCGATCCGCGCGCGATGCAGTTGCGCTATCTGCAGACCCTCACGGACATCGGCAACGATCGGACATCGACGATCGTCTTCCCGCTGCCGCTCGATCTGATCAGGCCGCTGATCGACAAGCCGGAGAAACAGTGATGGT
>CAYWHG010000341.1:0-2231 GCA_964457865.1 uncultured Steroidobacter sp.
AACGGCTCGCCCTTCATGGTCGGCGACAAGCAGCGCGAATGGCTGCGCAAGGACCTGGCGAAGGTGAAGAAGTCGACGCCGATCGTGGTGTTCTCGCACTCGCCGCTGCAGAAGATCTACAAGGGCTGGAATTTCTGGACCGAGGACGCCGAGCAGGTGCAGGCATTGCTGGCACCCTTCGACAAGGTCATGGTGTTCTACGGTCACGTGCACCAGATCCAGTACAACCAGATCGGCAACATCTCGTTCACCTCGGCGATGGCGACCGCCTGGCCCTGGCCGTATCCGCAGACCTATGCGCAGGCCGAACAGCTGCTGCCGAAGCTGACGGTGCACATGAATCGCGCCGATCCGTTCTTCGAGCGCGATGCCACCGGCTGGCAGCTGATCGACATCAACTCGGGTCGGTCGCGCGTGAATTTCAATCTCTACAACAATGCCTCGCGGGTCGTGGCGTTCGACGAGAAAACAGGCCAGCCGCAGGATCAGGTGTACCAGGCCGAAGGCGAACGCATTCCGCCGCAGACGCATTTTTGAAGAAGGCGCTAGCCATTAGGTGCTAGCCACTAGCCAGAAGCAGGAATCAGCACATGAAGATCGCTCGAATTGCTTTGCTCTCGATGGGTCTTGCGTTCGGCTCAGTGACTGTCGCGGATGAATTCACGGATGCGGATCTGAATCGCTGGCAGGAACAATTCGATGGCGTCGTCAAGGAAGGCCGCGCGCTGTGGACCGACGGCAAGCTCGGCACCAACGGCGTCGCGTGTGCGCAATGTCATCCGAACGCGGCTAACACGCATCCGGAAACGTATCCGAAATTCCAGAAGCAGCTCGGCAAGGTGGCGAATCTCTGGGAGATGGTGAACTGGTGCCTGCGCAATCCGCTGCAGGGCCAGCCGCTCGCGGCCGATGATCCGAAGATGACGGCGATGCTGGCGTACATCGCGTGGGAGCGACGCGGTGTGAAGCTTGAGCCGGGGAAACATTGATGAACGCAGGGTCGCAATTCGGTCCGCGCACACTGCTGGCCACGACGCTGCTGCTGGTCGCCACCACACTGGTCGCCGACACGCCGAAGATCGACCAGGCAGCGCTCAACAAACGCATCGCCGACAAGGACACGACACTGCTGATCCTCGACGCACGTTCTCCCGAGGAATTCGCTTCAGGTCATGTCCCGGGCGCCATCAACATTCCCTACAGCTATCTGCCGGCCAGCATCTCCGAACTGAAGGATGCGGCGAACAAGGACATCGTCCTCTACTGCGAGACCGGTATCCGCGCCGAGCGCGCCGCCTCACGGCTGAAGGAAAACGGCTTCACGCGCCTGCTGCATCTCGACGGCGACATGAAGGCCTGGCGCGACAGGCAGCAGCCGGTGGAGAAGTAGAAGGCTCGACGCGTCCGCGGCAAGTCTCGCGGCATTCCAACGGAAGAACAGATTCCCTGATGGCGTCTTTTGCGGCGACTTGCCGCTTGTCGGTCTGTTATAACGAGGTATAACGCTGGAAGCGTGGGGTCTCGGCGAGGGTGATCATCTGGAACTCACCCCTCGTGGTCTTCGCCCAATCGGTGCGGCGGGTTTTTCGCATGACTCGCTGGACGAACTCAAAAGATCGATCGCCATTGCGGTCGTGCGAGGTTTCACCCCACGCGAAATACGTGCGCAGATCCTCGCGAACCTGCATCGCTGGTCAATCTGTCGCCCGGCGAGACGGAAGGCGTGCGTGGCCTGTGCCTGGATCCGCATGACCTGGCAATCGCCAAGTACGTCGCGCACCGCGAAAAGGATGTGATCTTCAATCGCGAACTGGCCCGTCGCGGAATCGTCGCCCGCGAACGATTGCTTTCCCTGCTGAGCCAGACTCCGGTCGCTGACAAGGTGCGTGAGCGAATTCGCGCCGACATCGAACGTGACTTCGGCGAAACCTGAGGCAGGTTTCTGTAGCGAAGGTATTACGCCAGCGCCTGCTCCAGATCCGCGATCAGATCGTCCGAGTGTTCGAGGCCCACCGACAACCGCAGCAGGTTCTGCGGTGTCACCGTGTGCGGACCTTCGACGGATGCACGATGCTCGACCAGCGACTCCACGCCGCCGAGGCTCGTCGCGCGCACGAAGTACTTCATGCGGCCCGCGACGGCGAATGCCTCATCGCGTCCGCCGCGAACGCAGAACGACAGCATCGCGCCGAAACCGCCCTGCATCTGCTTGCGCGCGATGGCATGGCCGC
>CAYWHG010000342.1:0-2221 GCA_964457865.1 uncultured Steroidobacter sp.
ACAGATTCAGCGCGCAAACTGGCTTGACGCGCATCGAGAGGATGAACCCATGACCATGCTTCCAGAAGCGAAACTCTATATCGACGGCGTCATGCGCCCGGCCACCGGCGGCAAGACCTACGACAACATCGGTCCGTGGACCGGCGAGGTCGTCGGCAAGGCCGCCGATGCCTCGGCAGCGGATGTCGACGCCGCGATCGCCGCGGCCCGCCGCGCCTTCGACACCACCGACTGGTCGCAGAAGCACGAGTATCGCTTCGAGCTGATGAAGAAGTATCGCGACGTTCTCTACGCCAATCGCGAACGGCTGGTACAGATCGCGCGTCTCGAAGCCGGCTCCGCCATCGGCGCCGCCGCCCGTGCGCAGATCGACGGCGCGCTGAGCGGCGCGGACGGACTGCTGGAATGCTTTCCGCAGGTGAAATGGGAAGAAGACCGCGGCGTGCGCAATGCCTACGGTTTCGACACCAAGCGGATCGTGACGCACGAAGCCATGGGTGTCGTCGGCGCGATCACGCCGTGGAACGTGCCGCTGTACGTGAACGTCGGCAAGGTCGTCGCGGCACTGCTGGCCGGCTGCACCGTCATCCTCAAGCCCGCGCCGGATACGCCGCTGATGGGCTCGATCATGGGCGAACTGGCGATCGAAGCCGGCCTGCCGCCCGGCGTGTTCAACGTCATCACCTCGGCCGATCCCGCCCTGGCCGGTGAAATGCTCACGAAGGATCCGCGCGTCGATCTCATCTCCTTCACCGGTTCGACCGCGGTCGGCAAGCGCATCATGGAAAACGGCGCAGCGACGCTGAAGCGCGTGTTCCTCGAATTGGGCGGCAAGTCGGCATTCGTCGTGCTGGACGATGCGCCGAACTTCGCGCAGACCGTCATGGGTTCGATGGTGGTCTTCCACGCAGGCCAGGGCTGCGCGTATCCGACGCGTTTGCTGGTACCCAGGAGCCGCTACGAAGAAGCCGTGAAGGCGCTCGAAATGGCCTATGCCGGCTTCGCCAGCAAGTGGGGTCACTTCGACGAACCGACCTGCATCATGGGTCCGCTGATTTCCAGGCGACAGCTCGAGCGCGTCAAGGGCTATGTCGACATCGGCAAGCAGGAAGGCGCGCGTCTGCTCGCCGGCGGCAATGTCCGCACCGACAAGGGCGGCGGCTTCTTCATCGAGCCCACCTGCTTCGTCGACGTGCGCAACGACATGCGCATCGCGCAGGAAGAAATCTTCGGACCGGTGCTGGTGGTGATTCCGTTCGAAGACGATGAAGACGCCATCCGCATCGCCAACGACAGCGTCTACGGTCTCGGCGGCGCAGTCTTCGGCAGCACCGAACGCGCACTCGCCATGGTCAAGCGCATCCGCGCCGGCGCGCTCAGCGTCAACGGCGGCATGAGCATCACGGGCGACCTGCCCTTCGGCGGCTACAAGCAGAGCGGCATGGGCCGCGAGTGGGGCCTCGAAGGCATCGAGGAGTTTCTGGAGACGAAGGCGATCGGCATCCGGGCGTCCTGAGGAAGGATCTGCATTCTCTTCCTGTGGGGCCGGCTTTAGCCGGCCAGGGGTGTCAGGCTAAAGCCTGACCCACAGGAAGAATGAGAGGATCTTTCATCTCTTTGACCGCGGCTTCCTTGCCGCCGTCGGCCGCTCTCCCGCCCGAATCGCCTGCTCGATCAGCTCGATCGCCCACGTCACGGCGCGCGTCGCATCGCGCGTCGCGAATCCCCAGCTGTTGACGAGTCGTTCGAAGGACAGCGGCGTCCACAACACGTCCAGTACCGCCGCCGCCAGCTTCCGTTCCTCCAGCGTCCAGCCCCTGGTTGCGGCCGTGACCGCGCGCGTGAGCGATTCGCGCCGACGCTGATCGCTGGACGGAAACGTGCGCTCCTTCGGCGGCAGCGTCGGCGCAGCGGCAAACGACGGCAATGACGCGAACAGTTTCGCCGTCATCTCACCCACGTTGCCCAGCGCCAGGGTCTCGTACGAGACACCCGCTTCCTGCTCGAGACGGCGCATCAGCGCTTCATGCAGCTGCTTTTCGCTGGGGAAATGCCGATACACCGTGCGTTCGCTGACGCCGGCCTGTTGCGCGATCGCAGCAATCGTCAGCTCGCGCCAGTCCCATTTGCTGGCGCGATGCGCAAGTTCCGACCCGGCGTCGAGGATGCGCTGGCGCGTGCCTTCGCGTTGTTCGCGGCGCACCGGGCTCTCATAACGCCG
>CAYWHG010000343.1:0-2199 GCA_964457865.1 uncultured Steroidobacter sp.
TCACACCCTCCGATAGTGATCCTGCATCGGATACCTCCGCGCATACAGCCCGAAGATCGCTGCCACCACCAACGCGAACACGGCGAAGAAAAACATCAGGAACGCGGCCTCACTCAATCCCGTATCCGCGATGTGCCCGATCACCGTCGGGTTGCGCACGCTCGCATTGGCGAGCAGCACCCACAGGTTGCCGACTGTCACGGACAGGTACCAGAACGCCATGATCACGCCTTTCATCGAGCCGGGTGCCTGGCTGTAGGCGAACTCGAGGCCGGTGGCGGACACCAGCACTTCGCCGAAGGTCAGCAACATGTAGGGCAGCACCTGCCAGGTGATGGACATGGGTGGGCCGCCGTCGATGCCGATCTGGATCAGGCCGGCGGCGATCCAGGCGAGGCCGGAGAAGGCGATGCCGAAGCCCATGCGGCGCAGCGGCGTGGGATCGAAACCGATGCGTCGCAGCGCGGGGTACAGAACGAGGTTGTTGAACGGGATCAGCAGCATCACCAGCGCGGGGTTGAGCGCCTGCATCTGCGCCGGGTGAAACCATTCGGGCCGGGCCATCTGGTCGGCCTGCAGTATCCAGGTCGAGGCCTTCTGATCGAACAGCGACCAGAACGGCGTGATCAGTGCGAACACGATCAGGATGCGCAGCACCGCGCGTACGCCGTCGACGGCTTCGGGCGGATGCACGGCGCGGGCGCGATCGAGCTGCATCCAGACGCCGGCGCCGCCGAAGGCGAGCAGGCACACCAGCGCGATGCAGGCGGCGGCGACGAAGCCCAGCGTGCCGATCAGCGTGAGGGCGCCGAGCGTGAGCGCCAGTCCCACGAGCGCCACGATCAGGCCGCCACGGCCGCGATCCGGCGCCGCCGCGGTCAGCGCCGTGCGCGCCACATTGAGGAACGAATGCGGATCCGGCGGCGCCGGCGGCACATGCACGTACTTCTTCCGCCCCAGCCAGAACACGAACGTGGCGATGAACATGAGGATGCCGGGAATGCCGAAGGCCACGCTCGGGCCGTACTTGCGCAGGAAGATCGGCATCAGCAGCGATGCGAAGAACGAACCGAAGTTGATGGTCCAGTAGAAGGCGTCGAACACCACCTTGGCGCGCTGCTTGTTGGTCTGGTCGAACTGATCGCCGACGAACGACACGACCAGCGGCTTGATGCCGCCGGAGCCGAGCGCGATCAGGAACAGGCCGGCATAGAAGCCCGTGCGGTTGTCGTCGAACATCGCGAGGCAGGCGTGGCCGGCGCAGTACACCAGCGACATCCACAGCACCGTGCGGTACTTGCCGAAGAAGCGGTCGGCGACCCAGCCGCCCAGCAGCGGAAAGAAATAGACGCCGATGACGAAGGCGTGGAAGACATCCTTGGCGATGCCGGCGCGCTCGGCTTCCGGTGCGTACAGCAGCAGCGTCGTCATCAGGAACGGCGTCAGGATGTTGCGCATCCCGTAGAAACTGAATCGCTCGCAGGCCTCGTTGGCGATGATGTAAGGGATCTGTCGCGGCATCCGTCCCGTCGCCGTCTGTCCCGTCTTTTCTGCGGCGGTGTCGTTCATGTCGGCTCCGGAAGCATCGTGAAGTGGGAGGGTAGCAGCGGAAGAATCCTGATTCGGCAGGCAATTCGTTGCCAATAAGAATCATTCTCACTATGATGCCGACCTCCGAAGAAACCCGACAGCCGACCTCACAAGCACCTCGATGGCCGAAGCGGCGCGCGTCACCACAGCACGGGAGCAAAAGAACAGGGCGTTCTGGCTGAAACACCTTCATCAGTGGCATTGGGTGAGCGCCGCTGCGTGTCTGATCGCCATGGTCCTGTTCAGCATCACCGGTTTCACGCTGAATCACGCGACCGCGATCACGGCGAAGCCGCAGGTGACTATGACGGTGGTGGAACTGCCTCCTGCCCTGCTCGACGCACTGCGGGCTGAAGCGGGAAACGATGGCGATGCTGACCGGGCATTGCCCGCCGCAACGACGCGATGGCTGCGCGAAGAGATCGGCGTGCGCGTCGGCGGCGGCAAGGCGGAATGGTCGGAAGACGAAATCTACGTGTCGCTGCCGCGTCCGGGCGGCGACGCCTGGCTGACGATCGATCTCGCGGGCGGCGAAGTCACGCACGAGCTGACCGATCGCGGCTGGATCTCGTACCTGAACGATCTGCACAAGGGCCGCAACACCGGCGC
>CAYWHG010000344.1:0-2181 GCA_964457865.1 uncultured Steroidobacter sp.
CCGGCGCCAGCGCATCGAAACGTTCGACGGTGAGCACGATGTCGCTGCTGGCCTGCGCGAGTTCGGCCGCGGTGGAAAGCGCGATGGCGACATCCGCACCGGCGAGGACCGGCGCATCGTTCACGCCATCGCCGACGACCATCACCCGCGCACCCGCGGCACGCAGCTCGGTGAGTCGGTCGAGCTTGTCGGCGGGCAATTGACGCGCGTGCCATTCCGATACGCCGAGTTGCGCGGCCACGCTCGCGACCTTGGCCTCGGCGTCGCCGCTGACGATGAGTACGGTCAGTCCCTGCGCCCTCACTGCATCGACGGTCGCGCGTGCGTTCGGGCGCAGCCGTTCGTCGAGACGGAAGGAGGCGATCGGTCCGGTGTCGTCGGCCAGCACGACGCAGTCGTCGTCGATGGCGCAGGTATTCCCTGGCAACGCGAAATCCGGGCGGCCGAGTCGCAGACTGCGTCCGGCCACGGTGGCGCTGATGCCCGATCCAGCCTGAGCGATCACGTCACTCGCCGTTTCGGTTTCGTCGCTGCAGGCCGCGGCGATGGCGCGGGCGGATGGATGGCGGCTTTCGCGCGCCAGCGATGCCGCAAGGCGCAGCGCAGCCTCGCGCGACACACCGAAGGTCTGCACCGCTGCGAGCGCCAGTTGCGGCTCGGTCAGCGTACCGGTCTTGTCGAACACCACGTGCGTGGCGCCGGCGAGCGCTTCGATCGCATCGGGTTTGACGACCAGCACGCCGCGTCGCGCCAGCACCGCCAGCACGCGCGTGATCGCCGCCGGCACGGCCAGCGCGAAGGCGCAGGGGCACGAAACGACCAGCACCGCAAGTGCCGCCGAGAACGCACGCGACGGATCGAAGCAGCTCCACACGACCGCCGTCAGCGCCGTGACCGCCAGGATGCGCGCGACGAGCCGCGAAGCCGCGCGTTCGCCGGCACGTGCCAGTCGCGGACGTTGCGTCTGCGCGCGTTCTACCAACGCGGCGATACCGGCGAGTGTTGTGTCGGCGCCGACCCGCGCAACGCGCAGGTCCACGGGTCCGTCGATCAGCAGGCTGCCGGCGATCAGCAGTCCGCCGCGCTGTCGCACCACCGGCAGCGATTCGCCGCTGAGCAGCGATTCGTCGACGCGGCAGTGTTCGCCGAGCAGGACGCCGTCGGCGGGCACGATGCCGCCGTCGGCGATGTGGACGACATCACCGATCCGCAGTTCATGCACACCGACGCGTTCCAGCACGCCGTCATCGCGACGACGTTCAGCGAACGGTGGTGTGAGTCGCGCCAGCGCGTCCGTCAGATCGCCAGCCCGATGCCGCGCACGCATTTCGATATAGCGCCCGGCGAGCAGGAAGAACACGAACATCGACACCGAATCGAAATAGACGTGCGCGCCGCCGCGCAGGGCTTCGATCAGGCTGGCGGCGTAGATGATGGCAATGGCCGCGGCGACCGGCACGTCCATGCCAAGTTGCCGTGCCGCGAGCGAGCGCGTTGCGCCGCTGAAGAAAGGTCGCGCCGAATAGAAGACGACCGGTGTGGCGACGAGGAAGCCGAGCCAGCGGAACAGTTCGTGGGTGCCGGCTTGCGTGTCGCTGCCGCCGAAATAGAGGACGGCGGCGTACATCATGGCCTGCATGCTGCCGAAGCCGGCCACCAGCAGGCGTTTCATCGCGGCGCGCGATTCGCGACGCCGCACATCGTCGAGCGCCCGCGCATCGAGTGGCTGGGCGCGATAGCCGGTGCGCGACAGGTGTTCGAGGATCTGCGGCAGGCCGATGCGGGTGCCGTTCCAGACGACGCGGGCGCGCTGCGCCACGGCGTTGACCTGCACCGAGAGCATGCCGGGCAGGTGCGCCAGCGCGCGTTCGATCAGCCAGACACAGGCCGAGCAGCGCACGCCCTCGATCAGCAGCATGGTCTCGAGACGTTCGTTGCCGAGATCGCGGATCACGTGGCGGGAAATTTCAGGACGCCGCCAGCCGCAGTTGTCGACGCTCGCTTCGACCCGCGGCGCCGACTGTGTGCGCAGACGGTAGTAGTCGCCCAGGCCGAGCTGCTGGATCCACTCGGCCGCGGCACAGCAGCCCGGGCAGCACATCGCGCGGGTCTCGCCGCCGATACGCGCATGGATGACGACGCCTGCGGGCACCGGTTCGCCGCAATGCCAGCAGGCGTTGT
>CAYWHG010000345.1:0-2169 GCA_964457865.1 uncultured Steroidobacter sp.
TCCAGCGACCTGATCGCGAAGACCGAGATCGCGGGACCGGGTTTCATCAACTTTCACCTGTCGGCGGCGGCGTATCAGCAGGAGCTGGGACGCATTCTCGATTTCGGCCCGGTGTACGGCTACAGCCAGCATGGCGCCGGCAGCCGCTCGCTGGTCGAGTTCGTTTCGGCGAATCCCACCGGCCCATTGCACGTCGGACACGGACGACAGGCGGCGCTCGGCGATGCGCTGGTGTCGCTGCTGCAGACTCAGGGGTACGAAGTCAGCCGCGAGTTCTATTACAACGACGCGGGCGTGCAGATCCAGAATCTCGCGCTGTCGGTCCAGGCGCGCGCGCGCGGCATCAAGCCGGGCGAGGCGGGCTGGCCCGAAGCCGCCTACAACGGCGACTACATCCAGGACATCGCCGACGATTTCCTGGCGAAAGAATCCGTGCACGCCCTCGACGGCGAGCCGGTGAAGGCGAACGGCAAGCCCGACGATCTCGATGCGATCCGCAGGTTCGCTGTCGCCTATCTGCGCCGCGAGCAGGACATCGACCTGCAGAAGTTCGGCGTGCACTTCGACATCTACTACCTCGAATCGAGCCTCTACACCGACGGCAAGGTCGATGAGGCCGTGCGGCGCCTGATCGCCAGCGGCAAGACCTACGAGCAGGACGGCGCGCTGTGGCTGCGCACCACCGACTACGGCGACGACAAGGATCGTGTCATGCGCAAGTCCGACGGCACGTACACGTACTTCGTGCCCGACGTCGCCTATCACATCACCAAGTGGCAGCGCGGCTTCCACAAGGCCATCAATGTGCAGGGCACGGATCATCACGGCACGATCGCGCGCGTGCGCGCCGGCCTGCAGGCCGCGGACCTCGGCATCCCGCAGGGCTACCCCGACTACGTGCTGCACAAGATGGTCAAGGTGATGCGCGGCGGCGAGGAAGTGAAGATCTCCAAGCGCGCCGGGTCCTACGTGACCGTGCGCGACCTGATCGAGTGGGTCGGCCGCGATGCCGTGCGCTTCTTCCTGGTATCGCGCAAGGCGGATTCGGAATTCGTGTTCGACCTCGATCTCGCCCGCGCCCAGAGCGAGGAAAACCCTGTCTATTACGTGCAGTACGCACATGCGCGCGTCTGCAGCGTGTTCCGCCAGCTGCAGGAGAAGGGCTTCACGCACGAGCGCGAGATCGGCGAAAGCCACATCGCACTGCTGGTCGAGCCGCACGAGAAGGCCCTGATCCGCCGCCTCACCTACTACCCGGAACTGCTGGAGAACGCCGCGACCGCGCTCGAACCGCACCAGGTCGCGCACTACCTGCGCGACCTGGCCGGCGACTTCCATACTTATTACAACGCCCACCAGTTCCTCGTCGACGACGTGAACCTGCGCAACGCCCGCCTCAACCTGGTCGCCGCCACGCGCCAGGTGATCCAGAACGGGTTGAAGCTGCTGGGGGTGACGGCGCCGGAGAAGATGTGAGAGAGGCGCTAGGGCCCAGGCCCTGGGCACTAGCTGGACGATGCTTGATGCACATGTTCTTTGCAGTTCCGATTGGATCCATGCGGCTCTTCGAGCAACTGCGCGTACTTTCTTATTCTTGCCTAGTGCCTAGGGCCTAGGCCCTGGCGCCTCCTCCATGCCCCGCGACTACAAACACTCCAGACGCAATTCCAGCAGCGGTTCGGGCCTGTCCGGCGTCGCCGGTTTCGTACTGGGCCTGGCTTTCGGACTGACCGTCGCTGTCGGCGTGTATCTCTACGACCGTCGGCCGGAGTCGCGGGTGGTGCGGGAAACGCCGCCGATGACGAGCGATGACGGGCCGTCGAACAGCAAGCCGGCCCCTGCATCGCAGGAACCGGAGACGCAATTCGACTTCTACGAAATGCTGCCGAAGTTCGAAGTGGTGATCCCGGAGAAGGACGGCACGTCGACGGCAGCCGGCGCCGCGGCGTCGGTACAGAAACCCGGCGCCTACATCCTGCAGGCCGGCTCGTTCCGCAAGATGGCGGATGCCGATCGCGTGCGCGCGCTGATCGCCCTGCAGGGCGTCGAATCGAAAATCCAGAAAGTCACGATCGACAATGACACCTGGCACCGGGTGCGCATCGGCCCGATCACCAACCTGCAGAAGCTGGACGAAACGCGCAGCAAACTGCGGCAGGCGCAGATCGA
>CAYWHG010000346.1:0-2146 GCA_964457865.1 uncultured Steroidobacter sp.
GTACAGCTCCAGCATCGTGAACTCGGGGTTGTGCCGGGTCGACACGCCCTCGTTGCGGAAGTTGCGGTTGATCTCGTACACGCGCTCGAAGCCGCCGACCACGAGCCGCTTGAGATACAGCTCCGGCGCGATGCGCAGGTACAGATCCATGTCGAGCGCATTGTGATGCGTGACGAACGGCCGCGCCGCGGCGCCGCCGGCGATCTGCTGCATCATCGGCGTCTCGACTTCGAGGAAGCCGAGCGAATCGAGGAAGTCGCGCAGGTATTTGATGATGCGCGTGCGCGTCTGGAACACCGCGCGACTCTCGGGGCTGATGATCAGATCGACATAGCGTTGCCGATAGCGCGTTTCCTGATCCGACAGGCCATGCCATTTGTCGGGCAGCGGCCGCAGCGACTTGGTCAGCAGGCGAACCTTGTCCACCTTCACCGACAGCTCGCCTGTCTTCGTCTTGAACAGCACGCCCTCGGCGCCGAGCACGTCGCCGACATCCCAACCCTTGAATTCCTCGTACGCCTCGCCCAGCGCGTCGCGCTGCAGGAACAGCTGCATCTGCCCCGAGCGATCCATGATCTTGGCGAAGCTCGCCTTGCCCATGATGCGCTTGGCCATCATGCGACCGCCGACCTTCACCGGTACCACGTTCTGGTCGAACCATTCGGGCACACGATCGCCATAAGCCGTCAGCAACTGGTCGGCCAGCGCATCGCGACGAAAATCGTTTGGAAAGGCCACCGCACCCGAAGCGCGCAACCTGTCGAGCTTGGCGCGCCGTTCGGCAATCAGCTTGTTCTCGTCGGGCGGTAGCGTTTGATCTGTCATGGCGTTGATCGTATCGGAGAAGAAACGAGAGCCCCAAAGGACCGCATAAAAGAAAACCGGATACTTCTCTTATGCGGTCTTTCGCGGCTCTCCTAGGTCTTACAGCCCCTGCTTCAGGCTGGCTTCGAGAAACTGGTCCAGGTCGCCGTCGAGCACCGCGGTGGTGTTGCCGACTTCGACATTGGTCCGCAGATCCTTGATGCGCGACTGGTCCAGAACATAGGAACGGATCTGGTTGCCCCAGCTCACGTCGGACTTCGTGTCTTCCAGCACCTTGGCGGCCGCGTTGCGCTTGTTCACTTCCAGTTCGTACAGCTTGGCCTTCAGCATCTTCATCGCCTTGTCGCGATTCTTGTGCTGGCTGCGCTCGGCCTGGCAGGCGACCACGATGCCGGTCGGCATGTGCGTGATGCGCACGGCGGACTCGGTCTTGTTGACGTGCTGACCGCCGGCGCCGCTCGAACGGTACACATCAGTCTTCAGGTCAGCGGGATTGATCGCGATCTCGATGTCCTCGTCGACTTCGGGCGACACGAACACCGAGGCGAACGAAGTGTGGCGTCGCGCATTCGAATCGAACGGCGACTTGCGCACCAGGCGATGCACGCCGGTTTCGGTACGCAACCAGCCATAGGCGTAGTCACCCATGAAGTTGATCGTCGTGCCCTTGATGCCCGCGACTTCACCGTCGCTGACATCGACGACTTCGGTCTTGAATCCGTGGGCTTCGCCCCAGCGCAGGTACATGCGCATGAGCATCTGCGCCCAGTCCTGCGCCTCGGTGCCGCCGGCGCCGGCCTGGATGTCGAGGAAGGCGCTGTGCGAATCCATCTTGCCGGGAAACATGCGCTGGAATTCCAGCTTCTTCACGTCCTGCTCGATGCCGGCGATATCGCCCTGCACATCTTCGACCGTGGATTCGTCGTTTTCGGCGACGGCCATGTCGAGCAATTCGACCGCGTCACCCAGTCCGTTGCGGATGCTGTCGAGGGTACCGACGATCGCTTCCAGGCGTGCCCGCTCGCGACCCAGTTCCTGGGCCTTGTCAGGCGTGTTCCAGATTCCCGGGTCTTCCAGTTCGCGGCTGACTTCCGTCAGGCGCTCATGCTTGTTGTCGTAGTCAAAGAAACCTCCGAAGAGCTTCGCTGCGCTCGGAGAGATCATCGAGAGTACGGCGGATCAGGTTGACTTCCATGGGCTCGAAACAGGGAGTTTTGCGGGGGCGCGATGGTAGCACGGTCACCAGCCGCAGCCGACGCGGGGAAGAGAGGAAGATCTCCACGGGGAACACGGGGGACACGGGGCTGGAACAAGAAAAACT
>CAYWHG010000347.1:0-2120 GCA_964457865.1 uncultured Steroidobacter sp.
CCCGATCGACCCAACAGGGTCGATCACTCACACACTGCTGAACACCCTCACCCGGTGCCGATGATAGGGCAGCACTTCCATGACATCGCCCTCGGCCAGCCGCTGCTGGATGCCGCGCCACCAGTCCGCGGTGAGAACCTCGCCGTGAACCTTCAGGAACACGTCCTTCAGGTGCTGATCGAAACCGAGGAACTGCATGAACGTCTCCGGGAAGACGTCATTGTCGTTGACGTGGAACCAGGCTTCGGCGCGCATCTCGTCTTCGTCGTTGCTGGCCTGCGGTACGTCGCGGAAGCGACAGTCGCGCACGGCGCAGAGTTCGTCGTAGTCGTAGAAGATCACGCGGCCGTGTCGCGTCACGCCGAAGTTCTTCAGTAGCAGGTCGCCGGCGAAGATATTGGTGACCGCCAGGTCGCGGATGCACTGGCCGTAGTCGAGCACCGCACGCTCGGCTTCCTCGCGTGTGGCGGTGCGGATGTACAGATTCAGCGGCGTCATGCGCCGCTCGATGTAGATGTGATCGATGACGATCTCGCCGTCCTCGAAATGCACGGTGTTGGCGGCTTCGTTGCGCAGTTCCTCGATCACCGCCTCGGCGAAACGCGCACGCGGGAACTTGAGACGCTTGAACTCCTGCGCGTCGACCAGCCGGCCGGCGCGATCGTGCTTGAACACCAGTTCGTACTTCTGCAGCACTTCCTCGCGCAGCACGTTCTTGGGGTAGGCGAAGCGGTCGCGGATGATCTTGAAGACGACATCGAACGACGGCAGCGTGAAGCAGATCATGACCAGGCCCTTGTCGCCGGGTGCGTGCACGAACTGATCGGTGCTCTGCTGCAGGTGCCGGAAAAGTTCGCGATAGCGTTCGGTCTTGCCCTGCTTGGCGCGGCCGAGCACGGTGTACAGCTCGCTGATCGGCTTGCGCGGCAGGATGGTCTTGAGGAAGACCACGGCCTGGCCGACGTGCGGCAGATCGGTGTGGAAATACGAGCGCGTGAAGCTGAACAGGATGCTCACCGTGCTCTCATCCATCATGACCGCGTCGATCAGCACGCCGCTTTCCGAATTCTTGAGGCTGAGGACGAACGGTCGCATCCAGTCCTTGCCGGAGATCCGCCCCACGATGTAGGCGCGGGTCATCTGGAAGAACGGCACGCGGATGAATTCGATCTTCTCGACTTCCAGCGGCGGGCGCGAGGCTACGGCATCTGCTTCGCACTGGGCGCGCACTTCGTTCGTGATGATGCGCACGCTGCGGTCGAAATCGAGATAGGGCGTGCGGAAGCGGAAGTCCGCCAGCACTTCCTCGAACAGCAACTCCAGCGAACCGCGATTCACATAGATATTGGTTTCGATCAGGTGCCAGATCTCGCCGATCGGATCGAGATCGAGCGCGACGAATTCGACCGCGGCGTCGACACCCACCGTGCCGAACGTCTGGCGGGTGACGGAGTTGAAGAAGGTCTTGTCGAACTCGCGATCGGGAAAGGCCTCGATGAGTTCCGTGAAGCGGCGTTTGACGCTGGCCCACAACGCACGCTCCGCAATATCGTCGGCGAGCCGGGTGCGCATCTGCGTGACTGCACGGCTGATGCATTTTTCATAGAGCTCGATGCGCTCCACCGCATCGCGCTGACTGCCCTTCCAGTCGCGCGCTTCGAACCGCTGCGGTGCACGCCGCGTGATGGCGCGGAATTCCGCGTTGTAGTTCGCGAACGCTTCGACGAGCGCGGCGGCGCATTCTTCGACGAGGACGTCGCGGGGAAGGGTGGGGGTGGTGGCGGCGGACATGGGGAGGAAGGTACTAGGCCCTGGGCCCTAGGTGCTAGGTCTGAGAAAAGAAAGGGAGGATTCTTGCGGTCTCGGAAACGATTCGGGGCGCTCTCGCGCCCCGAATCAACTAGCGCCTAGGGCCTAGCGCCTCGACTCCGTGACTTCGTCACAGATTGCGGATCATCGCATCCGCAAACTCGGAGCACTTCACTTCCGTCGCGCCTTCCATCAGACGGGCGAAGTCGTAGGTGACCGTCTTCTGACCGATGCTCTTGTCCATGGCGCTGATGATGGCGTCGGCGGCTTCGGTCCAGCCCATGTAACGCAGCATCATTTCGCCGGACAGG
>CAYWHG010000348.1:0-2046 GCA_964457865.1 uncultured Steroidobacter sp.
GAACTGCATGCCCTCGAAGCCGGCGTCCCGGTCCGCTATCTGCGCGAGTCGGCGGAGGATCACGCCGCGCATTCCGTGGGTACCTACGATGTCGTGACCTGTCTCGAAATGCTCGAGCACGTGCCGGAACCGGCCGCCGTCCTGCGGGCGCTGCATGCACTCGTCAAACCGGATGGCCATGTCGTCCTCTCGACGCTCAATCGCAATCTCAAATCCTGGCTGCTCGCCGTCGTCGGCGCCGAGTACGTCATGGGGCTGCTGGAACGCGGCACGCACACCTACTCGCGTTTCATCCGTCCGTCCGAACTCGCGCGCTGGGCGCGTGCCGCGCAGCTCGAACCCTGCGACATCGCCGGCCTCGACTATGACCCGCTGAGGGGCACGGCCCGTCGCAGCGACAATGTCGATGTGAATTACATGATGCACCTGAGACGGCAATGAGCGCGGACGGGCAACTGGCGACTGGCCGCTGGCCAGAAGGAAGACTGAGTTGACGCTGACGGGTCAAATGCTGGCGATGGTGATCATTGCCCTTGTAACCGGTGCAGCACTCGGTGCGCTTGGCGGCGCATTGTGGGCACGTCGGCGCTCGGAAGCGTTGCATGTGGAACTGGCAGTGCTGCGCGCGCAGGCCAAGTCTGAGGAAGACATCGCACGCGAGCGCCAGACTTCACTCGACCGGACGATGGAACGCCTGCAGGCTTCGTTCGATTCGGTGGCCGGCCAGTCGCTGCGCTCGAACAGTGAAGTGTTCCTGAGGCTGGCGCGCGAACATCTCGGTCAGCACCAGCAATCCGCCGTCGCGGCGCTCACGCAACGGGAAAAGGCCATCGAAGCCCTGCTGGCGCCGATTCGCGAAGCGCTCGGCAAGACCGAGCAGCAGATGCAGCGCATCGAAAAAGAGCGCGCCGAGAGCTTCGGCAGTCTGCGCACGTCGCTGGAGACAGTCACGCTCGGACAGCAGGCACTGCAGCGCGAGACCCGGACGCTGGTGAATGCGCTGCGCCGACCGGAAGTGCGCGGCCAATGGGGCGAAATGACGCTGCGCCGCCTCGCCGAACTCTCGGGCATGGTCGAGCACTGCGACTTCAGCGAGCAGGTGCACGTCCGCACCGTCGAGGGCGCGCTGCGGCCGGACATGATCGTGCACATGCCCGACGGCCGCGATCTCGTCGTCGACGTGAAGACGCCGCTGGACGCCTATCTCGAAGCCGTCGATGCGACCACCGACGAGCAGCGCGGCATCGCCCTGCGCCGTCATGCGCAGGCCATGGCGGAACGCACGCGACAGCTCGGCTCCAAAAATTACTGGAGCCAGTTCGAGAACAGCCCCGACTTCGTCATCCTGTTCGTGCCCGGCGACCAGTTCCTGTCGGCGGCCCTCGCGGAACTACCCAACCTGCTGGAAGACGCGATCCGCCAGAACGTCATCATCGCCACGCCCTCCAGCTTCGTGGCGCTGTTGAAGACAGTGGCCTACGGCTGGCGCCAGACCGCACTCGCCAAGAACGCCGAAACCATCCGCACACTTGCCGAAGATCTGTACAAACGTCTCGCGGTCTTCACCGGCCATCTCAGCCGCCTCGGCCGCAACCTCGGCCTCAGCGTCGATGCCTTCAACAGCGCCGTCGGCTCGCTCGAACGCCAGGTCCTGCCCGGCGCCCGCAAGTTCACCGAACTGGGCGTACGCCCCGAGAAGGAAATCGAATCCATCGAACCGATCGACAAGCTCGCCCGCGACCCGCAATTGCGCGAACCGGAGAGCCAGCTCGAACTCGATGGGCTGCCGCCGACAAAGTCGGGTGATGAGGTGATCAAGTGATGCAGTGATGATGCAAGCACTCCGGATCCGCTCTGCTCTTGCGGCATCACTGCATCACCTCATCACTTCATCACCGACAGCCCAGCCAGAATGATCTCCGCTTCCACCCTCGACGAATCGCTGATCAATCGCGCCGCGCCCGCCGGCTCGATGCGCTATTTCGCGCTGCTCTACACGCCGATGGAGAAGCGCGATGCGGTGACGGCGCTGTATGTCATCGACGC
>CAYWHG010000349.1:0-2030 GCA_964457865.1 uncultured Steroidobacter sp.
AATGATTGCCCTCTGGCCATCATTTATCTCCTTGTTATTGCTCCGAAATTATTGTGTACGAACATTTCCGGCAGAACCGCTTCCATGCAGCCGGAGGACAGCTCACAAACACGATCCTCGCGTTCGTTGCAGTGCCGCAGTCTAGCATGAGGTCCTCGAATCCAGATCGGGCCTTCGTTTAATACTGAGTTCCCGACACGTTCTTGATCGCATCACACAGCGGTGCGATGGCTTTCTCCATGGAGTCGAAGGCGCCCGAATCAAGTGCATCGATCCATTCAATGTCTGTTTCCGCGCGCAACCACACGAGCTGGCGCCGCGCGAGATGACGAGTGGCGATGATTGCGTCGTGCTGCGCCTGCTCAAGCGACACTTCTCCTGCCAGGTTCGCCCAGAGCTGCCGGTACCCCACTGACCGGATGGCGGGCAATCTCGCGTGCAGATCCGGCCGGGTGTGCAAAGCTTCGACCTCCGTCAAAAATCCGGCGTTCATCATTGCGTCAAACCGGGCTGCAATAGCGGCATAAAGCCGCTCACGTTCACTCGGCACCCAGGCGAAAGCAGCGAATGCCAATGCGGGATCGGGCGCTACCGTGCGCGCCTGCAGTTCGCTCAGCGTCCGACCCGACAGACGGTAGACCTCGATCGCCCGCTGGATACGCTGTCCGTCGCCCGGCTTGATTCGCGCAGCAGCCAGCGGATCGATCTTCGCCAGTTCCTCATGCATCGCCGGCCAGCCGCGCACGCCCGCCTCGCGATCGATGCTGACCCGAACCTCTGCATCCGCCGCCGGCAACTCGGCCAACCCTCGCCGCAACGCACGGAAATAGAGCATCGTTCCGCCGACCAGCAGGGGCAGGCGTCCCTTCGCGTGACTCTCATCGATTGCCGCGCGGGCATCGCGGACGAACTGTCCGGCGGAATAAGACTCGGAGGGATCGAGAATATCGACCAGGCGATGGGGAAATTGCCGCAGGATTTCTGGCGAAGGCTTGCCGGTGCCGATGTCCATGCCGCGATAGACCATCGCGGAATCGACGCTCACGATATCGATCGGCAACCGCCCGGCCAGCCGCAGCGCGAGATCGGTCTTGCCGGCGCCCGTCGGCCCCATGATCAGCGCCACCGGCCTGGGCCGCGAAGTCGTCACTTGTCTCACCTGCCGCGCAGGAACATCCGGTCGAGATCGTTCATGCTGACGTAGGTCCACGTCGGCCGGCCGTGATTGCATTGATCGCTGCGCACGGTGCGTTCCATTTCGCGCAGCAGCGCGTTCATTTCCGGCACCGTCAGATTGCGATGCGCGCGCACGGCCCCATGACAGGCGATGGTGCCGAGCACTTCGTTCAATGCTTCTTCGATGCCGCGCGTCGCGCCGTTGGCGACCAGATCCGCGCCGAGGCGCTGCACCAGCTCATCGACGCCCGAGGCCTTGAGGAACGCCGGCACCGCACGCACCTGCACACCGCTCGGGCCGGTTCGTTCGATGTCGAGACCCGCGCGCGACAGCATCGCGGCATGTTCCTCCAGCACGTCCGCCTCCGCCTGCGAGACACTGATGCCCAACGGCGTCAGCAACGGTTGACTCGCCAGCGCGCCCTCGCCCAACGCTGCCTTCATGCGTTCGTACGTGGTGCGCTCGTGCGCGGCATGCATGTCGACGAGGATCAGACCGTCGGGTGCCTGCGAAAGAATGTAGATGCCGTGCAACTGCGCGAGCGCGAAGCCCAGCGGCGGCGTCTCCGCCGGTGCACTGTCCATGGGATGAGCCATGGAATGTGAATGCGCAGCGGGCTCGTAACTCGTGACCGGCGATTCGGCCACACGCAGACCGAGCGACGACTGGCTGCCGAAGGAACGATGCGCACCGCTGTACTGCGGTCCACGCGATGGCCAGACGCCGGCGGCACCGGCAGCCGCCGGCATGAAGGTATCGATACTCGCGGGAGCGGGCGCCGGCGTCGACGCACCCGCGTAGGTATCGCGCAGCACGCGCTCGACCGTGCGAAACAGGAAATCGTGCACGTGCC
>CAYWHG010000350.1:0-1982 GCA_964457865.1 uncultured Steroidobacter sp.
GCCGCAACCGTCGCCGATGCACCGATTCCTGCCGAAGCCCAGCAGCAGTTCGACAGCGCCGTGGCGGCGATGAGCGGCGGCAATCTGGCCGGCGCGGAGCAGACATTCCGTACGCTGAGCGACAACTATCCGGCGTATTCGGGTCCGCTGCTGAATCTCGCCATCCTGCAGACCAAGGCCGGCAAGCTGGAAGAGGCGCAGAAGTCACTCGACGCGGCGATCGGACGTAATGCCAGCAGCGCAGCCGCGTACAACCAGCTCGGCATCGTCTACCGCAAGCTCGGCCGATTCGCGGAGGCGGACGCGGCCTATCAGCGCGCGATCCAGATCGATCCGGCCTACGCGCTGGCACATCTGAATCTGGGCGTGTTGTGCGATCTGTACTTGCAGCAACCGCAGCGCGCGCTCGAAGCCTACGAGCGCTACCTCGCCCTGTCGCCCGCGCCGGACACGAAGGTCGCCGGCTGGGTCACCGAACTGAAGACGCGACTCGGCAATCAGCAGCGCAGTGCGCAGGCGGAATGATGAACGCACCGACAATCCTTTCCCTGCTGTTCCTGGCGACGGCATCCATCGCATTCGCCGCGGAACCCGATTCTCAGACGAGCGAACAGAAGCCGCTGGCCGACAGCGCCGCGCCGCGCGCCGCGACCTCTGGCCAGCAGCCAGCCGCCAGCAGCCAGTCGCCCGCTTCCTCTCGTCGCGTCGACCGTCTCGATCTCGACACCACCGTCGTGACCGGCAATCGCGAGTTGCCGAAGGTCCTGTACATCGTGCCGTGGAAGAAAGCCGATATCGGCGACCTCCCCGCGCAGCCTTTCAACACGCTCCTCGATGAGGCGCTGACGCCCGTGGACCGTGACGTTTTTCGTCGGGAAGTGACGTACTACGGTGCAATGTCGTCTGGCGCGGACAGTGCGAATCCCGCATCCGCTGCGCCTGCTGCGGGTCCTGAGAAGTAGGTCGCAGCGCACCCTTTTACCTTAAGGCGATAAATCACTACGAGCACGCTCGCTGTACAACGGCTGAGAGTTCGCACGCGCGCAGTGCAGCGCGCATGACCGGCAGATTTCAAAATTCACACGCGCTTGCCCAGCGCGGTACGGGACGGCAGAGGAGTATCAAGCGATGACTTTCCTGGATTACGTGGTGGCCTTCTTCAAGGAAGGCGGACCCTTCCTGTACATGCTCGCCGCGATCTTCGTGGTCGGCGTGTCAATCGCCATCGAGCGATTCATCTACCTGACCAAGGAGACGGTGCTCAACCGTCGCGTCTGGTCGCAGGTGGCGCCGCTGATCAGCCAGGGCAACTTCCGCCAGGTGATCGCGATCACCCAGAAGTCGAGCGCCGCACTGGCAACCGCACTCAACTACGGCATCGCCCGTCTCGCCAGTGCCCGCCGCCGCGACGACGTCGAGAAGGCGATGGAAGAGAGCCTGCTGGAAGTCATTCCCAAGCTGGAGAAGCGCACGCACTATCTTTCGGCGCTCGCCAACATCGGCATGCTCACCGGTCTGCTCGGTACCGTCATCGGCCTGATCGCGGCATTCGCCTCGATCGCCACCGCGAACCCCGCCGAGAAGGCCAACCTGCTGGCCGCCAGCATCTCGGTCGCCATGAACAACACCGCCTCGGGTCTGTTCGTCGCCATCACGCTGCTGCTGGCGCACATGTTCCTGGAAGCCAAGACCACCAAGCTGATCGACAGCCTCGAGATCGCCAACGTCAAGTTCCTGAACTCCGTCGTGGAGCGTCGCACCGACGCCGAAGTGGACGACGCGCCGGCGCCTGCGCCGCGCGGCCGCGCTTCGGCTCACGGTTAAGCGTCGACCACGCAAGACGTTACGGAGACGGCCATGGCGCACTCGAAAGTCGCGGGACGCGTGCGGCGTAATCACGCACGCTACCGCGGACGACATGACATCAATGTCGTGCCGATGATCGACATGATGATCATCCTGGTGTTCTTCCTGATCTTCAC
>CAYWHG010000351.1:0-1961 GCA_964457865.1 uncultured Steroidobacter sp.
CCGCCTTCCACCTTCTGCTCGCCGCGAAGCCCGATCTCGAACTTCGCGAGATAGTCGTTCGGCTTGCGGCCGTCGTACTCGGCGCCGTCGATGAACTCGCGCGTCGGTGCGCGATAGCCATCGCTGGTCCAGGGGAAGTCTTCCTTCCTCGCCTTCTTTTCATCGACGAGCAGTTGTGCGGCTTGCAGATACACATCGGGCCGGTACACCTTCTTCGCAGTCTCGGCGTACCACTGGTCCGTCTTCGCTTCGGGAATCTGGCCCCAGCGGCGCATCTGCGTGAGATACCAGACGGCATCGCTGTAGAACGGGTAGGTCGCGTGGTAGCGGAAGAACACGTTGAAGTCCGGCAGGCTGCGCTTGTCGCCACGGCCGTACTCGAACGTGCCCGTCATGCTGCTGGCGATTACGCGGTAGTCGGCGCCGACGTATTCGGATCGGGCGAGGATCTGCGCCGCTTCCTTGCGATTCGCGCCGTTGTTCTCGTCGAGCCACATGCCCGCACGCAGCAGCGCCTTCACGACGGCGAGATGGGTGTTGGGATGCTTCTCGGCCCACGTCTTCGTGACGCCGAAAACCTTCTCGGGATTGTTCTTCCAGATTTCCAGGTCGGTGATGACGGGCACGCCGACGCCCTTGACGATTGCCTGCTGGTTCCAGGGTTCGCCGACGCAATAGCCATTGATCGTGCCGGCTTCGAGCGTCGCCGGCATCTGCGGCGGCGGCGTCACCGACAGCAGCACATCGGCCTTGATCTGGCCGCTGACATCGCTCGGCGAATAGAAGCCCGGATGAATGCCGCCGGCCGCGAGCCAGTAGCGCAGCTCGTAATTGTGCGTCGACACCGGGAACACCATGGCCATGCGGAACGGCTTGCCGCCGGCGCGCGATTTCTCGATGACGGGTTTGAGCACGTCCGCCTTGATCGGGTGAATCGGCTTGCCTTGCGCATCGGCAGGCAGGTTCGCCTTGATCTGCGACCACACGTCGTTGGAAAGCGTGATCGCGTTGCCGTTGAGATCCATGCTGTAGGCCGTGACGATATCGGCCTTCGTGCCGAAACCGATCGTCGCGCCGAGCGGCTGCCCCGCGAGCATGTGTGCACCGTCGAGTTCGCCGGTGATCACGCGGTCGAGGATGACCTTCCAGTTGGCCTGCGGTTCGAGCGTCACATAGAGCCCTTCGTCCTCGAAGAAGCCCTTCTCGTAGGCGATGGCGAGGGGCGCCATGTCCGTCAGCTTGATGAAGCCGAGCTTGAGCTGTTCCTTCTCGAGCTTGAGCGCGGCGCCGTGCGCGCCCGTTGCGGCCAATACGGCGAACGCCATGCACGCGCTTCGCAACACTCTCTGCCATCTCATCAGACTCGTCGACATGATCGCCTCGGCTCCCTCGATATCGCGGCCAAAAAAAAACGCCACCGACCTCGAGCGCGTGCGTAGAAGCGCGCAAGAAGTCGGCGGCGTTGCCAGCAGGCCCGATGCTGGGCCTGCATGTCTGGTGGATGCGCCTCGCTGCGAGCGAGTGCGCGTTCGTTGCCGCAAGAGTTGCAACCGTTGTGCCAAGGCTGCAAATACCGGGAAATCCCTGAAGTTGAGGGCCGCGAAAGGACGGCGAACAACCACTGACTGACCCGCGGCAGAGCAGCTTCTTCGCAAGCGCGCACGAAGTTCGTGCAGGAAGACGACGAGAAAGCGCGGCGAGCCGTGCGCGTGCGTGCTGGCATATCAATTGCACCGTCACAGTGCTGATGCCTGACGAAAAAACCTCCCACGAATCCAGCCTGCACATCCTGATTGTCGATCAGAACGTGATGCGCGCTGCCATTCTCGAAGACGGACTGCGCGAAGCGGGCTATCGGCGCGTCACCATCGTGCGCGACATGCAGAACCTGATGCGGCGTATCGTCGACAACGATCCCGACGTCATCTTCATCGACCTGGAGAATCCCAACCGCGACGTGC
>CAYWHG010000352.1:0-1958 GCA_964457865.1 uncultured Steroidobacter sp.
TTCCGCCGCTTCCGCTAACCATGACCACCGCATCCAGCCCGTTCATTCCCACCCGTTCCACGGCCGAATGGCAGGCCCTGGATGCTTCCCACTACATCCATCCCTTCACCGATCATGCGGCGCTGGGGCGCAAGGGAACGCGAATCATCACGCGAGCCGAAGGGGTCTACCTCTACGACTCGGACGGGCGCCAGATCCTCGACGGCATGTCGGGACTGTGGTGCGTGAATCTCGGGTACGGCCGCCGCGAACTGGCCGACGCCGCCTACCGGCAGCTGCTCGAGCTGCCGTACTACAACAGCTTTTTCCAGGTGGCCCATCCGCCGGCCATCGAACTGTCGCGGCTGCTCGCCGAGGTCACGCCGCCGCAGTTCAATCATGTCTTCTTCACCGGTTCGGGCTCCGAGGCGAACGACACCGTGGTGCGTTCGGTGCGCCGTTACTGGGAGCTGACGGGTCAGCCGCAGCGTACCGTCATCATCAGTCGCAGGAATGCCTATCACGGCAGCACGATGGCGGGCGCCAGTCTCGGCGGCATGGCGCCGATGCATGCGCAGGGCGGATTGCCCATCCCGGGCATCGTCCATATCCGCCAGCCCTACTGGTATGCGGAGGGCGGCGATCTGTCGCCCGAAGAATTCGGCCTCCTCGCGGCGCGGGCGCTGGAAGAAAAGATTCTGGAAGTCGGTCCGGAGCGTGTCGCGGCGTTCATCGGCGAACCCATCCAGGGCGCGGGCGGCGTGATCATTCCGCCGTCCACGTACTGGCCCGAAATCCAGAAGATCGTCGACCGCTACGGCATCCTGCTGGTCGCCGATGAAGTGATCTGCGGCTTCGGTCGCACCGGGCAATGGTTCGGTTCGCAGTACTTCGGTATCCGGCCGGATCTGATGCCGATCGCCAAGGGCATGTCTTCGGGCTACCTGCCGATCGGCGGCGTCATGATCGCGGATCGCGTGGCGCAGGTTCTGACTGAGAAGGGCGGCGAATTCGCCCACGGATTCACCTATTCCGGTCACCCGGCGGCCTGTGCCGTGGCCTGCGCGACGATCAACATCCTGCGCAGCGAGAAGATCGTCGAGCGGGTCAACAACGACATCGCGCCTTATATGAAGCAGCGCTGGGCCGAACTCGCCGAACATCCGCTGGTCGGGGAGGCCCGTATCGTCGGCCTCATCGGCGCACTCGAACTGGTGAAGGACAAAGCCAGGCGCGAGCTCTTCGCCGATCCCGGCGAGGTCGGCACGCTGTGCCGCGACATGTGTATCGGCAACGGCCTGG
Source organism: uncultured Steroidobacter sp. (assembly GCA_964457865.1). Lineage (GTDB taxonomy): Bacteria > Pseudomonadota > Gammaproteobacteria > Steroidobacterales > Steroidobacteraceae > Steroidobacter. Next base: position 1,282 of record CAYWHG010000352.1, read on the forward strand.
TGATGCGGGCGGTCCGCGACACCATGATCGTTGCGCCGCCGCTGGTGATGACGCGTGCCCATGTCGATGAGCTGATCGACAAGGCGCGGAAGTCCCTCGACATGACGCTGCAGGAAGGACGGCGCCTCGGAAAGATCTGAGTCATGCCCTGCATGGCAGCGGCATGGTGCAGACCGATGCGCACGCGCACCGGGTTGGCCGCGCATTCTCTCCCGTAGCTCTCCGGCGGCGTTCTGCGTTACGCTCGCGAGCAGTAGCCGGTGTCGGTCCGGTCCGTAGAAACCACACGGGGAGTAGTTGTCCGATGAACAAGAATCTGCGCGTTGCTCTGCTTGCAACGGCTGTCGCGCTAGCGCTGGCCGCCTGCGGCAAGAAAGAAGAGGCGAAGCAGGCCGACCAGGCCGCCGCTCCCGGAGAAGAAGAAAAGGTCCTGCACGTATTCAACTGGTCGGACTACATCGCCGAAGACACCATCAAGAACTTCGAAGCGAAGACCGGCATCAAGGTCACCTACGACGTCTTCGATTCGAACGACGTGCTGGAGACCCGCCTGCTCGCCGGCAACTCGGGCTTCGATGTCGTGGTGCCCTCGGCTTCGTTCCTGGAGCGCCAGATCAAGGCGGGCGTGTTCCAGAAGCTCGACAAGAGCCAGCTCCCCAATCTCGCGAACATGGATC
>CAYWHG010000353.1:0-1934 GCA_964457865.1 uncultured Steroidobacter sp.
ACGCCCATGCCGATCAGGTTGGTGCGATGGATGCGTTCGAAGCCTTCGGCGACGATCGCTTCCACGCCGGCGAGGCGCACACCCTTGGCGGCCCAGTCGCGCGAGGAGCCCTGACCGTAGTCGGCGCCGGCGATGATGATCAGCGCCTGGCCGCGATCCATGTAGGTTTCGATGGCTTCCCACATGCGCACGACCTTGCCTTCCGGTTCGATGCGGGCGAGCGAACCTTTCTTTACTGCGCCGTCGACGACGGCCATCTCGTTCATCAACGTCGGGTTGGCGAACGTGGCGCGCTGTGCGGTGAGGTGATCGCCGCGATGCGTGGCGTAGGAATTGTAGTCCTCCTCGGGCAGGCCCATCTTCTTCAGGTATTCGCCGGCGGCGCTGTTGCCGAGAATCGCGTTCGATGGCGACAGGTGGTCGGTCGTGATGTTGTCGCCGAGCACAGCCAGCGGACGCATGGCCTTCAATGTGCGCTCGCGTGCTGCGAGCGCGCCCTGGCCTTCCTTGTCCCAATAGGGCGGACGACGGATGTACGTGCTCTGCGGGCGCCAGTCGTACAGCGGGCTGACTTTCTCGGTCTTCGCCTTGAACGTGAACATGGGCTCGTACACCTTGCGGAAGTGTTCGGGCTTGACGCTCGTGGCGATGATCGAGTCGATCTCGGCATCGGTCGGCCACAGATCCTTGAGCGTGATCGGCTTGCCGTCCTTGTCGTGACCGAGCGCATCCTTCTCGATATCGAAACGCACCGTGCCGGCGATCGCATAGGCGATGACCAGCGGCGGCGAGGCGAGGAAGGCCTGCTTCGCATACGGATGGATACGGCCGTCGAAGTTGCGATTGCCGGAGAGCACCGCGGTCGCATACAGGTCCCGATCAATGATCTCCTGCTGGATCTTCGGATCAAGCGCGCCCGACATGCCGTTGCAGGTCGTGCAGGCGAAGGCGACGATGCCGAAGCCGAGCTTCTCCAGTTCAGTCAGCAGCTTCGCTTCTTCGAGATACAGCTGTACCGCCTTCGAACCAGGCGCGAGCGAACTCTTTACCCAGGGCTTGCGCGTCAGTCCGCGTGCGTTCGCATTGCGAGCCAGCAGGCCGGCGGCAATCACGTTGCGCGGATTGCTGGTGTTGGTGCAGGAGGTGATGGCCGCGATGATCACCGCGCCGTCCGGCATCAGGCCGGGTTCTTCTTTCCACGGGGCCGCGATGCCGCGTTCGGCGAGTGCCGAGGTCGGCAGGCGCTTGTGCGGGTTCGAGGGGCCGGCCATGTTGCGCACGACTGTCGACAGATCGAACTTCAGCACACGCTCGTACTGCGCGGTCTTCAATGCATCGGCCCACAAGCCAGTCTGCGTTGCATACGTTTCGACGAGCTTGATCTGCGCGTCTTCGCGACCGGTGAGACGCAGGTATTCGAGCGTCTGCTGATCGATGAAGAACATCGCCGCCGTGGCGCCGTACTCCGGCGCCATGTTGGAGATCGTGGCGCGATCGCCGAGCGTCAGTGCGGCCGCGCCTTCGCCGTAGAACTCCAGATACGCACCGACGACTTTTTCCTTGCGCAGGAATTCGGTGAGCGCGAGCACGACGTCCGTCGCCGTGATGCCGGGCTGCGGCCGGCCTGACAGTTCCACGCCGACGATGTCGGGCAGGCGCATCCACGAAGCACGACCGAGCATGACGTTCTCGGCTTCGAGACCGCCGACGCCGATTGCGATCACGCCGAGCGCATCGACGTGCGGCGTGTGGCTGTCGGTGCCGACCAGCGTGTCCGGAAACGCCACGCCATCCTTCGTGTAGATGACCGGCGACATCCGCTCCAGATTGATCTGGTGCATGATGCCGTTGCCGGCCGGAATCACATCGACATTGTCGAACGCCTTCTTGGTCCACTCGATGAAGTGGAAGCGATCCTCGTTGCGGCGATCTTC
>CAYWHG010000354.1:0-1930 GCA_964457865.1 uncultured Steroidobacter sp.
CAGAGCAGCCGCCTTGTAAGCGGGCGGCTCGCGCGCATCCATGCGCTCCGCCGCATTCGCACATCCATGTGCAGCACAGGTCGTCGGTTCGACTCCGACAGGTGGCACCACTTGATACGCCGACGTGGTGAAACAGGCAGACACGCCAGCCCGAGGAGCTGGTCGCGCAAGCGATGCCGGTTCGACTCCGGCCGTCGGCACCAGCGTATGATTTTCAGAATAGGAGAATGGCATTCATGAGCATCGAGGCAATGACGAAGATCGACAACCTGAAGTCATGGACCTCGGGCGTCGATGTAGATTGGGAATCGGTGAACCAGCTGCGAAACATCGCAGCGCTTCCGGTGCTCGCAGGCCATGTGGCTGTGATGCCGGACGTTCACCTCGGCAAGGGCGCGACGGTGGGATCCGTGATCCCGACGAAAGCAGCCATCATCCCGGCCGCGGTCGGCGTTGACATCGGCTGCGGAATGATCGCGCTGCGCACCGAACTGTCGGCCAATGACTTGCCGGACTCGCTCGCTCGACTGCGATCACGCATCGAGCAACGCGTGCCGGTCGGCTTCAACCATCACGTCTCGCCGGTGAACCCGCTGCACGATGGGCTGCGCGGGGTTGGCCTGGTGAACGCGAACAAGAAGCTCGACAGCCGGTACGACAAGCTCGCGATCCTGGACGTGATCGGCAAGTACGATCACAAGCGCGTATTCAACCAGCTCGGAACGCTCGGCGGAGGTAACCACTTCATCGAGCTGTGCTTGGATGAGTCGAACGCCGTTTGGGTGATGTTGCACTCCGGATCACGACACATCGGCAAGACGATCGGCGAGACCGCGATCCATATGGCGCGCGAGATTGCCGAGCGTAAGGACCGCGCTCTTCGTGACAAGGATTTGGCATGGCTCGATGCGGGAACCGTCGAGTTCGACATGTACGTCGAGGGCCTGCGTTGGGCTCAGGACTACGCGATGCAGAACCGGGCCCTGATGATGCACGCAGTGCTGCTGGCGCTTCGTGAAGAGTTCGGGCGCGACATCGCAACGTTCGATACCGCGATCCAGTGTCACCACAACTACGCGAACGTCGAAGAGCACTTCGGCCAGCAGGTATGGGTGACGCGTAAGGGCGCGGTGTCGGCACGAGCCGGCGAACTCGGGATCATCCCGGGATCGATGGGTGCCAAGTCGTTCATCGTGCGCGGCAAGGGCAACACGGACTCGTACTGCTCGTGCTCGCACGGCGCAGGACGTCGGTTGTCTCGCGGCGCTGCGAAGCGGACCTACACGCTCGCGGACCTCAAGGCCCAGACCGCCGGGGTGGAATGTCGAATGGACGAAGGCGTCCTGGATGAGATTCCTGGAGCCTACAAGGACATCGACACGGTGATGGCGGCACAGACCGAACTCGTCGAAGTCGTGCATACCTTGAAGCAAGTGATGTGCATCAAGGGTTGATACTCGAGGAGCGTCGCACACGGACGGCGCGGCGCCCCTCCTCTGCATCGGTAGCTCAACTGGTAGAGCAACGGTCTCCAAAACCGTAGGTTGGGGGTTCGAGTCCCTCCCGGTGTGCCACTTACTGAATGCTCCCTTCCTGGCGAAACGGCAGACGCGCTGGGCTCAGAACTCAGTGTCGCAAGACATCCCGGTTCGAATCCGGGGGAAGGGACCAACTCGCTCAATGCGCTCCTGGTGGAATGGCAGACACGCTGCGCTCAAGACGCAGTGTCGAAAGACATGTCGGTTCGAGTCCGGCGGGGCGCACCATTTCGATAAACAAACTTCGGTAGCAGGATAGAGCAGCGGTCAGCTCGCGAGCCTCATAAGCTCGAGGTCGGCGGTTCGATTCCGTCTCCTGCTTCCACACTCCCCACGCCCACCAACACTTTTGCGCCTGTGGCGAAATTGGGAGACGCGCTGCACTTAAAACG
>CAYWHG010000355.1:0-1914 GCA_964457865.1 uncultured Steroidobacter sp.
TCGGAATACTCGGAACAGACTTGTTGTTTCTGACTGTCAACGGTCAACGGTCAACGGTCAACGGTCAACCGTCAACGTTCTCAATCCCGCTGCAGGGCGAAGCGATAGCCGCGGCCGCGAAGCGTTTCGATGGGCTTGATCGTGTCTTCGGGATCGAGCTTGCGGCGCAGGCGGCCGATGAAGACTTCGATGGTATTGCTGTCGCGGTCGAAATCCTGGGCATAGAGACGATCGGTGAGTTCGGCCTTGGAGATGACCTCGCCGGCGCGATGGATCAGGTATTCGAGGATGCGGTATTCGAAGCTCGTCAACTCCACACGCTTGTCGTTCACCGTGACATCTTGCGTGCGCGGATCGAGCGCGACCGGGCCGCAGCGCAATACCGGCTGCGCCCAGCCGCCGGAACGACGCAGCAATGCCTGCGCACGCGCCAGCAGTTCTTCGAAATGAAACGGTTTGGCGACGTAGTCGTCGGCGCCGGCCTGCAATCCTTCCACCTTGTCCTGCCAGCGATCGCGCGCGGTCAGGATCAGGATGGGAAAGGCCTTGGATTCGGCGCGCAGTTTGCGGATCAGTTCGAGGCCAGGCAGTTTCGGCAGCCCCAGGTCGATGATGGCGAGATCGAGCGCATATTCGCGGCCGCAGAAGAGTCCCTCTTCGCCGTCCGCCGCCAGATCGACGGTGAATCCGGAGTCCTTGAGCTGCTGCGCCAACGTGTCGCGCAGCGCGGCTTCATCTTCGACGACCAGTACACGCATCAGTACATCTGCCCTGTCTGAGCGTCGACATGCACGGTCCAGACCTTGCCGTCGCCACTCAGCAAACGAATGTTGTAGACCACACGATCGCCGCTGACGGATTGCTGGGCCTTGACCGCCTTGGCCCGATAACGGCTTTCGGCCATGTTGACAGCCTGATCAAGGGAGACGCGCGGGCGATCCCCCTGGCGTTCGCTGCGCGGACGTTTTTCGATGAGGCTCTGGGCACCCGCAGCAGGCACCGCCAGGCCGAGGACCAGGGCTGGGATCAGTGCCAGGAGCGAAAGGCGGGATCGCATGGCGGTAGTCTACGGTCGATGGGGTGACGATTCACACCCCATCGACCATCGGATTGTCACTCGGCCGGTGCAACGGCCACCCGGACCCGGATCTTCGAACCGGGGTCATAGGGCATCCGCGTGGTGTATTCGCGCCCGTGGTACTGGTACGTGACGCGATAGCCATCGATGCGCTCTTCGTACTGGTCCTGGTAACGGACTTCGCAGCGCTGCACGACTTCCTGCGTACTCGACGTGCCGTAGACGCGGCGCGCACTGTCGTAGCCAACGCCGGCGCCGATCGCGGCACCGGCAACCGTCGCGGCATCGCGGCCCCGGCCGCTGCCGAACTGATGGCCGATGACACCACCGATGATGCCGCCCAGCAGCGTCCGGCCGCCCACGGCCGGATCGGAAATATGGGGTCGCGATTCGACGGTGCGCACATCGTCCCAGCACTCGCGGCGCGGCGTCTCGACCCGGACCTGCCTGACGATCGGCTCGGCGCGGACCACGGGGGCATAGTCGTAACCCTCATCGTAGGTGCTGTTATGTCGCGAGTTGGACCAGGAAGGTGGTGCGGCCAATGTGACCGAGGTCACGCCCAGACCGGCCAGGATCACCAGGGCACTCGCAGCGCGAGCGGAAATCGTCATGTTCTTCTCCACGACCCGGCGGGATGACCGGGCATGGGATGCACGATAGGAGCGAAGCTCTGAATGAAGGCTGAACTTCGCCGCGTGCGGCGGGGGTGATGAGGTGATGAGGTGATCAGGTGACGAAGTCAGAACGGAGAGAGGACCCTCTCTTGCTTCGTCACCTCATCACCTCATCACTTCTTTCCCCTTCGCCTCATCCCACAGCTTGTCCATTTCCTC
>CAYWHG010000356.1:0-1907 GCA_964457865.1 uncultured Steroidobacter sp.
CGCTGCGCCAGTCCGATTTCGTCTTCAACCGCATGCTGCGCCTGCAGAAGCAGAACGAAGCCGTGCCATTGCGCATTCTGTGGCTGCCGAAAACCGCCTTCCTGCGCAACCACGCCGGCTTCGAAGGCATCGTGAGCGCCGAAAGCCTGCTGCCCTTCTGGCAGGATCACGGCCTGCCCGACATCTGCCAGAGCGAACCGGCCGTGTACGGGTGCAAGCTCAAGCCGACGAAGATCAAGAAAGCGGAGTAAGAGTTACCGCAAAGAACGCATAGAACGCAAAAAAGAAGAATGGCCACAAAAGGCGCAAAAGGCGCAAAAGGCGCATAGCCGAAAAGAATCGCATTCTGATTTTTGCTCTTTTTGCGCTTTTTGCGGCGATTGTTCCTTTCCGATTTTTTCGTTCTTTGCGTTCTTTGTGGTTACTCCGATTCCTGGCTCACCAGACGTATTCCACCTGCATCCAGAACTTGCTCGTATCGGTGAAGAGTCCATCCGTGGAGTAGTCCGCGTACTTGAGCAGGCCGGTGAAGCGTTTCCATTTCGCCTGCAGTTGCAGGTTGATCTCCGTGCCGTAGTCCTGTGAGGTGCGTTCGGCCTGGTAGTCGTGCCAGCTGGCCTGCAGGCCGAGCGTGTCGAGCGGACCGACGCCCTTCAGCGTGAAACCGGCGTTGAGGTACCTGTCGTCGATGCCGTCGACCGGTGTCGTCAGGAACTTGTCGGTCCAGCCCTGGAACTTGTGCAGCGTCGCGAGCGGGGTGGTGAAGCCCTTCACACCGTTGCCGCCGAGCACTTCCCAGCCCAGCCCGACGTAGTACTGCCGGTACGTGCCGGTGAGTTCGAGTAAGTAATAGTCATTGTCGAAGTTCAGCGGGTTGTCGCTGTACTGCTCCTGGGTCGCGTAGGACGCCGCATAGGCCAGCTTCAGCTTGCGCAGCGGTCGTTCGCCGGCAAAGCGCAGGCCGTAGGTCTGCGACGAATCGCGCACGGCCGCGGCCACGTTCGGGATCGGATCGAACTCCAGCCAGTAACCGAACGCCGTCAGCTTGCCGATGGGAAACTGATAGGACACGTTGCCGAGGAAACTGTCGCCTTCGTAACGACCCTGCGGCGAGTCCTTGCTGAAGACGCGATTGACCTGGTCGAGATACGTGACGTCGAACGTCAGGTTGGTGATCGACTTGTTGACCACGCGCAGCGCATCGTAGGTCTGTTCGTTCTGGCGCCAGCCGACATTGCCGACGAAGCGCTGATCGTCGAGATTGATGCGCTGACGTCCGAGCGTGATGGTCGTCTGCGGCAGGCTGGTGTTCATGAGCTGCAGCCGATTGAACTCGTAGCTTTCCGGATCGGCCACCACCGGATACTGCGTCTTGCCGTTGATGGTGCTGTTGTAGTCGCTGATCCACGGCCAGACGAACTCGCCTTCGACCAGCAGCGCCGTCTCCCACGCCTTGCCAGTCTCGAATCCGAGCCGCGCCCGCAGCGTCAGCGCCTCGGCCTGCTCCGCCATCGGCTCCTGATCGACATCCTCGAACCGCAGCCGCGTATCGATGATCGGCTTGGTTTCGCCGATCGCCCCACCGATGGGACCGAAGTCCGCACCCGTCGCCACGCCACCTGAAAGCACTGCTGCCACCACCAAACCGCATCTGTACATCTGTCACTCCCATTCAGAACCGGAATTTCACACGGAGATTACGGAGGTCGGAAGAATGAAGAGAATTTCCACGGAGGACACGGGGAACACGGGGTTCGGAACAAGAAATTTTCTTGTCCCCGTGTTCCCCGTGTCCCCCGTGGAGATACTTCTTCTCTTTTCCGAACTCCGTGATCTCCGTGTGAACCTCTTCACTCTCAAGCCGCCTTGTGTTCGCGATCGCAGTCCGCCAGGAACTGCAGCAGCTC
>CAYWHG010000357.1:0-1885 GCA_964457865.1 uncultured Steroidobacter sp.
GGCAGGAAGTTCATCGCGGCAGTCTATCGGCATCGAGCGCGGGTCGGCCAGATGCTCAGGGCGAACGGAGTTAAGGAGTTGAGCCCTTACGCCGTTCCCTGAAGATTCTATGGACGAACGCAAGAACCAGAGTGTTTCGACCGGGCTCAGCACGAACGGAGGAAGACAGGATCCGTTCGCCCTGAGCCCGGTCGAAGGGCTCTTCAGGATTGGGAATCTCAGCGACCCGCCGCGGAATCTCCGGCACTGCGCTCGTTGCGCGACCGCATGTGCTTTTCGACATCTTCCAGTGACACATGGCGGATGTCCTTGCCGTACACCATGTACACCACGTATTCGCACACGTTCTTGGCGTGGTCGCCGATGCGTTCCAGTGCGCGCGCCACCCACAGCACGTCGAGCGCGCGGCGGATGGTGCGCGGATCTTCCATCATGAAGGTGATGACCTGACGCTGGATCGCTTCGTATTCCTCGTCGACCAGCCGGTCCTTCTTCGCAATCGCGACGGCGCCTTCCGCATCCAGCCGGGCGAACGCATCGAGCGCCTCATGCACCATGTCGCCGACGATGCGGCCCAGGTGCTTGATCTCGCGATAGCGATCCGCGGGACGTTCCACCGCTGCCAGCCGCGAACCGATGTAGCCGATCTTCTCCGCCTCGTCGCCGATGCGTTCGAGATCCGTGATGGTCTTGATGACGGCAACGATCAGTCGCAGGTCGGACGCGGCCGGGCTGCGGGTCGCCAGGATGCGACTGCAATCGTCGTCGATCGCGACTTCCATCGCGTTGACCTTCACATCGCCGTGCGCGACCTGTTCGCCGAGCCGGCTGTCGCCTTCGACCAGCGCCTCGACCGCGAGTTTGAGCTGTTCCTCGACGAGACCGCCCATCTGCAGGACATTGGTACGGACGCGTTCGAGATCGTCGTTGTAGCGACTGAGGATGTGATGCGAGAGATCGGCTTTTTCCATGACACGACCGTGATGAGCGACTGAAGGTTGTATACCCGTCGCAGGTTGCCGCCGCAAGCGCGGGAAATGGTTGACCGTTGACGGTTGACCGTTGACAGCCAGAACAAGCTGCCTGTTCTGACCGTCAACCGTCAACTGTTCACCGTCAACCGCGAAGCGTCAGAACTTCATGTTGAAATCGACCTGCAGCCGATCGTAGTCGGTGTTGGTACCGTAGACCGCATTGATCGGCACATCGATGAAGCGCTCGTTGAGGAAGTACGTCGCATTGAGCGTCAGGTTCTTCACCGGCGCGAAGCCCGCGCGGAACACCCAGCCCTGCGTATCCGTCGTGCCGTCGCCGAAGTCCGAATCCACGCCCTGGGCGAACAGCGCATCCTTCTCCAGCACCTGGTACGCGACGCCCGCTTCCCAGGTGCGGTAGTTGCTGGCCTTGCCGAACAGCACGCCCGCGCCCCAGGCCGTGTTGTTGTCGTCCGGATCCTGGTTCTGGGCATAGTTGCCCCAGATCTGCAGCGGCAGCGCACCGATCTGCGTGTTGTACTCGGCGAAACCTTCGATCACGTTGAAGTCGTACGCCAGACCGCTGAACGGGCCGGTGAGCGTGTTGCCGTTCGCATTGCTGTTGTAGAACGGACGCTGTCCCTGGCCATTCTGCAGATCCGAGTAGCTCACGCCAGCCACCAGCAGCGACTCCCCGATCGGGAAACGCATGCCGAACTGGCCGCCTAGCGTGTAGACATCCTTGGTGCAGGTCCGGCCGGCGTCGGCGATGCAGTTGGTCAGTGCCGTGGTCGCGGGCGTCGAACTGCTGGTCGAGGAACGCGCCGCGTTGTTGCGTTCATCGACCAGGAAGCCGAAGGCGCTGCCGAAGAACATGCCGCGATTGAACTGGACGGCGAGACCTTCGGGAT
>CAYWHG010000358.1:0-1874 GCA_964457865.1 uncultured Steroidobacter sp.
AACTCGTCGGCCAGTTCGGCGGAGCGTCGCGCGGCGGCGGCGACAGCGGCCGAAAAGATAGCACGGACGTCTTTCGACTCCAGGACGTCGAGCGCGGCCTGCGTGGTGCCGCCCTTCGATGTGACCTGCTGACGCAGGGTGGCGGGCGAATCGCTCGATTCGCGCGCCATGCGTCCGGAGCCGTAGGCGGTTTCGACCGCAAGCTGGCGGCTCGTCTCCGGCGACAGGCCGAGCTCGACGCCGGCCTGTTCGAGCATTTCGATCAGCAGGAAAAAATACGCCGGTCCGCTGCCCGAGACGGCAGTGACGACGTCCATCTGCGCTTCCTGCTCCAGCCACAGCGTCTTGCCCACCGCGCTGAGCAGATCGGCGGCGATGCGGCGATGTTCGGCCGACACTTCCGCCGTCGCAAACAGGCCGGTCATGCCGCAGCCTTCGAGTGCCGGGCGATTCGGCATGCAGCGAACCACGGGCGCACCGTTCGACCAGGTGCGGATGTCGCTGGCGCGGATGCCGGCGGCAACGGAGATGAGCAGGGGTTGCCCGGGCAGCGCGCTGGCCAGCGCGGTCGTGACATTGCGCATTTCCTGCGGCTTGACTGCCAGCACGATGACGTCCGCGCCGTTCGCCGCTTCCAGGTTGCTGGTGGTGCCGCGCACGCCGAACTGTCGCTGTAACGCGTCGAGCTGCGCCGGCATGGGATCCGCGACCGTCATGAGCTTCGGGTCGCGGCCGCGGGCGATCAGTCCGCCGATGAGGCTGCGGGCCATGTTGCCGCCGCCGATGAAACAGAGGGTATGAGGCATGGGAATGGACGGTCAGGTGATGAAGGGGGATGAGTGCAAACCGGATCGCCCCCCGTCGTCAAGCATCCGTCAAGCATCCGTCAGACTCGCTGACGCTCGCCGAACAAGGCTGTGCCGACACGTACGTGGGTGGCGCCCGCCGCGATGGCGGCTTCGAGGTCGGCAGACATGCCCATCGACAGGGCGTCCACCTCGAAACCGGCGGCCTGCAATTCCTGCAGCAGCGCGGCCATGCGATCGAACAATTGCTTCTGTGTGTCGAAGGATTCGCGTGGCGGCGGCAATGTCATGAGTCCCCGCAGTTTCAGTCGCGGCAGCTCGCGCACCCGGGCTGCCAGGTCGGCGATCTGCGCCGGTGCCGCGCCCCCCTTGCCGGCTTCGTCTTCCAGCCGGACTTCCAGGCACACATTAATAGGAGGCAGGTGCGGCGGGCGCTGCTCGTTCAGGCGCAGGGCGATGCGTTCGCGATCCAGTGTGTGAACCCAGGCGAAGGATTCGGCGATCGGGCGGGTCTTGTTGCTCTGGATCTGTCCGGTGAAATGCCAGGTGATCGGCAGATCCCTGAGCGCTTCGAGCTTGGGAAGCGCCTCCTGCAGATAGTTTTCGCCGAAATCGCGTTGCCCCAGATCGGCGAGCGCCCGGATCGCCGTCGCCGGCTGCCCCTTGCTGATTGCGACCAGGGCGACAGATCCGGCGGGTCGGCCCGCCCGAGTCGCTGCAGATGCGATGCGCGTCCGGGTCGTTGCGAAGCGTTCTGTCAGATCATGATCCGGCATTCATCGTCATCCAGTTCGTCCGCTCGCTCCCGTGTTGCACACCGGGATCGAGCGGCGGATCGGGTGCCCGCAGACGGGACTTTCGCGCCGAAAACTGCGGACTAGTTAACATATTTGGCGCGTTGTCGCTCCGCTATACTCGAAGCAGCATGTCGTCGTGCGGACCTTGTCGGCCGCGGGCGAACGAATGCGGACAGATTGCGACGCTCACGCGTGCACGCACGACTTAAGGATTCCTTCATGCCCGTTGATATCGCGCAGTTGCTCGCGTTCGCCGTCAAGAACAACGCCT
>CAYWHG010000359.1:0-1869 GCA_964457865.1 uncultured Steroidobacter sp.
GGCAGGAAGTTCATCGCGGCAGTCTATCGGCATCGAGCGCGGGTCGGCCAGATGCGGCGCGTGCAAGAGCCCTTCGACCCTTCGTCAGGCTCAGGGCTCAGGGCGAACGGAGTCAAGGAATTGACCCCACAATCCGTTCGGCCCTGAGCGTGTCGAAGGGTCCGTTCGCCCTGAGCGCTGACAAAGGGCCGAAGGGGCTCTTCAGCGGCCCGTCGTGGAATCTCCGCCACTGCGCGCGCTGCGCGACTGCATGTGCTTCTCGACATCCTCGAGTGACACATGGCGGATGTCCTTGCCGTACACCATGTACACCACGTATTCGCACACGTTCTTGGCGTGGTCGCCGATGCGTTCCAGTGCGCGCGCCACCCACAGCACGTCGAGCGCGCGGCGGATGGTGCGCGGATCTTCCATCATGAAGGTGATGACCTGACGCTGGATCGCTTCGTATTCCTCGTCGACCAGCCGGTCCTTCTTCGCAATCGCGACGGCGCCTTCCGCATCCAGCCGGGCGAACGCATCGAGCGCCTCATGCACCATGTCGCCGACGATGCGGCCCAGGTGCTTGATCTCGCGATAGCGATCCGCGGGACGTTCCACCGCTGCCAGCCGCGAACCGATGTAGCCGATCTTCTCCGCCTCGTCGCCGATGCGTTCGAGATCCGTGATGGTCTTGATGACGGCAACGATCAGTCGCAGGTCGGACGCGGCCGGGCTGCGGGTCGCCAGGATGCGACTGCAATCGTCGTCGATCGCGACTTCCATCGCGTTGACCTTCACATCGCCGTGCGCGACCTGTTCGCCGAGCCGGCTGTCGCCTTCGACCAGCGCCTCGACCGCGAGTTTGAGCTGTTCCTCGACGAGACCGCCCATCTGCAGGACATTGGTACGGACGCGTTCGAGATCGTCGTTGTAGCGACTGAGGATGTGATGCGAGAGATCGGCTTTTTCCATGACACGACCGTGATGAGCGACTGAAGGTTGTATACCCGTCGCAGGTTGCCGCCGCAAGCGCGGGAAATGGTTGACCGTTGACGGTTGACGGTTGACAGCCAGAACCAGCTGCCTGTTCTGACCGTCAACCGTCAACTGTTCACCCGTCAACCGCGAAGCATCAGAACTTCATGTTGAAATCGACCTGCAGCCGGTCGTAGTCGGTGTTGGTACCGTAGACCGCATTGACCGGCACATCGATGAAGCGCTCGTTGAGGAAGTAGGTCGCATTGAGCGTCAGGTTCTTCAACGGCGCGAAGCCCGCGCGGAACACCCAACCTTGCGTATCCGTCGTGCCGTCGCCGAAGTCCGAATCCACGCCCTGGGCGAACAGCGCATCCTTCTCCAGCACCTGGTACGCGACGCCCGCTTCCCAGGTGCGGTAGTTGCTGGCCTTGCCGAACAGCACGCCCGCGCCCCAGGCCGTGTTGTTGTCGTCCGGATCCTGGTTCTGGGCATAGTTGCCCCAGATCTGCAGCGGCAACGTACCGATCTGCATGTTGTACTCGGCGAAGCCTTCGATCACATTGAAGTCGTACGCCAGCCCGCTGAACGGGCCGGTGAGCGTGTTGCCGTTCGCATTGTTGTTGTAGAACGGACGCTGTCCCTGGCCATTGCGCAGATCCGAGTAGCCCACGCCCGCCACCAGCAGCGACTCGCCGATCGGGAAACGCACGCCGAACTGGCCGCCCAGCGTGTAGACATCCTTGGTGCAGGTCCGGCCGGCGTCGGCGATGCAATTGGTCAGCGTCGTGGTCGCGGGCGTCGAACTGCTGGTCGAGGAACGGGCGGCGTTGTTGCGTTCATCGACCAGGAAACCAAAGGCGCTGCCGAAGAACATGCCGCGATTGAACTGGACGGCGAGACCTTCGGGAT
>CAYWHG010000360.1:0-1862 GCA_964457865.1 uncultured Steroidobacter sp.
GAACAGCACGATCACCGCCATCGGATTGCGGATCGACCAGGTGACGAAGTTCATGACGGACGTTCTCCGTCGCCTGCCACGACATTGACGTGATCGCCGTCCTTGAGAAAGCCTGCGCCCTTGTCTACCACTCGTTCTTCAGGCGTGATGCCGTCGACGATCTCGATGCGGTTGCCGTCGACCGTGCCCGTCTGGACGCGGCGGCGATGCACCACGTTGCCGTCGACGACGAACACATAGCTGTAGCCGTCTTCGATCACCACGCTGGCAATTGGCACCATGTTGGTCTCGTTGTGGGCAAGCACGATTTCGCCGCGGGCGAACATGCCCGGCCGGGCGCTGCCCGCCGCGATGTCGACATACACGAGGCCGGCACGCGTCGCGCTTTCCACCGTCGGCGCGACCGTGCGCACCTTGCCTTCGATACGTGCGCCATCCGCGGTCGTAAGCGCCACTGATTGTCCGATCTTGATCTCGCGCATGCGCGATTCGGGAATTTCCGCACGCCATTCGATGCGGCCGTTGCGGACCAGCCGCAGCATTTCGGCGCCGGCCTGGGCGATCTGCCCCACGGTCACGGTGCGTGAGGAAACGACGCCGTCATCGGGCGCCGTGACGCGCGTGTAGCGCAGGCGCAGATCGGCGCCTTCGAGTTCGGCCCGTGCCACTTCGACGCGCGCCTGCGCGGCGATTTCCTCGCTGCGCAGTTTGTCGAGATCGGACGCGGACAGTACCGAGGAGTTGGCGAGCGGCTGCGCGCGGCGCAGTGCCGAGGCTGCGTTCTCGAGCGTGGCCTGCGCCTGCTGCACGTTCGCGCGCTTCGAGGACACCTCGGCGACCAGCAGTTCGTCGGAAAGCCGCACCAGTTCCTGGCCCTTGCGGACGCGATCGCCGACATCGACACTCACGGACGCCACGCGATAGCCGCCGACTTCAGGAGCGATGATCACGTCCTGCCAGGGAAATACAGTGCCGTTGGCCACGATGCCGCGCGCGAGTCTGGTCGTCGACAGGGTGGTCGTGGTGACAGTCAGTGCGGCGGGCTGTGCGGCGTCAGCGGCCGGATCGGTGCGATCACGTCGCAGTACGACGATCGCGATGATGAGGACGGCCAGCACGCCCGCGGCCAGCGCGATGCGGCCGCGGGAAGTTTGCGGGAGGCGCTGTGAAAGTTCCGAAAGGTTCATCGTGAAGTGACTCGCAAAAGACACACCGGGAGGCCAGTCGCCGGTTCCACTGATTATCAGCTTGCTGATATCGTATCAGTAAGCTGATAATCCCGACCAGAGCCATGTCACAACGAAATGTAAAGATCCTTGGAGAGCAGGTAGACGGGATGACGCCCGAGCAGGCGATCCCTTACCTGTTGAAAAGCCTGCACCATTTGCTGCGCGGCGTGGTCGAGGAACGGCTGCGGGAGGAGCGGGTGGAGATGTCGTTCGCCCATTTCGCGGCCCTGTACATGCTGGAATCGGAGCCGGGTATCGCGGGTGCGGAAATCGCCCGCCGCTGCTTTGTGACGGCGCAGACCATGAACACCATCCTGCGTCGGCTCGAAGCCGACGGCGATGTCATGCGACGACCGAAACCGGGGAACTCCCGCGCCGACAGCTGGAATCTCAGCGACGGCGGACGCAAGCGCCTGAATCAGGCCAAGGTCGTAGGCGAGGAAGTCTGGGCGCAGCTGCTGTCGGCGTTGAAGGTCAGCGAAGTCACGCAACTGCAGCAGTTGCTGCAGAAGTGCGTGCAGGGATTTGACGGTACAGCCCAGCCTGCGAAATCAGCGAAACGGGGGCGTGCTGTCGCGAAGGGCGCAACGCGGCGTCAGGCGGCGGCCACGGTGCGCGGCCGCGCCTGAGGTA
>CAYWHG010000361.1:0-1827 GCA_964457865.1 uncultured Steroidobacter sp.
AGGCCGTGACGCACGCAAAGCGTTCCGACTTGCGCTTGATCGCTTCGAGCGTCTTGAGTGTGATCTTCGAACCGGAGCTGATGCTGGACATTGCGATCTCCAATGAAGTCGAACTCTTCATAGTATAGAGGGGCGGGAGCGTCGGCCGGATTGCCTCCGGCCCTCATCACCTCATCACCTCATCACTTCATCACCCGCAGAAAGAGCATCCAATGAAAAACCTGCTGATCGGCGTCGGCGCTCAGAGCGCGAACGACGCGCGAACCTGGATCGACCGGATCGTGCTGGCCGAAGAAGCCGGCGTGGAATGCGCCTGGCTCAACAATGGCCCCGGCTCGGTCGATGCGCTCGTGGTGTTCGGTGCCGCCGCGCTGCGGACGAAGCGTATCCGCTTCGGGACGTCGATCATGATGACGTTTCCGCGTCATCCCCTGTCGATGGCGCAGGCCGCGATGGCGGTGGATCAGCTTGCGCCGGGCCGGTTGCGGCTGGGCGTCGGGCCCAGTCACCGGCCCTTCATCGAGAATATTTTCGGTCTGCCGTTCGAGAAGCCGCTGGAACACCTGCGCGAATACCTGACGATCCTGCGCGGTGCATTGCAGGAGGGCAGTGTGGATTTCGACGGTCGACGGCTGCGTGCGCACAACCGGTCGATGCCTTCGGGCAAGACCGGCGTCGCGGTGTTTGCGTCGGCGCTGCGTCCCAGCGCCTTTCGTCTGTGCGGAGAGATGGCGCAAGGCGCGATCTCGTGGATGTGTCCGTTGCCGTACCTGCGCGATGTCGCCGCGCCTGCGCTCAGGGAGGGAGCCGCGGTCGCGGGGCGCGAGAAGCCGCCGCTGGTGGGCCATGTCATGGTGTCGGTGAGCGACGATGCCGCCGGCGTCCGCGAAGCTGCCCGCGCACAGACGAGTTACTACCCGCAGCTGCCGTACTACCGCCAGATGCTGCTGGACGCCGGCTATCCCGAAGTCGCTGAAGGCGCATTCTCAGATCGCATGATCGACGCCATGGTCGTACACGGCGATGCGCAGCAGGTGAAGCAGCGTCTGCGCGAACTGCCGGCGTTCGGTGTCGACGAGTTGCTGGCCACGGTGATCGAGCCGAAGAACGATCGGGATGTCTACGAACGCACTGTGCGTGCGCTGGGCGAACTCGCCGCCGAATGATCGCGGGCGTCACTGCGGTTGGTTCGAATTGCGCGGTCGTGTGCCAGCCGATGAAATCGGCGGGTCACGCTGTACTACCGTGGAGAGGAAAGATCATGAGCGCCATTCCGTCCGACTTCGTCGATCTGTTCAGACAGCAGGCCTTCGGTCATCTCGCCACCCTGATGCCGGACGGTTCGCCGCAGGTGACGCCGGTGTGGGTGGACTACGACGGACAGCACGTCCTCGTGAATACCGCGGCAGAACGCCAGAAGGATCGCAACCTGCAGCGTGATGGTCGCGTCGCGATTTCGATCACCGATCCTGCGAACGCCTATCGCTACCTCGAAGTGCGCGGCACGGTGGTGGAGCGCACGACGCACGGAGCGGATGCGCACATCGACAGTCTGGCAAAGCGGTATCTCGGCAAGGACGAGTATCCGTGGAAGCAGCCGGACGAGGTGCGCGTGATCTTCAGGATTCGTCCCGATCACACGACCCATATGGGCTGACACGATGCCGTGAGCGCCGGGTCCGCATCCGGCTTACCGATCGGGGGCAGGTCAGGCATTCCCGCAAGATGAGGCCGCTGTTCCAGGATGGAGATACCGCTCGCGGAATCGCCGTGCAGCTCTCCATTAGCGTGCGCGGTGTTTTTAGCAGTCAGGTCCGATATGCGCGC
>CAYWHG010000362.1:0-1813 GCA_964457865.1 uncultured Steroidobacter sp.
GCGCGCATATCGGACCTGACTGCTAAAAACACCGCGCACGCTAATGGAGAGCTGCGCGGCGATTCCGCGAGCGGTATCTCCATCCTGGAACAGCGCCCTCATCTTGCGGGAATGCCTGACCTGCCCCCGATCGATAAGCCCGATGCGGACTTGGCACTCACGGCATCGTGGCACCTTCCGAAGACACCCACACTGCCGGTAAAGAAATAGGAGTCTGCCGCGTCAGCCCATATGGGTCGTGTGATCGGGACGGATCTTGAAGATCACGCGCACTTCGTCCGGCTGCTTCCACGGATACTTGTCCTTGCCGAGATACCGCTTCGCCAGGCTGTCGATGTGCGCATCCGCTCCCTGCGTCGTGCGCTCCACCACCGTGCCGCGCACTTCAAGGTAGCGATAGGCGTTCGCAGGATCGGTGATCGAAATCGCGACGCGACCATCGCGCTGCAGGTTGCGATCCTTCTGGCGTTCCGCCGCGGTATTCACGAGGACGTGCTGTCCGTCGTAGTCCACCCACACCGGCGTCACCTGCGGCGAACCGTCCGGCATCAGGGTGGCGAGATGACCGAAGGCCTGCTGTCTGAACAGATCGACGAAGTCGGACGGAATGGCGCTCATGATCTTTCCTCTCCACGGTAGTACAGCGTGACCCGCCGATTTCATCGGCTGGCACACGACCGCGCAATTCGAACCAACCGCAGTGACGCCCGCGATCATTCGGCGGCGAGTTCGCCCAGCGCACGCACAGTGCGTTCGTAGACATCTCGATCGTTCTTCGGCTCGATCACCGTGGCCAGCAACTCGTCGACGCCGAACGCCGGCAGTTCGCGCAGACGCTGCTTTACCTGCTGTGCATCGCCGTGCACGACCATGCCGTCGATCATCCGATCGGAGAATGCGCCATCGGCGACTTCGGGATAACCGGCATCCAGCAGCATCTGGCGGTAGTACGGCAGCTGCGGGTAGTAACTCGTCTGTGCGCGGGCAGCTTCGCGGACGCCGGCGGCATCGTCGCTCACCGACACCATGACATGGCCCACCAGCGGCGGCTTCTCGCGCCCCGCGACCGCGGCTCCCTCCCTGAGCGCAGGCGCGGCGACATCGCGCAGGTACGGCAACGGACACATCCACGAGATCGCGCCTTGCGCCATCTCTCCGCACAGACGAAAGGCGCTGGGACGCAGCGCCGACGCAAACACCGCGACGCCGGTCTTGCCCGAAGGCATCGACCGGTTGTGCGCACGCAGCCGTCGACCGTCGAAATCCACACTGCCCTCCTGCAATGCACCGCGCAGGATCGTCAGGTATTCGCGCAGGTGTTCCAGCGGCTTCTCGAACGGCAGACCGAAAATATTCTCGATGAAGGGCCGGTGACTGGGCCCGACGCCCAGCCGCAACCGGCCCGGCGCAAGCTGATCCACCGCCATCGCGGCCTGCGCCATCGACAGGGGATGACGCGGAAACGTCATCATGATCGACGTCCCGAAGCGGATACGCTTCGTCCGCAGCGCGGCGGCACCGAACACCACGAGCGCATCGACCGAGCCGGGGCCATTGTTGAGCCAGGCGCATTCCACGCCGGCTTCTTCGGCCAGCACGATCCGGTCGATCCAGGTTCGCGCGTCGTTCGCGCTCTGGGCGCCGACGCCGATCAGCAGGTTTTTCATCGGATGCTCTTTCTGCGGTTGGTGATGAGGTGATGAGGGCCGGAAGCAATCCGGCCGACGCTCTCGCCCCTCTATACTATGAAGAGTTCGAACTTCATTGGAGATCGCAATGTCCAGCATCAGCTCCGGCTCGAAGATCACTCTGA
>CAYWHG010000363.1:0-1727 GCA_964457865.1 uncultured Steroidobacter sp.
TCCGCCAAGTCCGACCCGATGGGCGAGGACTTCGACTATGCGAAGGAATTCCAGAGCCTCGACTTCGCCGCGCTGAAACAGGACATCGCCGCGGTCATGACGAACTCGCAGGACTGGTGGCCGGCGGATTTCGGTCACTACGGCCCGCTGTTCATCCGCATGGCCTGGCACAGCGCCGGCACGTATCGCATCGGCGACGGGCGCGGCGGCGGCGGCCGGGGCCAGCAGCGTTTCGCGCCGCTCAACAGCTGGCCGGATAACGTGAGCCTCGACAAGGCACGGCGCCTGCTGTGGCCGGTCAAGCAGAAGTACGGCCGCAGGATTTCCTGGGCCGATCTCATCATTCTCACCGGCAACGTCGCGCTCGAGACCATGGGCTTCAAGACCTTCGGTTTCGGCGGCGGCCGCGCCGACACCTGGGAGCCGGATCAGGATGTGTACTGGGGCCGCGAGACCACCTGGCTCGGCGGCGACATCCGGTACTCGCGCGGCTCGCCGGGCGTCGAAGGCCACGGCGTCGTTTCCTCCGACGACGACAGCCAGGTACCGCACACGCGCGACCTGGAGAATCCGCTGGCCGCCGTGCAGATGGGACTGATCTACGTGAACCCGGAAGGTCCCGACGGCAAACCCGATCCGGTCGCGGCGGCAAAGGACATCCGCGACACCTTCGGCCGCATGGCGATGAACGACGAGGAAACCGTCGCGCTGATCGCGGGCGGTCACACGTTCGGCAAGACGCACGGCGCCGCGCCGGCCGACAACGTCGGCATCGAGCCCGAAGGCGCCGACCTCGAACTGCAGGGCCTCGGCTGGGCCAACAAGTTCGGCAGCGGCAAGGCGGGCGACACCATCACCAGCGGCCTGGAAGTCACCTGGACCACGACGCCGACCAAGTGGAGCAACAACTTCTTCTGGAACCTGTTCGGCTACGAGTACGAACTGACGAAGAGTCCGGCGGGCGCGCAGCAGTGGGTGGCCAAGGGCGCCGGCGCCACCATCCCGCATGCGCACGATCCGACAAAGAAGCTGGTGCCGACCATGCTGACCACGGACCTGTCGCTGCGTGTCGATCCGGCGTACGAAAAGATTTCGCGGCGCTTCATGGAGAACCCGGATCAGTTCGCCGATGCCTTCGCGCGCGCCTGGTTCAAGCTGACCCATCGCGACATGGGTCCGCGGGCGCGCTATCTCGGCCCGGAAGTGCCGGCCGAAGAACTCATCTGGCAGGATCCGATTCCCGCCGTCAATCATCCGCTCATCGACGACCAGGACATCGCCGCGCTCAAGGCCAAGGTGCTTGCCGCCGGACTCACGGTGTCGCAGCTCGTCTCCACGGCGTGGGCGTCGGCATCGACGTTCCGCGGCTCGGACAAGCGCGGCGGCGCGAACGGCGCGCGCCTCCGGCTTGCGCCACAGAAGGACTGGCAGGTCAATCAGCCGGCGCAGCTCACGAAAGTGCTGCAGGCGCTCGAGGGCATCCGGGCCGACTTCAACCAGTCGGCGACCGGCGGCAAGCAGGTGTCGCTGGCGGATCTCATCGTGCTGGCCGGCAATGCCGCCGTCGAGCAGGCAGCGAAAGCGGCCGGCGTCAACGTGACGGTGCCCTTCTCACCGGGCCGCATGGATGCATCGCAGGAGCAGACGGATGTCGAATCGTTCTCGCCGCTCGAACCGATCGCCGATGGGTTCCGCAACTATCAGAAAGCCAGATACGCCGTACCGGC
>CAYWHG010000364.1:0-1685 GCA_964457865.1 uncultured Steroidobacter sp.
ATGTCTACATCGCACTCAACAAGCCGGTCGGCGTGACCTGCACGACCGAGCGCGACGTGCGCGGCAACATCGTCGACTTCGTGCGCCATCGCGAGCGGATCTTTCCCATCGGCCGACTCGACAAGGATTCCGAAGGGCTCATCCTGCTGACGAATCACGGTGACATCGTCAACGAGGTCCTGCGATCGGAGAACGATCACGAGAAGGAATATGTCGTGACCGTTGATCGCCCCGTGACCGAGATCTTTCTGAACGGCATGTCGAGCGGCGTACGCATCCTCGGTACCGTGACCAAGCCGTGCCGCGTTCGCCGGGTCGGTCCGGCCACGTTCCGCATCATTCTCACGCAGGGCCTGAACCGCCAGATCCGCCGCATGTGTTCGTTCTTTGGTTACAAGGTGGTGCGACTGCAGCGCGTACGGATCATGCACATCGAACTGGGTTCTCTGCCGAGCGGGAAGTGGCGCGAGCTGACGCGCGATGAAGTCCGCGGATTGCTGCGCGATTCCGGGGTCGACGCCGGCTAGTCCCCTTCCGGCTCAGGCCGGATAACACCATTGGTCGGCTGGCGATCTGCGGCCCGGGGCATTACCCTTGCCGCCAGTCACGGCAGCCTGCTCGAACCGCGTGGATTCCGAATACGACCTGAAGACCCGAGTCACCGGCCTGGACTCGCTGCCGCTGCGCAGGTCCGGGGCCGATTGCCTCGTCGTCATCTACTCACCGTCGAATGCCGAACTCGGCCGTCGCCACATTCTGGACCGACCCGTCACCAGCATCGGTCGGGGCCGCGACAACGACATCGTCCTGCCCAGCGACTGCGTCTCGCGCCGGCATGTGCGGCTGGAGCATCGCTCCGAAGGGCTGATCCTGGTCGATCTCGAATCCACCAACGGCACCTTCGTCAATGACGACTTCCGCGCCAGCGGCGAATACCCGCTGAAGCGCGGCGACCAGCTCAAGGTCGGCGACACGATCTTCAAGTTCCTGTCGGGCTCGGACGTCGAATCGCAGTATCACGAGATCATTTTTCGCATGACCGTCACCGACGGTCTCACGAACCTGTCGAACCGCAAGCAGCTCGACACCCTGCTCGCCGACGAAATTCCGCGCGCGAGGCGGCATGGCCGGCATCTGGCCGTGCTCATGCTCGATATCGACCACTTCAAGAGCATCAACGACACGCACGGGCACCTGACCGGCGATTCAGTGCTGCGCGGACTGGCGTCGATCCTGCAGAAACGCCTGCGACCGAACGACAAGCTCGGTCGCTACGGCGGCGAGGAGTTCTGCGCAATCCTGCCGGAGACCGACCTGCCCAGCGCCGTGTTCATCGCGGAAGAACTGCGCATGCTGGTCGCCGCGCACAAGTTCGCCGCGGAAGGCAAGGAAATCCAGGTGACGATCTCCATCGGCGCGGCCGTACTCGACGGCCCGATGCATGCCGAGCACCTGTACAAGGGCGCGGACGACAAGCTGTACGAGGCCAAGCGCACGGGCCGGAACCGCGTCTGCTACTGAGTTCCAGTGTCAACAGGTGCGCGGCAAGGACACCGCGTGTCGGAATCGTCTGCATCGTGCAGTGAATTACTTGATCCCGACAATGCCCATATTGATCCATCCGTGATCATATCCACGCACCTGCGATCTGCTCAGCTTCTCCACTTCGCGGCACCCCGCCTGCT
>CAYWHG010000365.1:0-1681 GCA_964457865.1 uncultured Steroidobacter sp.
CCGTGCCATGAACAGCCGCGTCGCGGCGCCCGGAAAGACGAGGATCTGTCCGCACTGCAAGGCCACGATCCTCGAAAGTGCCGCCGTCTGCCCGGGATGCCATCACCACCTGCGCTTCGATCCCAAGGCGATCGTCGAACGTCGTGCGCAGCCGACGTTCTCGGCGCTGCGGGTCGAAGGGTCGTTCCGCAATCCGCCGACGAGCGCATCCTGGGAATACTCGGTGGTGGTCTCCATCCGCAACGACAAGGGCGAAGAAGTTGCGCGCAAGGTCGTCGGTGTCGGCGCGCTCGGCAACAATGAATCACGCACGGTGACGCTGTCGGTCGATGTTTTTGCACCCGGCAACGCCAGATAGAACGTCGCAGACACAGAACTTTTCAGGGAAGCATCGCTTCAAGGAAGATGGAAGGTGTCACCGCCTTCCTGCGAACACATGCCCAGACTTTTCCTCGTTCGACACGCACGACCTGCCGCCGGCTGGGGTGAAGACCCCGACCCCGGCATCGACCCGACCGGTCTCGAACAATCGCGCACGACCGCCAGCTGCCTGGCCACTGCGCTCGCGCCGATCGCCATGCTGTCGAGCCCGATGCGCCGCTGCCGCGAGACGGCCCAGCCGCTGGAACAGATGTGGCAACAGTCGGCCCGGGCATTTGCGCCGGTGGCGGAAATTCCGTCGCCGCCGCTGGATCCTGCCGCGCGTCGCATCTGGCTGAATCGCGGCATGCAGGGAACGTGGCGCGAACTGCAATCGTCATCGCCGCCCGGATCGCCCGACTATCTCGCCTGGCGCCAGGCGCTGCTGGATTCCCTGCTCGCGCTCGACGACGACAGCATCATCTTTACGCACTTCGTCGCCATCAATGCCGTGGTGGCCGCGGCGCGCGAATCGGAAAATGTCGTGTGTTTTCGCCCCGACCACGCGTCCGTCACGCTGGTGGAAACCACGGGCAGGCAATTCAGGCTGATTACGCTGGGGCGCGAAGCCGAAACGTCGGTACTGACACGCTGATCGTCCGGCTGCCGTCGCCGGCGATTCCTGCACGCGACACCGGCTCTATAATCCGCGCCCTCTCAACCCCACAGCGGCAGCCCATGACCACCATTTCAATGTACGAAGCCTCAGTCCCGACGTTCATTCACACGCTGACGAGCCTGAAGAACATCCTGCAGAAGGGCATTGCGTCGGCAGAAGCGCGCAAGTTCGATGCGAACATTCTCGCCGCGAGCCGCCTGTTCCCCGACATGCTGCCGCTGAGCCGCCAGGTGCAGATCGCCTCGGACGCGGCCAAGGGCGCAACCGCGCGTCTTGCGGGCATCGAACCGCCGAAGTTCGAAGACACGGAAACGACGCTGACGGATCTCGTGGCGCGGGTCGAGAAGACCCTCGACTTCATCAAGTCAGTGAAGCGCGACCAGATCGACGGCTCGGAGGATCGGGAAATCGTGCTCAAGACGCCGCGCGGTGAACTGAAGTTCAAGGGCCTGGCGTTCCTGCGGCACTGGGCGCTGCCGAACTTCTTCTTCCACGTGACGACGACCTACAACCTGCTGCGCCATGCCGGCGTCGACCTCGGCAAGCAGGATTATCTGGGCGGTACCCTGCAGGGCTGAACCCGTCCGTACCTCAGGCGCGGCCGCGCACCGTGGCCGCCGCCTGACGCCGCGTTGCGCCCTT
>CAYWHG010000366.1:0-1674 GCA_964457865.1 uncultured Steroidobacter sp.
GTAGTGCTTGCGGCGACGGAATTTCACGATCGTCTTCTTGTCGTCGCGACCATGGCTCTGCACCGTGGCAACGACCTTGCCGCCGTTCAGGAACGGCGTGCCGACCTGGATCTTGTCGCCTTCGCCGACCAGCAACACCTGGTCGAACTCGACGTTCGCGCCGGCTTCGGCTTCCAGCTTTTCAACGCGCACCACCGAACCTTCGGCGACACGATACTGCTTACCACCCGTGGCAATTACGGCGTACATGATCTCAAGGACTCCGGACGGCCCGGAGAACCCGGGCGGGAAAAGGCCGCGAAGTGTACGGATTGAGGCTGCCACAGGCAAGCCTTTGAGTCGCACCGCAATTGCATCGACGGCCCTAGGGAGAAGCCTGATTCCCCTGACCCGCTTCTGCCGGCCCAAGCGTCGCGCCCCGCATCGCCGGTCTTCAGCTACCATTCGCCGCCGCCATTATTTCCCAGTGGTTACATGAGCTTCGAGTCCGTCAAGCAGCTGGTCGCCAGTGACCTGCAAGAGTTGGATCGCGTCATCCGAAACCGCCTCGCCAGCGACGTCGTCCTGGTGAACCAGGTGGCGGAATACATCGTCGGCAGCGGCGGCAAGCGCCTGCGCCCCGTGGTCGTGCTCGTTGCAGCCCGCGCATGCGGCCTTACCGATCAAAGACATACCGAAGCGGCCGCGGTGATCGAATTCATCCATACCGCCACCCTGCTCCATGACGACGTGGTCGATCACTCCACCCAGCGCCGCGGCCAGGACACCGCCAATTCGCTCTGGGGTAACGAGGCCAGCGTCCTCGTCGGCGATTATGTCTATTCGCGTTCGTTCGAAATGATGGTCGACCTGGAAAGCATGCGGATCATGGAAGTCATGGCCCGCGCCACCAACCGGATCGCCGAAGGCGAAGTCCTGCAGCTCATGAACGCCCACGATCCGGACACCACCGAAGAACGCTATTTCGAGGTCATTCACCGCAAGACGGCCCAGCTCTTCGAAGCCGGCGCCCAGGTCGCAGCCATCCTCGCCGGCGCCTCCCCCGCCATCGAAGACGCCATGACGCGCTACGGCAAACACCTCGGCACCGCCTTCCAGCTCGTGGACGATGCCCTCGACTACCAGGCCGATCGCGACGCCCTCGGCAAGAATCTCGGCGACGACCTCGCCGAAGGCAAACCGACCCTTCCTCTTATATATGCGATGAAACACGGCACCGACGCCGAGCGCGCCATGATCCGCAGCAGCATCGAAAACGGCCTCGCCGAGAACCTGCCGCAGATCACCACTGCAATTGAATCGAGTGGGGGCCTTGCGTACACTGCGCGCCTCGCGCGGCAGGAGGCCTCCCTCGCCATCGAGGCGCTCGCCGTATTGCCCGATTCGCAATACAAGCAAGCCCTGCGCGAACTGGCAGATTTCTCGGTCGAACGCACTTACTGATCCCGACCACCGCGTCGACCATCCGCCACTTCTCTTGATTTCGGGGTGTAGCTCAGCCTGGTAGAGCGCTACGTTCGGGACGTATAGGTCGCAGGTTCAAATCCTGTCACCCCGACCATCAAATCAACATCTTGCGTGAACTGCGGTCAGTCACTAGCGCGCAGTCCATTTGCCTGGGCATCCGCAGCAGGTGGCGTTGCCACTTCGGCCTGTACCGCGTGACTTGCGAAT
>CAYWHG010000367.1:0-1657 GCA_964457865.1 uncultured Steroidobacter sp.
CTCACATGCTGCGCCGATACTGCCCACCCACATCGTACAGCGCACGCGAAATCTGCCCGAGCGAACAAACCCGTACCGCATTCATCAGCTCCTCGAAGACATTGCCGCCCGAGGTGGCCACGGATTGCAGACGGGTCAGTACCGCCGCGCTCCTGCCGGCATTGCGCTGCTGGAAGTTGCGCACCGACGCCACCTGGAAATCCTTCTCTTCATTGGTGGAACGGATCAGCGCCACCGTCTTCGCCTGTTCGCTCTCGGCCTTGTCGCTCAGGAATGTGTTCACGCCGATCAGCGGCAGTGAGCCGTCGTGCTTGAGCTTCTCGTAATGCATGCTTTCTTCCTGGATACGGCTGCGCTGGTACATGGTCTCCATCGCGCCGAGCACGCCGCCGCGCTCCGAGATCGACTCGAATTCCTTGTAGACCGCTTCCTCGACCAGGTCGGTGAGGTATTCCATGAAGAACGAGCCCTGCCAGGGATTCTGGTTCTTGTTGAGGCCCAGTTCGCGATTGATGATGAGCTGGATCGCCACCGCGCGCCGCACGCTCTCCTCCGTCGGCGTCGTCAGCGCCTCGTCATAGGCATTCGTGTGCAGCGAATTGCAGTTGTCGAACAGGGCGTACATCGCCTGCAGCGTCGTACGGATGTCGTTGAACTGGATTTCCTGCGCGTGCAGCGAGCGGCCCGAGGTCTGGACGTGATACTTGAGCATCTGGCTGCGCGGCCCCGCGCCGTACAGATCCCGCATTGCCCGCGCCCAGATGCGTCGCGCCACACGGCCGATGACGGCGTATTCCGGGTCCATGCCGTTCGAGAAGAAGAACGACAGGTTCGGTGCGAAATCGTCGATCTTCATGCCGCGCGCCAGGTAGTACTCGGCGATGGTGAAGCCGTTCGACAGCGTGAACGCGAGCTGGCTGATCGGATTCGCACCGGCCTCGGCGATGTGGTAGCCGGAGATCGAGACGGAGTAGAAATTCCGTACCTTCTGATCGATGAAATACTGCTGCACGTCGCCCATCATGCGCAGCGCGAACTCCGTCGAGAAAATGCAGGTGTTCTGTGCCTGGTCTTCCTTGAGGATGTCCGCCTGCACGGTGCCGCGCACCGACGACAGCGCTTCTGCCCGCAGCCGGGCATATTCCTCGGCGCTGAGGACGCCCGGCGCGACGAGCTGATCACCGCTGATGCCCAGCAGCGAGACACCTGACCCATCGTGTCCTTCCGGCAGATCGCCGTTGTAGCGCGGCGCTTCCGCGGCGACCGCACTGCGCAGCGTTGCAATGTGCTGCTCAGCCGCGGCCCAGCGTCCTTCGGTGCGCAGGAAGCGCTCGATGCGCTGATCGATCGCGGTGTTCATGAACATCGCCAGCAACATCGGCGCCGGACCATTGATCGTCATCGACACCGACGTCGTCGGCGCACACAGATCGAAACCGGAATACAGCTTCTTCATGTCGTCCAGCGTCGCGATCGACACGCCTGAATTGCCGGTACGGCCGTAGATGTCCGGGCGGGTATCCGGATCCTCGCCGTACAGCGTCGTCGAATCGAAAGCCGTCGACAGGCGCGTGGCACCGTGATCGCCGGCGAGATAATGGAAACGGCGATTGGTCCGTTCCGGACCGCCTTCACCCGCGAACATGCGGATCGGGTC
>CAYWHG010000368.1:0-1628 GCA_964457865.1 uncultured Steroidobacter sp.
CGAGCCTGGATCGTGCCGAAACGTCGGGTTATTCGGAGTGGCCGAGTCCGCGGGATCTGTAATGGAGTTGTCAGGCTGAAAGCCTGACCTACAGGAAGAGGCGGCTGGCTATTTTCTTCCCTGCGTGCCTTCACCACCGGCGGCGGTTTCGACGTCGTCGATGAAGCCGCGACGAATCATCACCCAGAACAGCACGACGCCCGGCACCGCGATCAATGTGGTGAGCAGATAGAAATTAACGTAGCCGAACTGTTCGATCAGCGCGCCGGCCGTCGTCCCGGTAAGCACCCGCCCGACGACGCTTGCCGCAGCCGAAATCAGCGCGTACTGACTCGCCGTGTAGCGCAGATCGCACAGGGCGGAGAAATACGCGACCACCGTGACACCGCCGATGCCGCTTGCGATGTTCTCGAAGCCGATCGCGCCGGCCATGCCCCAGTTGGAATGCCCCGCCGCGGCGAGCCCCGCGAAGCTGAGATTCGACACCATCATGAGTATCAGGCTGATGAGCACCGAGCGCTTCATACCGAGCCGGGAATACAAGGCTCCGCCGATGAATATGCCAATGAGATAAGCCCAGAAGCCGAAGCCCACATCGTAGAGGGCAACCTCGTCGTTACTGAACTGCAGATCCTCGAACAGCAGACGGAAGGTGAGATTCGCCAGTGTGTCGCCGATCTTGTGCAGCAGGATGAACAGCAGGACCAGCGCCGCGCCGCGCCTGCGCAGAAATTCGGACAGCGGCGCCACCACCGAGTCCAGCACCGCTTTTACACCGCGGCGAATCACCGGATCGCGATGTCGCTTCGGCTCGCCGAGCACCAGTCCGACGATCATCGCCGGCAGCATGAACACCGCGCAGGCAATGTAGGCCGCCTGCCAGCCGCTGCGTGCAGCGATCACGAGCGCCAGCGCGCCGGCGGCCACCGAGCCGATGCGCCATCCGTATTGAGACATACCGGAACCCACGCCGAGCTGGCGCGGTTCGAGCGATTCAATTCGATACGCGTCGATGACGATGTCATAGGTCGCTCCGGCGGCACCGACGAGAATCGCCGCGACCGCCGTGGCCATGAGGCTCGCCTTCGGGTCGACCAGCGCGAGATTGACGATCGCCGCGATGGCGAGCACACCGACGAGCAGGAGCCACGACACGCGCTGGCCCAGCCTGCCGAGCAGCGGCAAACGTACGCCGTCGACGACCCATGCCCAGAGCCATTTGAGGTTGTAAACCAGGAACGCCAGCGTGAATGCCGTGACGGCCCGCTTGTTGATGCCATCCTGTGCGAGGCGCGTGGTCAGCGTGGCTGCGATCAGCGCGTACGGCGCTCCAGAGGAGATCCCCAGAAAGAACGCAGCGATCGGCGCAGTCTCGGTGTACGGACGGACTGCGACGGGCAGCCGTGCTCGCCACCCGGTTGATTGATCTGCATTCAAGAAGAAACCTCGTCGCGTTCGGTCGTTGCGCTGTCTCGATCATGCCGAAGGGCGCTGCACTCCGGAAGCACATTCGCTGCTGTCGCCACGCGGGCTTTCCGCCTACTATTCGGCGCTGACAAAAGGCGACCTACTCCCATGTCCTCCTCCTTCATCGATCTCTGCCTCGAACTCGGCGTGCTGCGCTTCGG
>CAYWHG010000369.1:0-1624 GCA_964457865.1 uncultured Steroidobacter sp.
GCCAACAACGCGAGCTACATGACCGGCCCGGGCACCAATACCTACCTCGTGGGACGTGACAGATTCGTCGTCATCGATCCCGGTCCGCACGAGGCCGTGCACATCGCGCGCCTCCTGAGCGAAACCCGCCATCGGATCGCCGCGGTGCTCGTCACACACACGCATCGCGACCACTCGCCGGCGGCACTCGCCATCGCCGAAGCCACGGGCGCCGAACTGCTGGGCCGCGCGCCGCCGGACGACGGCCGGCAGGATCTGTCGTTCCAGCCCGATCGCGTGCTCGACGATGGCCACGAAGTCGACATCGACGGCCTGCGCCTGCGCGCATTGCACACGCCGGGACATGCATCGAATCACCTGTGCTACCTGCTCGAAGGCACCGGACTGCTGTTCACCGGCGACCATCTCATGCAGGGTTCGACCGTCGTGATCGCGCCGCCGGACGGCAGCATGGGCGACTACCTGCGATCCCTGCGACGGCTGCAGCAGGAGCCGGCAACGCGTATCGCACCCGGACACGGCCTCACGATCGAAGATGCGCAGGCGGAGATCGTGCGCATCATTGCGCATCGCCTGCAGCGCGAGGCGAAGGTCGTTGAGCGCCTTGCGCAACTGCAGACCGCCGATCTCGATGCCCTGGTCACCCGCGTCTACGACGACGTCGATCCGCGCCTGCACGTACTCGCCAAGTCATCGCTGCTGGCGCATCTGTTGAAGCTCGAAGAGGACGGTCTTGTGAATGATGGTTCGGGCAGGTGGCGAGTGATGTCTTCGGAAGAGTGAGGAGTAACCGCAAAGAACGCATAGAACGCATAGTCGGAGAAGAGAATGGCCGCAAGAGGCGCAAAAGGCGCAAGGTCAGAGAAGAAGCTCACTTCTGACTTTGCGCCTTTTGCGGCTTTTGCGGCTATTCCTTTGTCTTCTTCCGACCTTTGCGTTCTATGCGCTCTTTGCGGTTGCTTTTTTCTGGTTCCTTCACGTGACGAAGCCCGCTGACCCCCTGATCGAACTGTCGAACTGTTCGCTGGTCCTCGACGATCATCCCGTGCTCGACGACGTGAGCTTCGCGCTGCGGCGGGGCGAGCGCTGGGCGTTGCTGGGGCCGAACGGTGCCGGCAAGTCGATGCTGCTGAAGATGCTGCGCGGAGACGTCTGGCCGACGCCGACCGGAAGGGAGCGGCGCATCTATCGGCTGGACGGCAAGGCGAGTCGCGAGCCGGCCGGCAGCAAGGAATTGATCGCGTATGTCGGGCCGGAGCGGCAGGACAAGTATGTCCGCTACGACTGGAACCTGACGGCGACACAGGTGGTCACCACCGGGTTGTTCGACGAAGACATTCCGCTGACGCGGCCGACGCGTGCGCAGCGCGACAAGGTCGACCGTCTGCTTCGACGCTTCAGTCTCTGGGGTCTGCGCAACCGGCGCGTCCTGTCGCTCTCGTATGGCCAGCGTCGTCTGACGCTGATGGCTCGTGCGTTTGCGTCGCCGGCGCGCGTGCTGCTGCTTGATGAAGTGTTCAACGGCCTCGACGCGCGAGTGAAGGAGAAACTGAAGCGCGCGCTCGAACAGCCGCGTGGCGGGCATGACTGGATCATCAGTTCGCATCGGCCGCAGGAGCTGCCG
>CAYWHG010000370.1:0-1617 GCA_964457865.1 uncultured Steroidobacter sp.
GGGATCAGAGCCCGTTGAACATCGACCGGACCGCCGACAGACAGAATGGCGGGACCAGCGTCGAGTGATACGCCTCCGCTACCGCGCGCACGCCACCGTCGGTGGCGCCATCAACGACTGCAGCGGCCGCCACCGCGTCCTTGAGAAGAGCGAATCCAGTCTTCAGATCGTCATACGGATCGCCATCGGTCTTCGCTGCATCGATGTCGAGAACCGTCACCGGCGGTGTCGCACCGGCAACCGCCCAGTAGCTCTGCATCAGTTGCGTGTTCATGAAAAACACCGACGGATCCTCATTGCCGCCGCACAACAGCATCGGCGCCGTCGGCGTCCAGTTGCGCAGGTCGTTGGTCTTGAACGCCTGACGCAAGGCGTTCGCCGGTGCGGTGGCCGGCAGCGCCGTCGTCGTTGCCGGCCAGCCGCCATCGGGGTTGGCCTGCGCGTCGTTGAGATAGTTCAGGCGATACGCATTGGTGATCAGATTGTCGGGGCCGAAACCGAGCGCATAAGCCCACGCGAATTCGGCGGGTGTCGTCGGCGGCGTGTAGGCGGCATACGCCGGATCGGGCGGCGTGCTGCTGAAAAGCTGGTACTGCGGCAGCCTGCCCTCCGAGTACAGCGTGCTGCGCGAAACCGTCGCCGGCAGCAACGTGTCGATGCCAGCAGCGTAGCGCGCCTCGAAGATGTCGGTGGTCGCACCATAGACATTTCCGTAGGCACGCTGATACCCGGTGATCATCATCGTCAGGAACAGCGGCGCACTGCCGCTGACCTGGCCGTAGAACACTGAATCGCCGAAGGCCGCGAGCGCGTAAGGACCGGACATGGGCGCCGATCCGGTGACAGTCATGCCGGCCGCCTGCATCGCGCCATGCGTCGCCATGGCAACGTGACCGCCCTGCGAATAGCCGGTGATGAACAGCTTGCCGTTGTCGGTCGTGGCCGGCGCAAAGCTGGTCGGCAAGGCACTGCGTGCTGCGGTGAGCGCATCGATCATGTCCTTCGCGGATTGATCGGCATTCAGGTACGGATGATAGGGAAGCGTCGAGCTGTCGTAGCCGGCGTAGTTTGGCGCGACGACGATGTAGCCGTGCGATGCGAAGACGGCGGCCATCAACAGGCCTTCCGCATTGCTGGTGTTGTTCAGATCCGCCACGTTGTTGGTGCGATCCGTGCTGGTGCCATGCGCATACAGCAGGATCGGTCGCGGACCCTGACATTCCGCCGCCGCGCCGCTGGGGACCATCAGCGCACCGGAAGCTGTCGTTGCCTCGCCGGCCGCACCGACCGTGTTGTACTGGATGTAGTGCGCATCGATGTGACAGGACGGCTGCCCGAACAGATCGAGCCATTGCTGCCCATCGCTGCCGGCAACGAGCTTCGCGACCAGCTCGGTCTCGTTCAACGAAGCAAGGCGCGTCGGTGGATTCTGGATCAGCGCGCCTCGCACAGGCGCGGGCGGCGGCGGTACGGGCTCGGAAGGTGGCAGCGGGTCGTCGTTGCTACTGCCGCACGCCGTCAGCAAGGTACCCATGAACGCAAGCAGGAGCAGATGCAGAACGGATCTCATGAATGACGGCCTGCCGGTATTCAGACGACTGATGCAGTGGTAATCCG
>CAYWHG010000371.1:0-1587 GCA_964457865.1 uncultured Steroidobacter sp.
CAGCGCATGCAGCAGCGTCGTGCCCGAGCGCGGCTCGCCGGTCGCGAACAAGGGTTTCTCGATCTTCTCCTCGCCGATCGGATGGCGCCGGTGATCGGCGAAGAACTCAAGCCGCGAGGTCAGCAGCCATTGACACACCTCGGCGGCGGCTTGCACTCCGGCGGCATCCATGCCGGCCTTGTTGATGTGCTCGACGGCGAGTCGAAACCGCGACGGCAGCGAGTCATCGCCCCAGTCGTTCAATCCGGTGGCGTGCTGCGCCTGGGCAAGCAGCGCATCGGCGTCCAGTGTCGTACTCATGCCTGTGCTCCGACGAGGCGCAGGAATTCATCCTCGGCCTCCATGACTTTGGCGGGCGAGCGCGCAGCGAACTTCAGGCCCGCCATGCCGCTGTAGTCCAGGATCTTCGGCACGCGCAGGCCGGCATCGGCAAATCCCTTGAGCACGCGCGCCACGTGTTGCGGCGAGCCGCTGGGGACGACGGCGCGGATCGCCTTCGTATCAGTCTTGGCGAGCATGGCGAGAATGCGCTCGCGCGTCAGCGTCGCCGGATTGATGTCCTGGTAGCCGCGCCACTGCGGTCCCATCGGATGCTCGAAGCCATGAGCCTTGAGGATGTCGGCGGAGATGTGCAGCAGGTACGCCTTCACCAGCGGCGCGTTGAGAATTTCTTCCAGCTCCGCTTCGTCGCCGATCAGGCAGGTCCAGATGAAGGCCGGCACGATGGCGAGCGGATCACGTCCGGCGCGTTCCGCCGATTCGCGGATCTTGCGCAGTTTCTCTGCGTACTCTTCGGGCGAGTACGCACCGGCCGGCCACCAGCCATCGGCGTAGCGCCCGGCAATGTCGAGCGCCCGCGGCCCGCTCGCCGCCAGCCAGATTTTCGGCAAGCGACCCTCGAACGGCTCGGTGTCCATGCGCGCGTGATGCAGCTTGTAGAACTGGCCTTCGAAGTTCACCGGCCCATCGGTTTCCCACAGCAGCTTGATCACTTTCAGGGATTCTTCGAGCCGGCCGACGGGCTTCGAGAAATCGAAGCCGTACGGCACGGTGTTCTCCGTTTCGCCGCTGCCGAGCCCGAGGATGAAGCGGCCGCGCGCGAGGTGATCGATGGTCAGCGCGCTCTGTGCGAGCAGTGCGGGATGACGGCGCACGGTGTCGACGACGCTGGTGGCGATGGGCACATTCTTCGTCAGCGCGGCGACCGCGGCGGCGACGGCAAGCGCATCGAGATGGCGATGCGGCGAAGGCGAGACGGTGGCAAGGTCAGTGAATTCAGGCGTCCAGATCGAGTCCGGCCAGAAGCTCACCATGTGATCTGGCAGCCAGATCGAGTGATAGCGGCCGCTGTCGAGCGCTTCGAGCCGCGACAGGTCGAGCGGCAGCGTCGTGCGCAGGAATGCAGCCGGCTGAGCCTTCATCGACGATCCCCCAGAACAGTGCGGGCACTATAGTGTGGGAACGCTGCGGAAATGAAGTGATCGCTCGCGCGGGAACGCAGCGTGAAGTATTTGTCGTCTGAGATCGGAATCGTGACGGCACCGATGCTCAGGAAGAGAAGATCTCCACGGAGGACACGGGGAACAC
>CAYWHG010000372.1:0-1551 GCA_964457865.1 uncultured Steroidobacter sp.
ATCTTCGCGGTCATCTACTTCGCCTTCTTCTTCCTCATGCCCTGGTACACGCGCGTTGATCAGACGCGGCCCGTGCCTGAACGAGTGACCTGACGCGGCCCACGTTCAGGATGCAATCGCCCTCGCCTCCGGCGCCGATGACCGCGTCCTGGAAGCTGCGAATTGTTGCTGCCGCCTGGTGAGTGAATTCGATTGGAAGACGTTGACATGGTGATCCCCTTGCGTACGTCTACTGCTGCTTGATCTTCAGCCCAGCCTCTCTCGCGGCGCGATCGATCGTGCTCGCGACGACCTTCGGCTACGTCATGAAGACCGCATGGCTGGCGGAGACCCTGGTGATGTTCGCTCCGATGCGCTGCGCCATATGAACCAGCATGGCTTGATCGAATGCCTTGTCCTCGGTGGCGATCACTGCCCAACTCGGCTTCGTGCGCCATGCTGCGTTCTTGAGCCTGGCCTCGAAGACCGACATGTTGATCGGCACCTGCGAGTCGCGCATGAACGCCGCATCCGCATCGCTGACGTCGTGGGCAAAGCCGGCCTTGAACTTCTGCAGGCCGCAGGACGCCCCAACAGGATACCGCCCAGTGCATTCATGATGAGCTGCTTGCCGCCGTCGTAGTCCGTACCGGTTTGAACTGCCAGGCGTTCGGCAAGCGCGACGGCGGCTTCGGTCTCGATCCAGCCGGGAGCAACCCGGACGACGCGGATGCCTTTCGGCGTGACTTCTTTCGAGAGCGCCTTGCTGTAGGTCGACAGTGCGGCCTTGGCGGTAGGACCCGTCATAGCGTCCGTGCGCCCGTCTGCCATCAAGCACGCAGAAGTCTTCGATACCCAGGTAGACGCCATCGCTTGCCAGATCGAATCGATCGACGATCAGGAATCGACGATTTTCGGAGAGCCGCAGGCGTGCCGAGCGAATTCCCGCAGCCACTGCCGGCGACCCACATTCGCACGTCTCCGAGGAATCTCGAACCACGCCGATTTCGCCCGGTGAAGCTGCGGTGTGCGTGTCGACAGGAGATTGAACGATCTCATCACTACCGGCGGACCACCGTCGTCGACCCACACATCGCTCCAGTTGCTTTTCGGTTGTCGCCAATGGCACAGCCGCCGCAAATGTGGAACTGTGCGCCCTGCCCACCATCCGATCTGCTGCCCGACACCCGAGGAGGGATTCGCAATGAACACCCGTTCTGAAAGCGGTCTTTATGCAGCGGCACTCTGCATCATCGGAACATTCGGCCTCGCGCTTTCCGCCCTCGCCGGCGACGGACCCGGGTGCCACGACAAAGCCGCGTACATCGATGCGGAAGGCGGCGCGCATGGCCAGATCAGCGCCTCCGATCACGCAGCCAACGCGCAGAAGCGTTTCGAGGCGATGGATGCCGATCACGACGGCAAGGTCACCGCCACGGAAATCACTGCAAGTCAGGGCGCGGAACGCATCGCCTGGGCCAGGAACCCGAAGTCAGGCGTCGACAAGATCAAAGCCTTCGATCGCAACAGGGACGGCGTACTGAGCGCGAAGGAATACGCCGACGGCTCACA
>CAYWHG010000373.1:0-1549 GCA_964457865.1 uncultured Steroidobacter sp.
TGCGGACCCAGCCCTTGGCGCGCGTCGAGATGGAGAAGAACTCCATCACGTCCATCGAGTAACGACCGAGCACCTTGAAGCGGTTGTACTGCTCGCGCATCAGCGGAAAGTGTTCGCCCAGCTCGCGGCCGTCGAACGTATCGCAGATGAGCGAACGATCGACGCGGGCGCTCGGCGCTGCCGCGTAGTAGTCGGGCCAGGCGGCGACGTTCAGCGGGATACCGAGGGACTTGATGAATCGTGCCATCTCGGGCGCATTGTCGAGATAGGCATCGAGCCGTGCGCGGTCGACGCCGCTGCCGAGGATGCTGTCGAGATAGGCAAGTGTCTTTTCGCGACTGTCGTCGTTGGGCGTGAGCTGGTGGTTCGGCACCCACAGCACGCCGCCGGAGGTCGCCGATGTGCCGCCGAACTTGTGCGCCTTTTCCAGGATGAGCACGGACAGACCGCGATCCGCCGCGCGCAGTGCGGCCATCGCACCGGCAGCGCCTGATCCAACCACGACGACATCGTAGGTTTCTGTGCTCATGCGTCAGTCTCCATTCCAAAGTCCGATCTCTTCACCTCTCCCTTGAGGGAGAGGTCGCGCGCCAGCGCGGGTGAGGGTCTGCGATGTTGGAGCAAGGACGATGCTTCATCGCGGTTGAATGATCTCAGACCCTCACCCTGCCCTCTCCCTGAGGGAGAGGGAAAGAAGTTCTTCACCTCTCCCTCCAGGGAGAGGTCGCGCGCCAGCGCGGGTGAGGGTCTTCCCTGGGAAAGAAACCAGGCGCTCCGCATCAGAACCTGTACGACAACTCGAGCCCATACGTGCGCGGCTCGCCCACGGCCGCCGCGTTGTGTCCCAGCGCCGCCGCCAGCGTCATGCCGCCGACAAAGTACACCTCGTCGGTGAGGTTCTTGCCGAACAGCGCGGCCGAGAAGCCGCTGCCCATGATCTCGCTCCAGCTCAGTCGCGCATGCACGAGTTCGTAGCTGGGCAGTTCTGTTCCGGGTGCGATGGTCGCGGCAGCGTTGGAGAAGTACTGCTCCGACTGCGCGTACATTTCGGTACGAAGCCTGATCGCACCGACATTGCTCGGCGCCGGAAAATCGATCTGCGCGTAGACCACACCGGAACGTTCCGGCGTGTCGCCGACCGGACCATACGAGTAGTCCGTGCCGAACAGCGACACGTCGCCGTCGGTGAACTCGGCGTCGGTGTACGCCGCCGAGAGGCCGAGTTCCAGCCACGAGGTCGCGGCGATCGACGCTTCGATCTCGATGCCCTGCACCTGCATCTCGGGCACATTGGCCGTGACCGCGATCGATGCGAGGCCGCCCGGACCATCGGGATCCGGGAATTCCACGCGTTGCACGTCCTTGACCCACTGCTTGTAGATCGCGACATTGAGATTCGCCGCCCGGCCGCCGACATCGCCGTGGAACTTGAAGCCGGCTTCGACATCCTTGGTCGTTTCCGAGTAGAACAGGTTGCCGCCGTCCGTCGCCGTCGCCTTGACCGGCGGCGCCGAACCGTTGAAGCCGCCGCTGCGGAAACTGCCGCGCG
>CAYWHG010000374.1:0-1543 GCA_964457865.1 uncultured Steroidobacter sp.
TCAGCTCGCGTCGAACTCGCGTTTGAGCTTCACTTCCAGCGCACCGGTTTCGCCCTCGGGTGTGACTTTGATGTCGAACACCAGGATCTCCGAGCCGCTGATGGAGGTTTCCCCGATGTAGTAGATTGCTTCGCCTTCGGCGATGCGGCGCATTTCCAGGTTCTTCAACTGGCCGTTCAAGTTGTAGGCATCGACCTTGACCGTGGCGTTCATGGGCTTGCGCGGCGCCTGGTCGGCATCCTTGTGCAGCAGTGTCACGTTGAGCATCACGCGGTTCCTGCTGCGCTGGATACCGTAGGAACGGGCGATGTCTGGGGTGAGCGTGTCGGTTCGAAGTGCGTTGAAGTGCACCTCGTAATTGCCGAACTGCTTGAAGGTTTCGCTCAGTTCCTGTGCGGGCGGGGCTTTCGCCTGCGGCGAGTCGTTGCAGCCCGTCAGTGTCGCCAGTGTGCCGAGCAGCAGTGCGGTGCAGATACCCGTTCCAACCCTGATGATCGCTCGCATCTGGCAGTGCCTCTTCTTGTGGCAGCGGCGGCCGGCGCTGCAGTCTGTCGGCACTATAGACCAATGCATGCGCGTCGCGGCAGGGTAAGGACGACACGTAGATTCCGCAGTTACTGCGGATCGGCAGTCAGTGCGCGGATTTCCGGCGGCACGCGGCGCGGTGTTGCAACGCGGATGGTCTTGGCGCGGCCCGATTCGCCCCGCAGCAGCGTCACTTGCGAGCGCGGCACATCGAACAGTGCGGCCAGCCATTCGACCAGATGCCGGTTGGCCTTGCCATCGACCGGCGGTGCCGTGATGCGTACGCGCACTCGATCGCCATGCAAGCCGACGACTTCGTCGCGCGATGCGCCGGGCTGTACCTGCACCTGCAGGATGAGTGCCGCGCCCTGCCAGTGAACGGCGGGCATCGCGATCAGTTGAGGAGGATGTACAGCGCCTGCAGGCCGATGATGACGAACAGGGCCGAGAAATCGATCCCGGCGATCGCGGGAATGATCCGGCGCACCGGTCGCAACAGCGGTTCGCACAGGCTCTGCAGCAGCGATGCGGCGGGGCTGTAGGTGCCTGGCGCAACCCAGCTCAGCAGGATGTAGAGGAACAGGGCGTAGGTATAGAAGAGGAGGATCGTGCCAAGAAGGCTGAAGAGCGCGATGCGCAGGAACCACTGTGTTCCGACCAGTCCCGGATACGCCATCAATACCCACAGCAGGCCAGTCGCGGCCAGCTGCACCAGCAGCAGGGCGACGATCGATGCGGTATCGATCTTGCCGATCGGCGGCACGATCCGGCGCAACGGCAGCACCAGCGGGTTCGTGAGCCGGATGACGGCCTGCGAGAGCTGATTGCGCGAATCGGCGCGGGCCAGCGGCAGCAGCACGCGCAGCAGGAAGATCACGATGACGATCTGCAGCAGCGCGCGGACGATGAAGATCAATGCATCCATGGGATCGCGGGAACTACGGTGTTGTTTCTTATCCGCCGAACTCGTCGGCCAGTTCGGCGGAGCGTCGCGCGGCGGCGGCGACAGCGGCCGAAA
>CAYWHG010000375.1:0-1528 GCA_964457865.1 uncultured Steroidobacter sp.
GTCGTCGCAGATTTGCGCCGCAGACATCACACTTCGTTCGTTGACATATTTGCAGGCCGTTTGGCACCCTAACTGCGCGTTTTCATGAGTGCAGTCGCGAGCATTGTCTCGCGGACTGCAGGCGCAAGGGCAAACTCACCGAAAGGTGGGGACGCAAAGCCACCGGTCTAAGGGAATTCCTACGACAGCGGGGTTGCCAGCGTTCCGGAGGTCGTATCCGGAATAAGCTGTCTTCCACCGCTATCTTCTGCGGCGTCCTCTCGATCCGGCGGTCCAGCGTCTGCGGGGCTGCAACTTCCTAACGTGACCGGGCGCGATCTCCAAATCGATGCTGCATCTGACTTCGACTCGTGATGAACGACCGTCTGCGAGCGCGCCTGCCCGTGCTGCGTTGCGTGCGTTCCTGGTCGCCACGGTCCTGATCGCCGCGGCACCCCTGTGGGCGGCGGATCTCGAAGGCCAGCCGGCACCGGATTTCGCGCTGCGCTCGCTGGGTGGCGAGAACCTGCGCCTCTCCGAGCACCTGGGCGAAGTCGTCCTCATCAATTTCTGGGCGACGTGGTGTGGGCCGTGCCGGCAGGAGATGCCACTGCTCGACGAGCTGTACGCCAGGTACAAGCTGGCGGGGCTCACGGTGCTGGGCGTCAACATCGATGACAGCGCCGAGCGCGCCGCCGAGATGGCCAGCACCCTCAAGGTTTCCTATCCCGTGCTGTTCGACGAGCGCAAGGACGTCAGCCGCTCCTATCAGATCGGTGCCATGCCTTTCACGGTGCTGATCGATCGCGAAGGCGTCGTTCGTCATGTGACCGAAGGCTTCAAGCCCGGATACGAAAAACGCTATGCCGATCAGCTGCGTCAGCTTCTCAACGATGAATAGGCGCGGCGACGGTCACCTCATGCATCACGGTATGTCCACGACTTCCCTTCCTGTTTTCTCTCAGGTGCGCGTCATGCTTCGTTACGCCAGTCTGCTGTTGCTGTCCTGTCTCGCTCTCGGCACTGCCGCGATTGCGCAGGAGGCCGGCGCGCCTGCCGCCACGGCGACCGCCGGCGATTTCAAGAGCCTCGATCAGGAAGTGCAGGCACTGAAAAAGGAAGTGCTCGACCTGAACCGCGAACTTTTCGTGCTCGAAGAAGAGCTGCTCTTCCCGGCGAACACGCAGGTGGCCGTATTTGTTTCGATGGACGTGGGCGAGTTCTTCGCCGTCGATTCGGTCACGCTCAAGCTCGACAACAAGGAAGTCGCGAACTACCTCTATACCGAACGCGAGGCGCAGGCCCTGCTCAAGGGCGGCGTGCACCGCGTGTACCTGGGCAATCTCAAGGCCGGCGATCACGAACTCATCGCCTTGTTCACCGGTCAGGGACCGCATGCGCGCGACTATCGCCGCGGCGCGACCATCAATGTGACCAAGGGCGTCGGCGCCAAGTACGTCGAACTGAAGATCAGCGACCGCGCCAGCAGGGCGCAGCCGGAATTCGTCGTCAAGGAATGGGAATGATGAGGACGGCCGCTGGCCACTGG
>CAYWHG010000376.1:0-1508 GCA_964457865.1 uncultured Steroidobacter sp.
GGCGAAGGAACCGCCGAAGCCGGCGGCCGCCAAGAGCGAACCCGCGCGCAAGGCGCCGGAACCGAAGGCCACGGCTGCCGCACCGGCGGCACCCCGCGTGGCGCCGGCTGGCAACCACCGCGCCGTGGAACTCGACAGCACCCAGACCATCCGCGCACTCACCAATGCGGAACTGAACGACGACTCGCAGGAAAAGTGGTACTCGATCCAGCTCGTCGTGTCGGAGCGCCCGGTGAACCTGGATGCGATGCCGCATCTCGACATCTTCGAGGCCTATAGCGTGTATTCGATCGCCAATGCCGGCAGCGGCAAGATCGTGTATTCGCTGCGCCTCGGCTTCTTCCGCGAAGAGGTTTCGGCGGAAGCCGTGTCGGGCTACCTGCGTACGTTCTTCCCGTCGCCGAGCGTGATCCGGATCAGCACCGCCGAGCAGGCGCGTTTCAAGGACGCGCCGGCACCGAAAGCCACGGCCGCGGCCCAGTCGGAAAGCCGGGTCATCGAACTGAATCACGCGCGCGATCGCAAACCGACGACGATCCCGACCGTGACCATGGAAGTCACCGACCGCAGCCCGACCGGCACCTTCAATCCCAACGCCACCGGTTCGTTCAATCCGAATGCGACGGGTTCGTTCAAGCCGGGCGCCACCGGGTCGTTCAAGGTGGGCGCAAGCGGCAAGCACAAGGCTCTGAAGCCGGCAGCGAAGTCGGCCGTGCCTGCGGCCAGGCGCTCGGCACCGATGAGCAAGACATCCACGTCTGCGACCGGCCGGCACAAGTCGCTCCAGAAGCGCAGCCTGCAGGAACAGCTCATCGACGAGGCACGCGAAGTGCAGTTGTCGGAGAGCGCCATCCGCCGGCTGCCAAAGAACGATTCGCTGCTGTCGCGCCTGGTGGACAAGCTGACGAAGTAACGGCGCGACAGGAACCGCAACGCATCTGATCCGTCATCCCCCGCGCAGGCGGGGATCCATCTTGTCGAGGCCGGACAGACACCCGCCTGCGCGGAGGTGACGGAAGGTCATCGCTCACCGCTTCTCCCGCTCTTCCCGCTCCGGCACACTGCGGCGACCTCATCCTTCAGGTCCCCGCCATGGATTTCCGCACCGCCGATCTCTGCGATCAATTCAGCGACGAACTCGAAGTCTGCGAGCCGTTGTTCGCCACCTATGGCGGCAACCCGCGCTTCGCCGGCGCGATTGCCACCATCAAGTGCTTCGAAGACAACTCGCGCGTGCGCGATCTCGTCGCCGAACGCGGCGACGGCCGCGTGCTGGTGATCGACGCCGGCGGCTCGATGCGGCGCGCAGTGCTGGGCGATCTGCTGGCGCAGAAGGCGGTCGACAACGGGTGGAGCG
Source organism: uncultured Steroidobacter sp. (assembly GCA_964457865.1). Classification (GTDB taxonomy): domain Bacteria; phylum Pseudomonadota; class Gammaproteobacteria; order Steroidobacterales; family Steroidobacteraceae; genus Steroidobacter. The sequence continues at coordinate 1,358 of CAYWHG010000376.1, forward strand.
GCGTCATCGTGTACGGCTGCATCCGCGACTCCGCCGCGATCGATGCCATGCCGCTCGGCGTGCGTGCGCTCGGCACGCATCCGATGAAGACCGACAAGCGCGGCGAAGGCCAGCGCGATCTGGCCGTGCGGTTCGCCGGCGTCACCTTCCG